>DATGBR010000140.1:0-2601 GCA_035312605.1 Candidatus Methylomirabilota bacterium
CCGCTCCACCCGCATCCAGTGCTGGATGCGGCCGTAGGCCACCTGCGCCTTCCCGACCGTGGGCACGTTGTTCTCGCTCTGGCAGGCCAGCACGCAGGCCTGGCAGCCGGTGCAGCGGTCCACGTCCACCGTCATGCCCCAGCGGTACTCGGGGTACTTGACCCGCGGGTACATGGTTGGATGGCTCGCGTGCTCGGGCGCCTTGCCGCGCAGTTCCGTCTCGCGCGCGGCTCCGAGACCGACCCACTGAGCGATCTCGCGATCGTCCTGATCGAACTGGGCCTGCGGCACGGCGAGCGGCCGCCGGCCACCGGTGGCGGCGAGCGTGACCTTGACCGCCAGGTGCGGCAGGCCGCCCGAGACCGGATCCGGCGCACCGGGTAGCAGCTCCATCGGGTTGGCGCCCGCGTTGAGGTACCCGGCCTGGTCCGCGGTGCCGGTGGCCGCGTTGCCCTGGTTCGCGAAGGCGCCGGGGAACTTGTGCCCCTGCCCCATCGCCACCGCCACTGCGCCCGGATGCACGAGGTCGGTGGGGTAGGCCGGCAGCTCGATCGACCCGTGCGGAGACGTCAGCTTGACCAGGTCGCCCCGCTTGACGCCCAGCTTGGTCGCGGTCTCGCTCGGGATCTCGACCCACGAGTCCCACGCCACCTGGGTCATGGTGTCGGGCACCTCTTGCAGCCAGGGACGATCCGCGCCGCGGCCGTCGTAGAAACGGCTCGACGGGTAGACGATCAGCGCGTGTGTGCCGTCGCCCTGGAGCTTGGCCGCGCCGGCCTGGACGCGACCCGCTTCGGGACGCAGCGTGACCGCGGGCGAGGCCGGCTGACGCCACACGCCGCCGCGCCGGAGCGCCGCTTCCCAGAACTCGCCGAACGGGGCGGTGCTGCCGTAGTCGCGGGCCACCCGCTGCCATTCGTCCTTCAGGTAATCGCCGAACGTGGCCCACTTGAGCGGGCCCTTGCCTTCCTCGAGCCCGAGCGCCGTCCGGCCGGCGCGGAGGAACACGTCGCCGGTGGAGAGCGCGGAGACGGCCTTGCGCTCGATCTGCACCGGACCCATGGTCGGCTGCATGAGCCCGAGCACACCGTCCTCGGACGTGTAGTCGCCCCAGGACTCGAGCGAGTGCAGGATCGGCAGCACCAGGTGGGCGCGCGCGGTGGTCTCGGTCGGCCGGCCCGCGAGGGCCACCACCAGCGGGACCTTGGCGAGCGCCTCCGTGAAGCCCGACTTGGGCGGCATCGCGTACACCGGGTTGACGTCGACCAGGACGAGCACGTCGATCTGGCCGGCCGCCATCGCCTGGGTCAGCGCCATCAGGTCCGAGTACGGGCTCACCTTGCCGAGCGGCAGGGCGCTGCCGAAGCGCACGCGCGTTCCCACCGCGCCGATGGCGGCGTTGAGCAGGTTGACGGCCACCAGCGTGTCGGTCGACGTCGACCCGGTCGAGGCCATGCCTCCGCCGATGACGAGGCCGCCGCGCGAGCGGGCGAGATCGCGCGCCACCTGCTTGATCGTCTCGGCCGGAATCCCGGAGGCGGTCGCGGCGCCCTCCACGTCGCCGGCGCGCGCCGCCGCGCGCAGGGTGTTGAGGTCGGCGCCCGAGGCGTGGAGGCCGTCGTCGACGATCACCCGGAGCATGGCCAGCGCCAGCAGGCTCTCGGTGCCGGGGGCGTTGCGCAGCCACTGGTCGGCGTTCGAGGCGGTGAGCGAGAGCCTCGGCTCGACGTGGACGAACGTCCCCTGCTTGCCCTGGTAGAAGGCGTGCATCCGCGCGAAGTCCGCGGTGTAGCCCTCGCAGTTGAGCCACGTCTCGAGGAAGTCGGCGCCGAACGAGACCAGGTAGGTGGCGTCGCCGATCGCGTAGTCCGGGATCGCGTCGCGGCCGAAGGCCACCCGGTTGGCGGCCCGGATCGACTCGTAGCCGAGCGGCTCGTAGGCGATGCGGGGGCGCGCGCCCAGCACGCGCGTCCACTCGTCCATCAGGCGGCCGAGGCTGCCGGTCTCGAGGCCGCTGACCACCGCGATGCGCGCGCCCTGCCGCGCCTTCGCGAGCGGGCCCAGCTTGTCGGCGAGCTGCTTCTCCGCCTCGTCCCACGTGACCGACTTGCCCGCCGCGAGCGGGCCGCGGAAGCGGTCCGGGTGGTAGAGACCCTGCAGGCCCGCGTGGGCCCGGATGCAGAGACCGCCGGTGTTGGTCGGGTGATCGGGGTTGCCCTCGAGCTTGATGACGCGGCCGTCCCGATTCTTGGCGATGAGGCCGCAGCCCGACGGGCACTCGCGGCAGACGGTGGAGAAGTACGCCGGGATGCCCGGCACGATGTTGTCGGGCGGGATCACGTAGGGGATGAACTGCTCGGCCGACGGCCCGCAGCCGCCGGCGGCCGCGGCGGCGCCCGTGGTGGCCACGATCTTGAAGAACGACCGGCGATCCATCACGCTCATCCACTCCTCCGCAGCCCAGATGCTGGACGTTCTTCGCTACCGGCGAGGCGCGCTGTGGATGAAGACCGGCGGTCTACCGCGTGTATCCGGGCTCCAGCCTTGTGAACCCTATCACGTGGAAAAAGCGAGTGTCAATACTACTTCGACGCTACTTCG
>DATGBR010000141.1:0-3590 GCA_035312605.1 Candidatus Methylomirabilota bacterium
GATGTCGATGGCGGGCACCCGCAGCAGGAAGCCGCCGCCCTTGTTGAGCCGGCTGCCCTGCGACATCGAGCCGCCGATCTCGAACTCGCCGGTGCGCTTGATCTCGTACCCCTCGATGATGGAGGCCTTCGCGGTGGTGCCCCCCATGTCGATGCTGAGCGCGTTGGGGGCGCCGATGGCGCGGGCCAGGGCCGCGGTCGCGATGACCCCCGCGGCGGGGCCCGACTCGATCACGTGCACCGGGCGCCGGCGCCCGCCCTCGGCGGTCATGACGCCGCCGTTGGACTGCATGATGAGCAGCGGAGCGCGGACCTCGAGCCGGCGCAACTCGGCTTCCAGCGAGGCGAGATAGCGGCCCATCACCGGCATCACGTAGGCGTTGGTGACCGCGGTGCTGGTGCGCTCGAACTCGCGCATCTCGGGCAGGATCTCGGAGGAGAGCGTCAGCGCCACGTGGGGCGCGCGCTCGCGGATCATCGCGCCCACCTGGGCCTCGTGGGCCGGGTTGGCGTAGGCGTGCAGGAAGCAGACCGCGATCGACTCCACGCCCTCGGCGAGCAGGCGGTCGATCGCGACGGCCGCCCCGTCCCGGTCGAGCGGGGTGATCACCTCACCGCGGTGATTCATGCGCTCGCGGACCTCGCGGCGCCACCGGCGGGGCACCAGCGGGGCCGGGCGCTCGAAGTCGAGGTCGTAGAGGCGCGAGAGGCGCAGGCGGCCGATCTCGAGCAGGTCGCGAAAGCCCTCGGTGGTCAGGAGCCCGGCGCGCGCCCCGCGCCGCTCCAGGATCGCGTTGGTGGCCACCGTGGTGCCGTGGATGATCTCGCCGACCTCGGGAGGCGCGATGGCGGCCTGCGCGGTCAGCTGCTGCACGCCCGCGATGATGGCCTCGGCGTAGTTGGCGGTGGTCGACAGCACCTTGCAGGTGCGCGCGACGCCGTCGGGCGACACCAGGACCAGGTCGGTGAAGGTGCCGCCCACGTCCACTCCGAGCCGATAGCTCATGCCGATCTCCCGAGGCCCGCCAGCCCGCGCGGAAAGAAGATGACGAAGACCATGATCACGAAGCCCACCGCGACCAGGTTGTACACGACGCCGACGAAGCGCAAGCCCTCGTAGAGGCCGTAGAGCAGCAGCGCGCCGAGCACGGGGCCCCACAGGGTGCCGAGCCCGCCGAAGACCACCATGCCGATGACCAGCGACGTGGTGGCCGCGCCCGCGATCACCGGGCTGACCAGCTGCACGTAGTACGCGTAGAGCCCGCCCGCCAGCCCCGCGAAGGCCGAGCTGAGGGCGAACGCGAGCAGCTTGTAGCGGGTGGTGTCGATGCCGAGGGTCTGCGCGAGCACCTCGTCCTCGCGGATGGCCCGGAATGCCTGGCCCGCGCTCGTGCGCTCGCAGACCTGGTACATGGCCGCGACCGAGACCACCACGATCGCCACCACGACCAGGTACATGGCCTGGCGGTGGACGAGCGCGCCGGCGGGCAGGCCCGGCAGGCTCCGGAAGTCGTGGATGCCGAACGGGCCGCCGGTCACCTCGAGCCAGTTCTGGGCGACGAGCCGGATGATCTCGGCGAGCCCGAGCGTGACGAGAGCCAGGTAGTGGCCGCGCAGCCGGAGGGCGGGGAAGCCGGTCAGGAGGCCGACCGCGGCGGCGACCCCGGCGCCGACGAGCAGGCCGAGCCACGGGGAGACGTCGGCGTGCTTGGTGGCGACCGCGGCCCCGTAGGCCCCGAGCGCGAAGAACCCGGCGTGGCCGAACGAGATCTGGCCGGTGTAGCCGCTCAGCAGGTCCCAGCTCGCGGCCAGCAGCGCCCAGATCGCGGCCTGCGTCGCGATGGTGAGCACGAACGGGTGCGGCAGCAGCACGGGCAGCAGCGTGGCGACCCCCACCGCGGCGAGCGTGAGTCTCGCGCGGGTGTTCATCGCGAGACGGCCCGGCCGAGGAGGCCGCGGGGGCGAACCAGCAGCATCACGATCATCACCGCGAAGGCGATGAGGTTCTGCCACTGCGAGGGGATCACCATCACCGAGAGCGACTCCGCGATGCTGATGAGAAAGCTCGCCACCAGTGCGCCCACCGGGTTGCCCATCCCGCCGAGGATGGTGATCGCGAAGGCCTTGATGGTGAGGGGGAAGCCCACCGCCGGGTAGACGTTGAAGAGCGGGGCCATGAGCGCGCCGCCCACTCCGGCGAGCGCCACGCCCAGGGCCAGGGTGAGCGAGAAGATCCGCGGCAGGTTGATGCCCATCGCCTGAGCCGCGTCCGGGTTGAGCGCCACCGCGCGCACCGCGAGGCCCTCCGGGTGGAAGCGCAGGAACGCGAAGAGAGCGGTCAGCAGCGCCGCCGCGACGGCCAGCACGAGCAGGCGCTGGTGGCTCACCGCGGTGACGCCCAGGTCGAGGATGCCGCTCACCTGGGGCGGCACTCGCAGGTAGTCGCCCCCCGCGATCGCGAGGAGGCTCGACTGGAGGAACGTGGAGAGCCCGAGGGTGAGCACGAGGTAGAGCGGCCCCTGCGGCCGGCCTCCGAGCCGCCGCTTGAGGGGCGCGATCAGGAGGGGATAGACGCAGAGGCCGAGGAGGAAGGTCCCGACCGCGGCCCCGAGCACGCCGGCCGCGCCGGGCAGGTGCAGCAGCACCACCGCGGCGAAGGCCAGGTAGCCGCCGACCGCGAAGAACTCGCCGTGCGCCACGTTGATGACGTCGAGCACGCCGAAGATCAGGCTGAGCCCGACCGCGAAGAGCGCGTAGAGCCCGCCCAGGACCACGCCCTGGATCAGGAACTCGAGGAGGGACTCGAGCATCAGCGCCCGGGCCCCTCGGCCGGCTCGTCCTCGCCCCCGTCTTCGCCCAAATACAGCCGGCGGATGCGGTCGGAGGCGCGCAGCTCGGCCGGCGTCCCGTCGAAGGCGTTGCGGCCCAGGTCGAGCACGAACACCCGGTGGGCCACCGCCAGGATGGCCTCCACGTTCTGCTCCACGATCAACATGGCGAGGCCGTCGCGATTGAGGGCCACGAGGGTCGCGTAGATCAGGTCGATGAACCGCGGGGCCAGCGCGGCGGACGGCTCGTCGAGGAGCAGGAGGCGGGGGCGGACGATGAGGGCGCGGGCGATGGCGAGCAGGCGCTGCTCACCCCCGGACAGCGCGCCGGCCAGCTGGCGTCCCCGATCCCGGAAGAGCGGGAAGCGCGCGTACACCGCATCGAGGGCGCGGCGCTTGTCGGCGCGCGAGACGGTGTAGCCGCCGAGCACGAGGTTGTCGTGCACGGTCATCTCCGCGAAGAGCCCGCCCGCCTGGGCCAGGTAGCCGACACCCAAGCGCATGATCTCGTCGGGGCGCCGTCCCGCGATCTCCCGCCCGTCAAGCGCGATGCGGCCCGCGAAGGGCGGCAGGTAGCCGAAGGCGGTCTTGAGCAGGGTGGACTTGCCGGCGCCGTTTGGCCCGATGATGCCGACGATCGCGCCGTCTCCAACCTGGAGCGACGCGGCCTGGACGATCTCGAGCTTGCCGTAGCCGGATCGCACGCCGTCAAGCTCGAGCATCGTCGCCCTCGCCCTCGGCGCGCCCGAGCAGGGCCGCGATC
>DATGBR010000142.1:0-7084 GCA_035312605.1 Candidatus Methylomirabilota bacterium
GGCGGTTCAGGCAGAGCCGCGAGGTGATGGCGTAGAGCCAGGTCGAGAGCTTGGCGTCCCCGCGGAACTCGGCCAGGCCACGATGGGCCCGGAGGAAGGCCTCCTGGGCCACTTCCTGGGCCTCGGCGGCGTTGCCCAGCATCCGTACCGCCACCCCGAACACCCGATGCTGGTACGTGATCACCAGCTCCTCGAAGGCAGTGGTCTCGCCGGCGCGCAGCCGGTCAAGGAAGCGCGGCGCGTCGCCTGCCTCCACCTCTCGCACGGTAAGACCATACCCCGGGCGGGAAGTTCCCGCGTAGAAATGCCGACGGTGGCCCCGCGGGAAGGGCCCCGAATCGGCGTGGTAGACTCCGCGCCATCATGACCAAGCGCGAGCGTGTCCTGTCGGCGGCCCGTCGAGGGCCGGTGGATCGTCCTCCCGTGTCCTTCTGGCGTCACGTGCCCGACGTCGACCACACCGCGGCCGGCCTGGCGGAGGCGATGCTGGCCTTCCAGCGCCGCTGGGACCTGGACTTCGTCAAGGTGATGTCGAGTGGCGTGTACTGCGTGGAGGACTGGGGCTGCCGGGTCGCGTACCAGGGCTCGCCCAACGGGGCCAAGCAGTGCACCGAGCACGCGGTGCGGAGCCGGGCCGACTGGGCCCGGATCTCGCCCCTCGACGAGGGGGCCGGCGCGCTCGGCCGCGAGCTCGAGGCGGTGCGGTTGATCGCGCGGGGGCGCGCCGACGACGCGCCGATCCTGCACACGCTCTTCTCCCCGCTCACGGTGGCCCGCAAGCTCGCGGGGGACCGGCTGGTCGAAGACCTCCGCGCCGAGCCGGCCGCGGTCGAGCCGGCCCTCGACGCGATCACCGACACGATGGCCCGCCACGCGCGCGCCGCCCTCGAAGCGGGCGCCGACGGCTTCTTCTTCGCCACCCAGACCGCCGCGCCCGACGTCGTCACCGTCGAGGAGGCCGCGCGGTTCGAGCTGCCGCGCATGCGACGCATCCTGGACGCGATCGCCGGACGCTCCGCCCTGACGCTCCTGCACGTGCACGGGCGCGACGTCTACTTCGATCAGGCGGCGGCCCTGCCGGTCCACGCGATGAACTGGCACGACCGGCTGGCCACGCCGACGCTCGGAGACGGCCACCGACGCTTCGCGGGCGCGGTGGTGGGCGGGCTCAGCGAGCACCGGACGCTCCAGGCCGGTCCGCCCGACGCGGTGGCCGCCGAAGTGCGCGACGCGATCGCGCAGACCGGGGGGCGCGGGGTGATCATCGGGCCCGGCTGCGTGCTGCCGCTCGCCACGCCCGACGCGCACCTGGCCGCGGTGGTGGCGGCGGTGAAGGCGGCAGCATGAGCCGCCGGCGCGCGCCCGGCATGACGAGCCTCATGGCGCTCGCCGTCCTCGCGGCCGCCGTGATCTGGACCGCGCCCGCTCCGGCCGGGGCCCAGGCCGCGGGCGAGATCCGGGTGGCCCTGCCGTGGACGCCCGAGAACCTCGATCCGACCATGAACCTCTCGTCCATCCGCGCCAAGGTGGGCGTGAGCCTCTTCGACTCGCTGGTGGGCCGCGACGCCGACAACAAGATCGTTCCCCAGCTCGCGGAGTCCTGGAAGGCGCTCGACGACGTGACGTGGCAGTTCAAGCTCCGCCACGGCGTCGTGTTCCACAACGGCGAGCCCTTCAACGCCGACGCGGTGCGGTTCACCTTCGAGCGCGTCCTCGAGCCGAACCAGAAGTCGCCCAACCGGGCGAACGTGGGCGAGGTGGCGCGGGTCGAGGTGGTGGACGACCACACGGTCAATCTGGTGCTGCGCCAGCCCTACGCGCCGCTCCTGAACCGGCTCATCGACTTCCCGATCGTCCCGCCGAAGTACACCGCCGAGAAGGGCAACCAGGGCCTGGCGCTGCGCCCGGTCGGGACCGGCCCGTTCCGCTTCGTCGAGCTGGTGAAGGACGACCACCTGATCGTGGAGGCCTTCGACCGGCACTGGCGGGGCGCTCCGAAGGTCCATCGCATCGTCTACAAGGCGATCCCGGAGCCCTTCACCCGCGCAGCCGCCCTGCGCAACAACGAGGTCGACCTGATCGACACGGTGCCGCCCAACCTGGCGTCCGAGCTGGAGCGGGCGGGCGGCATCCGGGTCCAGCGCGTGCCCAGCACGTGGATCATCTATCTGGGGCTCAACGCGCTTAGGAAGCCGCTCTCCGACGTGCGGGTGCGCCAGGCCCTCAACTACGCGACCGACGCGGACGCTCTCGTCAAGAGCGTGCTCGACGGCAACGCCCGGCGGATTGACGGCCCGTTCACCCCGCACATGTTCGGCTTCGATCCGTCGGTGAAGGGCTATGCCCCGGATCCGGCCCGGGCCCGCCGCCTGCTGGCCGAGGCCGGGTATCCGGACGGCCTCGAGATCACGCTCGAGGCGCCAGCGGGGCGGTATCAGGGCGACAAGGAGATCGCGGAGGCCCTCGGCGGCCAGTGGCAGAAGGCCGGCTTCAAGCCGCGCGTGCAGGTGGCCGAGTGGGGCGCCTACTTCAAGCGCTATCTCGGCAAGCAGTTCCAGGACGCCTACCTCCTCGGCCTGGGCGGCCCGATGCAGGACGGCGACGAGCTCTACAACCTGGTCTCGTCGAAGGGCCGCGGCCTCTACTACAAGAACGAGAAGGTGGACGCGCTCTTCGACGCGGGCCGCACCACCATGGATCCCGCGAAGCGGAGGAAGATCTACGCGGACCTGGCCCGGGCCATGGTCGAGGACGCCACGTGGGTGTTCCTGATGCAGCAGGTCGACATCTACGCGAGCCGCGAGCGAGTGACGTGGACTCCGCGCGGCGACCAGTGGATGCCGCTGCACGAGGCGATCGTCAAGTAGCCGGCCCCGCGAATCGGCGAATCGCGGTTCAGCGAGGATTGCACAGAAACAAGGCGACTTGCTCTTAGTGCGCGAAATCCCGAGCCGGAGCGGCGCGAGCCCACCGACTTATCCACGGGCCGCCCACGGATTTTGTGTCTTGGTGTAACGCTCCTATCTTGCCCTTGGTGGTCGGCAGATAGCCAATGAGCGCGCTCAAGAAGGCTTCTCGCCGATAGGTCCAGCCGAGAACCACGATGGGGAAAGGGAAGAGAGAGGAGAGGATTTGGCGGGTGCTTTGCTTGTCTTGCAACACTTCGGCCAGCCCCCGCGTGGACTATAGACACCCCAATCTCGCTTACCCGCGTCTGGTCTGCATCGCCCCGAGTAGGGCAGGGAGTTGACCGCCAGCCTCACCGCCTCCGCTAGCCGCGCCAGCTCGCGCGTCAGTTGCTCGCGTTCCTCAATACCGGGTACTTTATGCGCGCGGCTGGGAGACGAAACCCTATTTGGCCCACGTGGGACTGTTCGGATACGATAGCGCCCGCCATGCTCTCCCGCGCCCAGGAGGCCAGGGTCCGAGAGATCCTCGGGGAGGGTCCGCCGGGGAACCTTCCGGTGTACTGCCTGGAGCATCTCGCGAGCACCGCACAGATCCCACCCGCACATCTCGCGGACCTCGCGGCCTTCGTCCGGAACCTCCGAGCATATGGGGCCTGCCTGACCCAGTTCGGCGGCACCTGTAGCTCGGGCGGGCACGCGACGGCGCGGCTGCTGGTCTCGGGTCGGTCGAGTCAGGAAGCCCGCCGTGTTTCCTGATTGCCATGCCGGATGAGACGGTTGCTCCGCTGGCTTCGGCGCTGGTTCGCGCGAGGCGGGCGAGAAGTGGCCGGAGGATTGCCCTCCCAAACCGAGCCGCATCAGGGTCCGTGACCCCGTTCATGGACCGACGTGCGTTCATTGCAGCGGTTGGAGGCGGTCTCCTCGCCGCGCCGCTCGCGGCCGGGGCGCAACCGGCCGGAGATCTCCCCCCGCATTGGCCATCTTGCCATTGCCGGCACGACGAGCTCGCCACAGCCGCCCAGCGCCAACTGGGATGCGTTTCTGGCCGGCCTGCGGGATGGCGGCTACGTCGAAGGCCAGAACTTTGCCTTTGAGCATCGAGACGCGCACAACCGGCCCGAGCTCTTCCCGGCGGCGGCCGCGGAGCTGGTGCGGGCCGGCGTCCGCGTGATCTTCGCTCGAGGAGGCCAGGCGGTTCGCGCCGCGAAACAAGCCACGAGTGCGATTCCCATCGTGGCGATCGACCTGGAGACCGATCCGATCGCCGCCCACTTCGTGACGAGCCTGAGGCGGCCGGGCGGCAACGTGACCGGCATGTTCCTCGATCTGGCCGATCTCAGCGGCAAGCACGTCGAGCTCCTGAAGGAGATGGTGCCAACCCTCACGCGGCTCGCGGTGATCGGAGATCCGGACGTCAACCGCTCCCAGTTCCAGGCCACCCAACAGGCCGGTCGCATCCTCGCGGTAGCGGTTGATCCGATTGAGATCCGGCGTGCAAGCGACATTCAGGGCGTCTTCCGCATCACCACCGAAAAACATGATCGTGCGCTCATCGTGGGCTCCTCGCCGCTCGTCCTTGCCTATCGGGCGGAGATCGCCGATCTTGCCACCCGTCATCACCTGCCGACGATGTTCGTGTATCGCTTCCATGTCGATGCGGGCGGGCTGCTCTCGTATGGACCGGATCTCCCGGAGATGTTCCATCACGGCGGCCAGTACGTCGCCCGGGTATTGGCCGGGGCGAAGCCGGCCGAGATGCCAGTGGAACGCCCGACGAAGTTCGAGCTGGTCATCAATCTCAAGACCGCCAAGGCCCTTGGCCTGACGATCCCCCAGTCGCTCCTGCAGCGGGCGGACCAGGTGATCGAGTAGCCCGGAGGCCCTCGCATGCCTCGAGCGCCGGTCCGGACCGCCGTGGGCAAGCGGGTCTTCCTGCGGAAGCCGGCCGGCCGTGATCGGGCCGAGTATCTCGCGCTCCGCCGAGACAGCGCCCGGTTCCTCAGGCGGTGGGAGCCGCGGCCGACTCCCAGGCGCACCGCGGCCCGGCAGTTCGCGGACTGGGTGGCATCGGCGCGGGGCGGCCGACACGAGAAGCTCCTGATCTGTCGCCTCGAGGACCGGACCATCCTCGGCGCCATCAACCTGAACGAGATCGTTCGCGGTCCCGCCCAGAGCGCCTACCTGGGCTACTGGATCGGGGCCGCTCACGCGAGGCAAGGCTACATGACGGAAGCCCTACAGCTCGCGCTCCGTCACGCCTTCCGGACCCTGCGCCTGCATCGGGTCGAGGCGAACATCTTGCCGGGAAATCGAGCGTCGCTCACCCTGGTCCGGCACGCCGGGTTCCGGCGGGAAGGGTACTCGCCGCGGTATCTCGAGATCGCGGGGCGCTGGGCCGACCACGAGCGATGGGCGCTCCTCGCCGAGGACTGGCGACCGCGATGAAGCCGAAGGCGAGCCCGGCCGACGCGCTACGCGCGGTGCCGCCCCGCGACTTCGTCGGCGCTCGGAATGCGCTCGCCGCGCAGCTCGCGAAGGGCGGGAAGGCCGCCGAGGCGCGGCAGGTTGCGCGGCTCCGACGCCCGAGCCCGGTCGCCTGGGCGCTCAACCGCGCCGCGGCCGCGCGGCCGCGGGAGCTCGGCGCGCTCGTCGACGCGGTCGACCGGCTCCGTCGCGCCCAGCTCGGCGGGGGCGACCTCCGCGCGGCCGCGGAGCGGTATCGGAGCGCGTTCGAGCCGCTCGTGCGCGGCGCGGGTCAGGCGCTGCGGGAGGCCGGCGCGGCGGTGTCGGCCGCGCGCGACCGGCGAATCCGGAGCACGCTCCTGGCCGCGGTCACCGATCGAGGTCTGCGCGCCGATCTCGAGGCCGCTCGCCTGGCTGACGAGCACGCCGACCCGGGATTCGCGGTCCTCTCGGGAGGTCCGGTCCCGGCCGGGTTCCTCCTCGACCGGCCGCGGGAGAAGCGCTCCGCCGATCCGGCCAAGCCCGCTCCCGCGGGCGAGGCGGGAGAGACTCGCCGCCTCGCCCGCGAGCAGGCGCGCGCCGCCCAGCTGGCCGCAAGCGAGGAGCAGCGGGCGACACGCGTGGCGCGGTCTCTCGCGCGACAGGCCGATCGGGCGGAGCGGGCGGCTCAGGCGGCGGAGCGACGCGTGGCCGCCATGCGTCGGGCGCTCGCGGCCCTCGAGCGACGGAGCGGGAAGCTGAGGGCCGCGGCCGAGGAGGCGCGGAAGGCTCCGATCACTCCTCGGGCGGCGTCATCGGCTCGTGGGATTCCGACCCGGGCCGATCGTCGCTAGGTCGGATACAGTCGGGGCACTCGAGATACGTGCGCACCCGGTCGCCCTCGCGTCGCAGCCGGGTCGCGAGGGCACGGCCGCACTTCTCGCAGCGTGGGAACTCCTCGGGGGCCGGCATCGTGGTCTCGCGATACGCATGGACCATGCCCGCCTCGTTTCCCGCCCTCGAGCGTTCGAATCGGCCCGGATCGCCCGGACGGCCACCCGCGGCGGGCAGGGACTACCGCGTCGATTCTGGCCGGTCGCCGCGACGGGACTCCTCCCGCCAGATCTTGTAACAATCCTCGTGAGCGAGCCCCGGGACGGCGCCGGGCCCTTCCACCTCCCGCTCCACGGTGTCCCTCGTGATCGCCTTGCCGCAGACGAGGCACGCGCGTCCCGTGCCCCGACGCGCGACCGACATGCTGCCGGCGGGGAACAGCCGGCCATCCGCGAGCCGCTCCCGGATCTCCCGTCGCGCCGTCTCGGTCGGAAGATCACTGCCCCCGGCGATGTGGCGCAGGGACCGCCCGCGCAGCGGCGAGCGATGCGGTCGCGCGCGAGAATGCTGATGACGCTTCGCGCGCAGCACGAAGAGCAGCCATCCGATGTTGCACTGTGCGTTCACGAATCGTTAGGAGGCAAGCACTGTGCCGATCCGAGAAGGACCCTCGCGGCGACACTTACGTGGACGAGGAAAGACTTCGCTCCTGGAGTCGGAAGGAATGTCCGACCCGGGACGGTCGGGTCTTCCGTGCCGGTGGCCGCTTTCGCGGCACCCCACCACTACGGGTGGGGCCGAGGGGGCCGGAGTTTTTTTGTGCCGGCGCGGGACGCGAATCACCGGAGAATACTCCGCGTCGGAGGACCGTGACCCATGCGCTTCGTGTGGACGTACCT
>DATGBR010000143.1:0-9079 GCA_035312605.1 Candidatus Methylomirabilota bacterium
GCGGTCAACGGCGACACCGCCAACAAGATCGGGACCTACTCGGTGGCGGTGCTCGCGCGCCACCACCGCATCCCGTTCTACGTCGCCGCGCCGTGCTCGACCATCGACCCGTCGATCGCGACCGGCGACTCCATCGTGATCGAGGAGCGCGCCGCGGCCGAGGTGCGTGGAGTGGCCGGGCGCCAGACCGCGCCGCCGGCCTCGCCGGTGTTCAACCCCGCCTTCGACGTCACGCCCGCCGAGCTGATCACCGCGATCATCACCGAGCGCGGCGTCGTCCGCCCGCCGTATCACTTCACGTAAGGTCATCTCGAACAACCGCGACATCTCGGCCGCCCGCGCGTATCACGAGCGCACCGCGCATTCCCCCGAGTCGGTGCGCCGGAGCGGGCACACGCTCGACTGGGAGACCAAGCCGCTCCCGTTCAAGATCTACCCTGCGCTCGAGGCGCGGCGCCTGCCCACCGGGCTGCCGGTGCCCGCGATGGATACCTTCGCCGCGCTGCGCCCGGCCGAGCCCATCACCCGGCCGGCCGCGCTCGATCTCGATCGTCTCGCCGCGATCCTCTTCTTCTCGGCCGGCGTCATGCGCGTCAAGACGTACCCGGGGGGCGCGCAGGTCCACTTCCGGGCGGCCGCCTCCACCGGCGCGCTCTACCAGACCGAGGTGTACGTAGTGGCCGGGGCCGTGGAGGATCTCACGCCCGGGATCTATCACTTCAACCCGGGCGACTTCAGCCTGAGATTGCTGCGGGCCGGCGACTGGCGCGGCGCCCTCGCCCTGGCCGCGGCCGACGACGCGGTCGCGGCCCAGCCCGCCTCGGTGGTCCTCTCCGGGATCTACTGGCGCAATACCTGGAAGTACGAGGCGCGCGGCTACCGGCACCTCTTCTGGGACTCGGGCACCATGCTGGCGGAGCTCCTGGCCGTGGCGCGCGCGCTGGATCTGCCGGCCCGCCTCGTCACCGGCTTCGTCGACGCGCAGGTCAACGGGTTGCTGGGGCTCGACGCCGCGAAGGAGGGCGCGCTGGTGATCGCGCCGATCGGCGCGGAGGGGGTGTCCGCCCCCGCGTCCCCGGTGGTCACGCCGCTCGCGCTCGAGGTGATCCCGCTCTCCCCGCGCGAGGTCGACTACCCGCTCCTCCGCCAGGCCTACGACGACTCCGCCCTCGACTCCGAGCCCGAGGTCGCCGACTGGCGCGAGCCCCGGGGTCAGGTCTTGCATTCCGGCAATGACGTAATGCAAGACCTGACCCCGCTGGGGGCGCCGCGGTCGGAGGCGGGGAGGACCGTAGGGGAGACGATCGCCCGGCGTGGGTCCACGCGCGAGTTCTCCGGCGAGGCGATCACCGTGGAGGCGCTGTCGAGCGCGCTCTATCACGCGATGGGGGAGATCCCGTCCGACGTGCCGGCCGGCCTGGTCGATCCGTATGTCAACGTGCACGCGGTGGTCGGGCTCGCGCCGGGCGCCTACGTGTACGATCGCCGCGCGCACGCGCTCGCGCAGCTCCGGGCCGGTGACGTGCGCCGGACCTCCGCGTTCCTCTGCCTCGATCAGGCCCTCGGCGGCACGTCGAGCGCGACCGTCTTCTTCCTGGGCGATCTGGCGCGCCCGCTCGAGCGCTGGGGCAATCGCGGCTACCGACTGGCGAACCTCGAGGCGGGCCTGATCGGAGGGCGTCTCTACCTGGGCGCCTACGCTCAGGGCTTCGGGGCGACCGGCCTCACGTTCTACGACCGGGCGGTGGTCGACTTCTTCTCTCCGCATGCGGCCGGTCGGGATGCGCTCTTCGTCACGGCCCTCGGCCGCTCGCGCCCCCGTTCACAAGCCGGCGGCTCGTTGCAAGGCATCGCACGGTTCTGATACCGTGGTCGGGTCAACTCGACCCCTAGGAGCCTTCCCCCAAGGCCCTCAAGGAGCTGGCAATGAAGAAGTACTACCTGATGGCGCCGGGCCCGACCCCCGTGCCCTCGAATGTCCTGCTGGCGATGGCCCAGCCGATGATCCACCACCGGACGCCGGAGTACGAGGCGCTCTTCATCGAGGTCCGGGCGGGGCTCAAGCGCCTCTTCCAGACGACCCAGGACGTGGTTCCGTTCACCTCGTCCGGGACCGGGGCGATGGAGGCCGCGGTGGTCAACACCCTGTCGGCCGGCGACACCGTCCTGGCGCTACGGGCGGGGAAGTTCGGCGAGCGCTGGGAGGAGATCTGCCGCGCCCACGGGGTGACGGTGATCCCGCTGGAAGCACCCTTCGGCGAGACGGTCCCGGCGGAGGCCTTCGCGCGCGTGCTGCGCGAGCACCCCGAGGCGAAGGCGGTCCTGATGCAGCAGAGCGAGTCCTCCACCGGCGTGCTCCACGACGTGAAGGGCATCGCCGCGGTCACCCGCGCCACCGGGGCGATCCTGGTGGTCGACGCGGTATCGAGCCTCGGCATCGCCGATCTGCGGATGGACGAGTGGGGCGTGGACCTGGTGGTGTCGGGCTCCCAGAAAGGGCTGATGCTGCCCCCCGGGCTCTCGTTCTGCGCGCTGTCCGAGAAGGCGTGGGGCCACGTGAAGGCCTCACGGCTGCCCAAGTACTACTTCGACCTCGCCACCGAGCGGAAATTCGTGGCGCGGAACGAATGCCGCTTCACCCCCGCCGTCTCCATCTTCG
The DNA here is from genome assembly GCA_035312605.1 of Candidatus Methylomirabilota bacterium. Lineage (GTDB taxonomy): Bacteria > Methylomirabilota > Methylomirabilia > Rokubacteriales > CSP1-6 > CAMLFJ01. Next base: position 2,660 of record DATGBR010000143.1, read on the forward strand.
TGGGGCTGCGGGAGGTGCTCAAGATGCTCGAGGCCGAGGGACTCCCGGCGGTGTTCCGCCGTCACGAGCGCCTGGCCCGGGCCACCCGCTCGGGCGCCGAGGCCCTGGGCCTCGAGCTGTTCGCCAAGGCATCCCCGAGCCCCGCGCTGACCGCGGTGGTGGCGCCGCGCGGCCTCGACAGCGAGGCGGTGCTCTCGACCTACTCGACCTCGCACAACATCACGATCGCGGGCGGGCAGGGGGAGATGAAGGGCAAGGTCTTCCGCCTGGGCCACATGGGCTACGTGGCCGAGTTCGACGTGATCACGGCCCTGGCCGCGCTCGAGCAGGTGCTGCATGAGCTCGGGCAGCCGGTCGACTTCGGCGCCGGGGTCCGCGCGGCCCAGAAGGTCTTCGCCGAGCGCTGATCGCCATGCGCATGCTGTTGCTGCGTCACGCCGAGACCGACTGGAACCGGGAGCGCCGCTTCCAGGGCGGGCGAGACGTCCCGCTGTCGGCCACCGGCCGCGAGCAGGCGGAGTCGGCCGCGCGCCTGCTGGCGGCCACCCCGCTCGACGCGGTGTGGTCGAGCCCGCTGGCGCGCGCCCGCGACACCGCGGCCCTCATCGCGGCCCCGCACCGTCTCGCGGTCCAGGAGACGGCGGCCTTCCGCGAGATGGGCTTCGGCGAGTGGGAGGGCCTCACGCGCGACGAGGTGCGGGAGCGCTTCGCAGACGCCCACCGGGCCTGGGTCGAGACCCCGCAGGAGGCGACCTGGCCCGGCGCCGAGACCCTGGCGGCGGTGCGGACCCGGGCGCTCGCGGGCCTGGCCACGCTGCGGGCCGCCCACCAGGGTCAGACCATCTGCCTCGTCACCCACGGGATCACGGGTCGCCTCCTGATCCTGGAGGCGCTCGGCCTGGGGCCGGACCGGCTCTGGTCGTTCCACCTGTCGTCGACCGGGATCTCGGAGCTCGAGTTCCGGGACGACTGGACGACACTGCACCGCATGAACTCGCTGATCCACCTGGCCGACGGCGCCGCCGCCTGAGGGGCTCTGCCGTGAGCCTGCCCCGCAAGAGTCAGCCGCCGACCCAGCTGCCCAAGGGCGCCAAGATCTACCTGCCCGACGAGGCGGCGCGCAAACGTGCGGTGGAGGAGCGCCTCTTCGAGGTCTTCCGGCGCTGGGGCTACCGGGAGGTGGTGACGAGCGCGTACGAGTACTTCGACGTCCTCTCCCACGGCACCGACCACGAGCTGCAGGAGCGCATGTTCAAGATGGTGGACCGGGAGAGCGGCCGCCTCCTGGCCCTGCGCGCCGACGTGACCCCGCAGATCGCGCGCATCGTCGCCACCCGGATGCGCGAGGAGCCCAAGCCCCTGCGGCTGCACTACGTCACCAACGTGTTCCGCTACGACGAGCCGCACGTGGGTCGCTACCGCGAGTTCTACCAGGCGGGGGTGGAGCTGATCGGGCTGCCGAACCCCGAGGGCGACGCCGAGATGATCGCGATGACGGTGGAGGGGCTGCGCGCGCTCGGTCTCGAGCGGTTCCAGATCGACGTGGGCCAGGCCGACTTCTTCCGCGGCATCCTGGAGGACCTGGCCGTCGACCCCGACGCGGCCCGGCAGCTGCGCGACGCCCTCGGGCGCAAGGACCTCTCGGCCCTGGAGCGCCTGGTGGGCGAGCTGGCCGCCCCCGCCGCGGTGACCGAGCTCTTGCTGGCCCTGCCCACCCTCTACGGCCGGGGCGACGTGCTCGAGCGCGCCGAGCGGCTGGTCAAGAACGCGCGCTCGGAGGCCGCCCTGGCGAACCTGGCCGAGGTCTACCGCCTGCTGCGGGCCTACGGGCTCGCCGACTCGGTCCTCCTCGACCTGGGCGAAGTCCGCGGCTTCGATTACTATTCGGGCGTACACTTCGAGGCCTATGTGACCGGCCTGGGGGCGCCCCTCGTGGGGGGCGGGCGCTACGACCAGATGCTGGCCCGCTTCGGCTACGACTGCCCGGCCACCGGCTTCGCCTTCGAGACCGGGCGGGCGCTCCTGGCCATGGAGTCGCAGGGGGCGGAGCCCCGGCTCGCCGGGCCCGATTTCTTCGTGATCGACTTCACCGCGGACAAGAACCGCGCGCTCGCGATCTCGCGGCGGCTGCGGGACGCGGGGGCGGCGGTGGCGCGCGACATCATCAGCCGCCCGCTCGCGGAGTCGCTGGCCTACGCCCGGGGACAGCGCGCGGTCTGGGCGCTGGTCATCGGGGGCGACGGCACGGATCCCGACCGCGTCGCGGTCGTGGACCTGCAGAAGACCGGCGCGGACGCGCCGGGGGAGCGGACGGTGCGGCTCGAGGATCTGCTCGCGGACCCGCGTCCGCATTTTCCGGGAATCGGAGGCGGTCATGCCTAACATCGTGGTGGTCGGGGCGCAGTGGGGCGACGAGGGGAAGGGCAAGATCGTGGACGTGCTGGCCCCCCACGTGGGCGTGGTCGTCCGCTACCAGGGGGGCAACAACGCGGGCCACACGGTGGTGGTGGGCAAGGAGAAATTCGTGCTCCAGTCTATCCCCTCCGGCATCCTGCACAGCGGGGTCCGCTGCGTGATCGGCTGCGGGGTGGTGATCGACCCCGCCTCGCTGATCGAGGAGATGGAGTCGCTGGTCCAGCGGGGGGTGTCCCTGGACGGCAACCTCTATATCTCCAAGAACGCGCACCTGATCATGCCCTATCACCCGGCGCTCGACCGGGCCTCCGAGTCGCAGGCCGGGCATCGCCGCATCGGCACCACCGGCAAGGGCGTGGGGCCGGCCTACGCGGACAAGGCGGCCCGCATCGGCATCCGCATGGCCGACCTGCTGGACGAGCGACTCTTCCGCGAGAAGCTCGAGTTCAACATCAAGCAGAAGAACCGGCTCCTCCGCGAGATCTACGACGAGCAGACCTTCACCGTCGACGGGATCCTGGGCACCTACCTGCGCTACGCGGGCTGGCTCGCGCCCTATATCACCGACACCGCGCTGCTCCTGCACCGCTGGATCGAGGCGGGGCGCTCCATTCTCTTCGAGGGCGCCCAGGGCACCATGCTCGACATCGACCACGGCACCTATCCGTTCATCACCTCCTCGAGTACCACCGCGGGGGGCGCCTCCACCGGCACCGGCGTCCCACCCACCAAGCTCGACGGAGTGCTCGGCATCTCGAAGGCCTACTGCACGCGGGTGGGCGGCGGGCCGTTCATGACCGAGGTCACCGGCGAGATGGCGGACCGGCTGCGCGCTCGCGGCAACGAGTACGGCGCGGTGACCGGCCGGCCGCGCCGCTGCGGCTGGGCCGACGCGGTGGCCCTGCGCTACGCGGCCCGCATCAACGGGCTCGACACCATCGCACTCACGAAACTCGATGTCCTCGACGGGTGCGAGACGGTGCGCATCTGCGTGGGCTACCGCTACGGGGGCGAGGTGCTGACCGACTTCCCCGAGGAGGAGCGCATCTGGGACGAGGCCGAGCCGGTCTACGAGGAGCTGTCCGGCTGGCAGACCAGCACCCACGGCATGCGTGACTACGCGGAGCTGCCGTCGAAGGCGCGCGAGTACGTGGAGCGGCTCGCGGAGCTGATCGGGGTCGGTTTCTCGCTCGTCTCCACCGGGGCGGTGCGCGACGAGACGATCCTGGTGAACGACTCGGTCCTGACCCGCTGGTTCCCGGCGCTCCGGAGCGCGCTGCCCGCCCACTAGGGCGCGGTCCCAGCTCATGGCGCTCAAGATCCTGATCGTCGACGACGAGGAGCCGGCCCGCCAGGGCCTCAGCGCGCTCCTCGCCCGTTGGGGCTACGAGGTCGACGAGGCGGGCGACGGGCAGGAGGCCCTCGCCAAGGCGGCCGCCGGCCTGCCCTCGGTGGTGCTCTCGGATCTCGTGATGCCCAAGATGGACGGGCTCGAGCTGCTGCGCGCGCTCAAGACTGACGTGCCGTTCGCCTCGGTCATCCTGCTCACCGGTCAGGGCTCGATCGACACCGCGGTGACCGCGATGAGGGAGGGCGCCTACGACTACCTGACCAAGCCGGTGGACGTCGCCCGGCTGCGCCTGCTCATCCCCAAGGCGGCCGAGCGCGGCGAGTCGCTGCGCGAGGTGGCCCTGCTCCGCCGCAAGCTGAGCCAGGTGTGGGGGATGGGCCGGCTGGTGGGCACGAGCCACGGCATGCAGGAGGTCTACCGCCTCATCGAGGTGGCCGCGCCGACCCCGGCCGCGGTCCTGATCAGCGGCGAGAGCGGCACCGGCAAGGAGCTGGTGGCGCGCACGCTCCACGAGCTGTCCCCGCGGGCCAAGGGGCCCTTCGTGGCGGTCAACTGCGCGGCCATCCCGGAGACCCTCCTCGAGAGCGAGATCTTCGGCCACGAGAAGGGGGCGTTCACCGGCGCGCTCGAGCGACGGCCCGGCTGCTTCGAGCTGGCGCACGAGGGCACCATCTTCCTCGACGAGATCGCGGAGATGAACCCGGGGACCCAGGCCAAGTTCCTGCGCATCCTGCAGGACAGCACGGTGCGGCGGCTGGGGGGCAAGACCGAGATCAAGGTCGACGTGCGGGTGCTCGCGGCCACCAACAAGGATCCGGTCAAGGCCATCCAGGAAGGGACGTTCCGGGAAGACCTCTACTACCGCTTGAACGTCGTGAGCCTGGTCATGCCGCCGCTGCGCGAGCGCCGCGAGGACATCCCGGCGCTGGTCCAGGCCTTTCTCGAGGAGTTCAACGCGCGCTACGACAAGCACATCCGCTCGCTGGACGAGGGGGTGCTGAGCGGGCTCAGCGCCCAGTCGTGGCCCGGCAACGTCCGCGAGCTGCGCAACACCCTCGAGCGGGCCATCATCGTCTGCGAGGGCGATACGATCCTGCCCAAGCACATCCCGCCGAAGCCCTCGCTGCGGGCGGCCGACCCGGCGGACGGGCCCGACAGCGTGTCCTTCCGGGTGGGCACGAGCCTGGAGGACGCGGAGAAGGCGCTGATCATCAAGACCCTCGCGGCCAACGGCAACAACAAGACCCGCGCCGCCGACGTGCTCGGCATCAGCCTGAAGACGCTGCACAACAAGCTCAAGGCCTACGGCACCTAGCGATGCGGCTCGGAGTCCGCGGGCGCGAGGCGCTGGTCGTCAGCCTCCTCACCCTGCTGGTGGTCGCCACCGCGACCGCGATCCATCTCTCGCAGGTGAGCCGTGTGGTGGTGCAGGAGGCGGTCAAGCAGGCGGAGCTGATCGCCAAGCAGATCTACGCCCAGAGCGGCCGCGCGCTGCAGCGCGCCCCGGGCGCCGATCCGCTGGACGCGCTGCGGGAGGACCCCGAGCTGCGGAGCTTCCTCGACGCGAGCGTGGGCTACTCGCCGCATCTCCTCTACGCGCTGATCTCGGACGCCACCGGCACCGTGCTGCTGCACACCGAGCGGCGCAAGGAAGGGCAGTCCGCGCCCGAGCGGCCGAGCCTCGAGGGCCTCCTCAAGCTCGACACCCTGAGCCGCTTCTCGGCGCTCTACAACGCCGGGCGCACCTACGAGACCGCGCTGCCGGTGACCCTGAACGACCGCTTCTTCGGCTCGATCCGGCTCGGCGTCTCCACCACGCTCCTCCGCCGCGAGGTGACCGCGTCGCTCCAGCAGAGCCTGGCGGTGGCCGCGGTGGCCCTGCCGCTCGCGTGGCTCGCCGCGATGGTCCTGGCCCAGCTCACGGTGCGGCCCATCCGCGCCATCGTCGGCCAGGTCGACCGCATCCGCCGGGGCGAGCCGGTGGAGGCGACCGCGGTGGTGGGCGGCGACGAGTTCCAGGAGCTCTCCGCCCAGCTCTCGCGCCTCGGTCGCGAGCTGCAGGCCGACCGCCTGTCCACGCTGAGCGAGAAGGCGCACCTCCAGCAGGTGGTCGATCAGCTGGAGGACGGAGTGATCTTCCTGAACCCGGAGCGGCGCATCCTGTTCTTCAACCGGGTCGCGGAGACGGTGGTGGGGCTCTCGCTCGAGCAGACGGTGGGGCGGCCCATCCACGAGGTGCTCGATCCCACCCATCCGCTGCTTCCCTTCGTGGATCAGGTGGTGAGCGGCGCCACCGGGATCCGCAACGCCACCGTGGTGCTCCCGCAGGACGGCCGCGAGAAGGAGTTCCTCGTCTCCGCCTTCCACATGGAGGACGCCCACCGGGTGATGGGCGTCGCGGTGCTGCTGAAGGATCTCGAGTCGATCAAGACCGTGCAGTCGCTCGTGAGCTACTCGGCCAAGCTCGCCGCGCTGGGAAGGCTCACCTCCGGGGTGGCCCACGAGGTGAAGAACCCGCTGAACGCGATGATGATCCACGTGGAGCTGCTCAAGGAGCGGCTCGAGGCCGCCGACCCCGACGTCCGGCAGAGCCTGGAGGTCATCGGGAGCGAGATCCGGCGGCTGGACCGCGTGGTGCAGGGCTTCCTCAAGTT
>DATGBR010000144.1:0-16131 GCA_035312605.1 Candidatus Methylomirabilota bacterium
CGCCGCGCGCGGTCCGCCTGACCCTCGCGTACGACGGCACCGACCTGCACGGCTGGCAGGTGCAGCCGGGGCTGCCGACGGTGCAGGGGCTCCTCATCGGGGCGGCCGAGCGGGTGCTGGGCGGGCCGGTGAAGATCACCGGCGCGAGCCGGACCGACGCGGGCGTCCACGCCCTCCGCCAGGTGGCCAGCCTGGCCACGTCGTCGCCGATGCCACCCGCCGCGCTCCGGCGCGCGCTCAACGCGCTGCTTCCCGCGGGGGTGCGCGTGACAGACGCGCGCGAGGCCCCCGCCGCCTTCGACGCGCGACGCTGGGCCCGCGGCAAGCGCTACGTCTACCTGATCGACCGCGGCCCGCAGGCCGATCCCTTCCGTCGCCGCCACGCGTGGCACGTCCCCTTCGCGCTCGACGCGGCGGCCATGGCGGCGGCGCTCCGGGCGGTGCGCGGCAAGCACGACTTCTCGGCGTTCTGCGCGGCGGCCGGCCGGGACCGGACGCCGACCTGCACCGTGCGCTCGGCCCGCGTGGTGACCCGGCGTCACCTCCTCGCGGTGTGCCTCTCGGCCGACAGCTTCCTCCATCACATGGTCCGGAACATCGTCGGCAGCCTCGTCGAGGTCGGCCGGGGCGCCCGCTCGCCCGGCTGGGTCGCCGAGCTCCTGGACGGCCGCGACCGGACCCGCGCCGGCCCCACCGCCCCGCCCGAGGGCCTCTTCCTCGTCCGGGTGCAGTACGAGCCGACCGAGCCGCCGCCGGTCGGGCCGATGCGGTGACCGAGCCCACCGAGACTCCCGACGAGTCCGCGGGCGACGCGCCGCGGACCAAGGGATTTCGCTCGCGGAAGCGCGAAGATCACGCCCTGGTGCTCATCCGGGACCTGCTGGGGTGCCTCGACGACATGCCGCGCGTCCGGGAGCTCATGCGGGAGCTCAGCCGCTACTACGACCCGGTGCTGGGAGGCGCCATCCTCGAGGTCCGGCATCAGCGCGCCATCGTCGAGGCGATCGAGGCCGGGCGGCCCGAGGAGGCCCGGGCCCTGATCCAGCAGCGCTACGATCTCTACGTCCGGGACCGGGCGCACCTGGGGCGAGGGGAGGAGGCGTGACGCGGCGCGTATAGCGCGGTAAAGATTCCCTTGACCGATGGTCTGACCAGTCCCTAATATCGTCCGCAATTTGCTGGCCTACCAGCCGAAAGCCCATCGCTCACCGACGAGCCACAGCGAGGTGTCGCCATGAGTCTATCGCGGCGCGATTTCCTCAAGTACGCAGGGTCCACCGGAGCGGGCGTCGCGGTCGGTACCGCCACTCTCGACCTGAAGCCGGTCCAGGCGGCGGCCACCACGCTCAAGATCAAGGAAGCGAAGGTGCACCCCGGAGTCTGTCCGTACTGCGCGGTCGGGTGTATCCAGCTCATCTACTCCAAGGGCGACAAGATCATCGACATCGAAGGGCATCCCGACACCCCGCACACCCTCGGTCGGCTCTGCCCGAAGGGCGCGGCCACCATCCAGCTCTCCAACAACCCGCTGCGGCCGACGAAGGCGATGTACCGCGCGGCGGGCTCGGACAAGTGGGAGGAGAAGCCGCTCGACTGGATGTACGACCAGATCGCCAAGCGCTACTACGACGCGCGCGAGAAGTACTTCATCGAGCGGGAGAAGAACAAGGACGGCCAGGAGGTGGTGGTCAACCGCCTCGAAGCGATCGCCTCGCTCGGCTCGGCGTGCATCGACAACGAGGAGTGTTACCTCCTCAGCAAGCTCAACCGCGCCTTCGGCATCGTCTACCACGAGCACCAGGCCCGAGTCTGACACTCCGCCACGGTCCCAGCTCTGGGGACCACGTTCGGGCGGGGCGCGATGACGACGAACCTGATCGACATCCAGAACTCGGATGTCATCATGGCCACCAGCAACTTCGCGGAGAATCACCCGGTCGGATTCCAGTGGGTGATGAAGGCGAAGGAGCGGGGGGCCAAGTTCATCCACGTGGATCCGCGGTTCACCCGCACCAGCGCGGTGGCCGACGTCCACGTGCCCCTGCGGTCGGGCACCAACATCGCGTTCTTCGGCGGGCTGATCAGCTACGCCATCCAGAACAATCTCTACTTCAAGGACTACGTGGTCCACTACACCAACGCCTCCTTCCTCATCGATCCCGCGTTCAAGACCGCCACCGACGGCGGCGGTCTCTTCACCGGCCTCGAGTCGACCGGCAAGGGCGGCGTCGATCCCCACCTGGCCGAGACCTACAAGCGGGATTCGTGGAAGTACCAGCTCGACGGAGAGGGCAATCCCAAGCGCGACCTGACCCTGCGCGATCCGAGCAGCGTCTTCCAGCTCATGAAGCGACACTACAGCCGCTACACCCCGGAGATGGTGGAGCGCGTGTGCGGCATCCCCAAGGAGAAGTTCGTCCAGGTCGCCAAGCTCTACTGCGAGAACAGCGGGCCGGAGAAGACCGGGACGATCACCTACGCGCTGAACCTGACCCAGCACACCAACGGGGTCCAGAACATCCGAGCCCTCTGCATGCTGCAGATCCTGCTCGGCAACATCGGGCGCCCGGGGGGCGGCGTGGTCGCCCTGCGCGGCCACGCCAACGTGCAGGGCGCCACCGATCTCGAGGTGCTGTACCACGAGCTGCCCGGCTACCTGCCGATGCCGCTGCGCGACGCCCACCCCGACCTCAAGACCTATCTCGAGAAGGTCACGCCCAAGGGCGGCTTCTGGGTCAACCTGCCGAAGTTCATGGTCAGCCTGCTGAAGGCCTTCTACGGCGACGCCGCGAAGGTCGAGAACGACTACGGCTACCAGTGGCTGCCCAAGCGCGCCTCCGCGGACGCCTACAGCCACCAGCACATCTTCGTCGACATGTACAAGGGCGTCATCAAGGGCTTCCTCGCCGACGGGCAGAATCCCGCGGTGGGCGGCCCGAACGCCAAGCTGGCCCGCGCCGCGCTCGGAAAGCTCGACTGGCTCGTGGTCAAGGACATCTTCGTCACCGAGACCGCGGAGTTCTGGAAGGCGCCGGGTGCGGTGGCGAAGGACATCAAGACCGAGGTGTTCTTCCTGCCCGCCGCGCCGGCGGCCGAGAAGGACGGCAGCCTCACCAACACCATGCGGCTGATCCAGTGGCACGAGCGGGCGGTGAAGCCGCCGGGGGACGTGACCTCCGACGCGGAGTTCTTCGTGAGCCTGGCCAAGCGGCTGCAGAAAATGTACGCCGGCTCCAAGAAGGAGCGCGACCAGGGCTTCCTGGCCGCCAGCTTCCAGTACGGCGACGATCCGAAAGAGCCGAACATGGAGCTGGTGTTGAAGGAGGTCAATGGCTACGCCACCGCGGACATCACCGACAAGGACGGCAAGGTCGTCTACAAGAAGGGACAGGCGCTCAACACCTTCGCCCACATGACCGACGACGGCAAGACCGCGGGCGGCTGCTGGATCTACACCGGGGTCACGGTGGAGGGTCCCGACGGCAAGCTGATCAACAAGTCCAACCTGCGCAAGCCGGCCGACGACAAGGACTACCTCGCGCACGGCTGGGGCTTCGCGTGGCCGGCCAACCGCCGCATCCTCTACAACCGCGCCTCCGCCGACCTCCAGGGCAAGCCGTGGAGCGAGAAGAAGAAGCTCGTCTGGTGGGATCCGGCCGCCCCCGGGCAGGAGCCGGACAAGAAGGGCAAGTGGGTGGGACTCGACGTGCCCGACTTCAACGCGTTCCTCGCCCCCGACGCCAAGAACGGGGACAAGCCCTTCATCATGCGAGCGGACCTGGTGGGAGCCTTCTTCGGCCCGCTCAACGACGGGCCCTTCCCGGAGCACTACGAGCCGGTGGAGTCGCCCACCAAGAACCTGCTCTCCAAGCAGCAGATGAACCCGGTGGCCAAGATCTGGGTCGTGCCCGACCAGAGGAACGACCTGGCCCCGGTGGCCTCGCCGGACTATCCCTACGTGGTCACCACCTACCGCCTCACCGAGCATCACCTCTCGGGGGTCATGTCGCGCTATCTGCCCATGCTCGCCGAGCTGTTCCACTCGCACTTCGCGGAGATCAGCAACGAGCTGGCCGCCGAGCTCGGCATCAAGAACGGGGAGCGGATCACGGTCGCGACCCCGCGCGGGAAGATCCACACCACCGCGATGGTCACGAGCCGGCTCAAGCCGTTCATGATCGACGGCAAGAAGACCCACCAGATCGGCATCCCGTGGCACTGGGGCTACAACGGCATCTCCAAGGGCGACATCACCAACGATCTCTCCGCGTCGGTGGGAGACCCCACGGTCTACATCCAGGAGACCAAGGCCTTCCTCTGCAGCGTGAAGAAGGGGGAGGTGTAGCCATGGCCCGCACCCTCGCGATGTTCACCGACACGTCCCTCTGCATCGGCTGCCGCGCCTGCCAGGTGGCGTGCAAGCAGTGGAACGAGCTGCCGATGGAGGAGCCGGAATGGACCGGCTCCTACCAGAACCACGCCCACTTCACCGACAAGACCTACCGCCTGGTGCGCTTCATCGAGAAGCCGCAGGCGAACGGCGAGCTGCAGTGGCTCCTGATGTCGGACGTCTGCAAGCACTGCGCCCAGGCGGGCTGCCTCGACGCGTGCCCGACCGGCGCGATCCACCGCACCGAGTACGGCACCGTGAACATCAACCAGGACGTGTGCAACGGCTGCCGGTACTGCGTCAGCTCGTGCCCGTTCGGGGTGGTGTCGTTCAACCACGACACCGGCCGCGCCAACAAGTGCACCTTCTGCAACGATCGCATCCACAACGGCCTCGGGCCCGCGTGCGCCAAGACCTGCCCCACCGAGTCCATCCAGTTCGGCTTCCGGGACGAGCTGGCCGCCAAGGCCGAGAAGCGCGTGGCGAAGCTCAAGGAGATGGGCTACGCGGGCGCGCAGCTCTACGGCGCCGATACCAACGGCCCCCTGGGCGGGCTGAACGCGTTCTTCCTCCTGCTGGACCGGCCGTCCACCTACAACCTGCCCGAGAAGCCGCTGCTGCCGCAGCGCAACGTCTTCGTCGACTCGGTGCTCGCGATAGGCGCCGCCCTCGTGGTGGGGGTGGGCGCGATGGTCTCGTTCCGCGAGCGGGGCGGGAAGGGGGACGGCGATGCTTAAGAGCCCGGAGTGGCACCTGCTGATCGTCTGGTACTTCTTCCTGGGCGGCATCGCGGGCGGCGCCTACTTCACCGCGGCCATCGCGGACAACTTCGGCGGCCCGCGCGACCGCAACGTGGTTCGCACCGGCTACATCCTCTCGCTCCTGATGATCGGGGTGTGCGGCATGCTCCTGATCCTCGACCTGGGCACGCCCAGCCGATTCATGAACATGATGGGAGCCTTCAAGTTCTGGGACCCCATGTCGATCGGGGCCTGGATGCTCGGGGTCTTCGGTCTCTTCGCGTTCGTCTCCTCCGCGCTGTCGCTGTCTGCCGATGAGGCGCGGGCCGGCCTCCGGCGGAAGTGGAGCCTGGTCGGTATGCTCTTCGGGTTCTTCCTCGCGAGCTACACCGGCGTGCTCCTGAGCGCCACCGCGCTGCCTTTCTGGAGCGACGGCCGGCTGATGGGTGCGCTCTTCCTCGCCTCCGGCGCCTCCACCGGGATGGCCGCGATCTCCCTGCTCCTCTACCTGAGCGGCGACTCGGCGGGCGAGGGGTTCAAGAAGATCAAGCGGGCCGACCGCTTCGCCATCGTGTTCGAGATGGCGGTGCTCGTGCTGTTCCTCGTTTTGCTCGGCTCCTCGGCGGCGCCGCTCCTGTCCGGGCACCTGGCTCCGCTCTTCTGGGGCGGCCTGGTCGCGCTCGGGCTGGTCACCCCGCTCCTGCTCGACCTCGCGGGCGGTCTGCGGGTACCCGCGGTGGTCCCGGCGGTGCTGGTGCTGGTGGGCGGCTTCGTCCTGCGCTACGTCATCGTCATGAGCCACGCCTGAGCCAGGCCCTCCGGCGGGCCGGTCGCCCGGTCGCACGAGGGGCCCCGAGAGGGGCCCCTTCCTTTATACTGAGGCCGGCAGCCAGCGGACCATGCGCACCTACTTTCGCGTCAAGGGCGGCCACCTCGAGGAGGTCAAGGGCGAGGTCGTCCGGGAGCAGCCATTGACGATCCACGTCAACGGGGAGCGCTTCGTCACGCTGCTTTGCTCGCCGTTCCAGCTGGAGGCGCTGGTGGTGGGCTACCTCTGGATGGAGAAGGTGATCGAGGACCTCGCCGAGATCAGCCGGATCGACATCTCCGAGGTGGACGGGCGCGCGGAGGTCACCCTGGCCGGCCCGGTGACCTTGCCCACCGAGCGCATCCTGACCTCGGGCTGCGGCGGCGGCATCACCTTCCGGATCGACCCCCGCCTGTTCCCTCGGCTGCACTCCTCGATCCGCGTCCGTCCCGAGCAGCTCGCGGCGCGGCTCAAGGAGCTGTTCGGGCGCGCGGTCCACTACCAGGCCTCGCGCGGCATCCACGGGGCGGCCCTCGCCGACGCGGAGCGGCTGCTGGTGGTCGCGGAGGACGTCGGCCGTCACAACGCGGTGGACAAGGTCAAGGGCGAGGCCATGCTCCGCTCGATCCCGACCACGGACCGCGTCCTCATCTCCACCGGGCGGATCTCCTCCGAGATGCTGCTCAAGGCCGCGCGCATGGGCGTGCCGGTGGTCGCCTCGCGCACCTCGCCCACCGAGATGGCGGTGGGGCTGGCCGAGCAGCTCGGCATCACCGTGATCGGCTACGTGCGGCCCGACGGGCTCAACCTCTACGCGGGCGACGCCCTCGACGCCGACGGCGGCCCCTGACCCATGCCGGACTACTCCGCGCTGATGGCCGACTGGCAGGCGCTACTCGCGCGGCGCCCCGCCCTCGGCGAGCCCCTGCGGTTCTGGACCGCGATCCTCGAGGGCTGGGTCGGATGGAAGCCGCCGGCCACCCTGGTCCCGCTCGCCTGGTCCGCCGATGAGTGCCGGGGGCGCTGGGAGCGGGGGGTGTCGCTCCTGGCCGAGGCCCGGCTGGTCATCCCCTCCGCGTCGGTCGAGGATCTGCTGGGGCCGGTCATGGAGCGATTGGCCGCCGACGGGCCGGAGGCGGTGGAGGCCTTTCGCCGTCTCGCGCTCGCCTGGGACGAAGGGCAGCTCGACGCGGGTGCGCTGCTGCCCGCGCCCGACCGCGATCCGGCCGCGTGGCTGCTCGACCGCTTCGGGCTCGGCACCCACCTGGGCGCGTTCCTGCCGGTGACCGCGCTGCGTCCCGCGCTCGAGATCTACTTCGAGGGCGTCCGCGCCCTGCCGGACGGGATCTGGACGCGCGGATCGTGCCCGTGGTGCGGCGGGGCCGCCGGCTACGGCGACCTGCTGGAGGACGGACGCCGGCGTCTCTCATGCCATCTCTGCGGCGGGGCGTGGATCGCGGCGCGGCTGCGCTGCCCGTTCTGCGAGAGCTGGAACTCGCGCGACCTGGCGCGTCTGGTCGCGGAGGATCTCGAGGCGGCCTACTTCATCGAGGGCTGCCGCGCGTGCCGCGGGTACGTGAAGGGCGTCGATCGGCGCCAGCGCTGGAACGCGGGGCCCCCGCTCGTGGAGGACTGGGGCTCCCCGCACCTCGACCTCCACGCCTCACGCCAGGGCTACTGGCGCGCGACCCCCTCGCTCGCGCACCTGCTTCCGCCCGAGACCGGAGAGACGCGGTGAACGCGGTGCTCTTCGACGTGGCCCTGACCGCCTACATCCTGGCCGCGGTGGCCGCGATCGGCTCGCTGGCCGGGCGGCGCGACCAGCTCGCGTGGGTCGCGCTGCTGCTGACGCAGGCCGGCTTCATCTGCCACACCGGCGCGGTGATCCTGCGGGGCCTCGAGCTCCGGCGCCTGCCGGTCTCGACCCTTGCGGAGATGGTCTCGCTCCTGATCTGGGCGGTGATCCTGCTCGACTTCTGGGTGGAGCGCCGGCGGCGCATCCGCCCGCTCAGCGCCTTCGTGCTCCCGGTCGTCCTGGCCCTGGGCCTCGGGCTGCCCACCGGGCTCCGCTCGATCGTGCTCGAGCCGCCGGTGCGCAGCGGCTGGATCATGGTGCACGTGGCGCTGGTGCTGGTGGGGCTGGCCGCCCTCGTGCTGAACTTCGGGGGCGCGCTCATGTACCTGCTCGTCGAGCGCCAGCTCAAGGCCAAGCGCCCCGGCACCGCGTACTATCGCCTGCCGCCGCTCGAGACGCTCGACCGGCTCACCATCGCCACCCTCACCGTCGCCTTCCCGTTCCTCACGGTGGGCCTGGCCCTCGGGGCGCTCTCGGCCCGCGGGGCGTGGGGCAGCGTGGTCGCGTTCGACCCGCTCGCCCTCTTCTCGCTGGTGATGTGGGTCATCTACGCGGCGACGCTCCTCGGCCGCGTGCTCGGGCACTGGCGTGGCCGGCGGGCCGCCTATCTCTCCATCGCCGGCTTCTGCGTGATGCTGGTCACGCTGAGCGCGGGCGCCTTCCTCCACGGCCACCATGGCTCCTGACGAGCGGGTCCCCGACGCGCCCGGTCTCCTGTTCGTCGCGGGGATGAATCACCGCACCGCGCCGGTGGCGGTCCGCGAGCAGCTGGCTCTCGAGGAGGAGAAGATCCGGGAGATCCTCGCCGATCTGACCGGCCGCGGCTCCCTGCACGAGGTCATGATCCTCTCCACCTGCAACCGGGTCGAGGTCTACGGGGTGGCCGCGGTCCCGGGCGAGGCGCGCTCCCAGGCGTTCAGCCGGCTCGGGAGCCATCGCGGCATGGCGTGGCGGGAGCTGGAGCCGCTGCTCTACACCGCGACCGGCGACGAGGCCGCGCTCCACGCCTTCCGCGTCGCGGCGAGCCTCGACTCCATGGTGCTGGGCGAGCCGCAGATCCTCGGGCAGGTGAAGGATGCCTTCGCGCTGGCCCAGTCGGCGGGCACCGCGGGCCCGGTGCTGCACGCCCTGATGAGCCAGGCGTTCAGCGCGGCGAAGCGGGTGCGATCCGAGACGCTGGTGGGCCGCCTCGCGGTCTCGATCTCCTACGCGGCGGTGGAGCTGGCGCGGCGGATCTTCGAGGGGCTCGAGGGCAAGTCGGTCCTGCTGGTCGGCGCGGGCGAGATGAGCGAGCTGGCCGCGCGGCACCTGATCGACCAGGGCGCGCTGCCGGTCTACGTGGCCAACCGCACGTGGAGCCGCGCCCAGGAGCTGGCCCGCGGGCTCGGCGGGGTGCCGGTGCCCTTCGATCAGCTCGAGGCGACGCTCGCCCTGGTGGACATCGTGATCACCTCCACCGCGGCGCCCGAGCCCATCGTGACCGCGGCGCAGGTGCGGGCCGCGCTCCAGGCGCGCCGCGGGCAGCCGCTCTTCTTGATCGACATCGCGGTGCCTCGCAACGTGGAGCCGGCGGTGAACGACCTGGAGGGCGCCTTCTGCTACGACATCGACGACCTTCGCGCGGTCGTCGAGTCCAACCTCAAGGAGCGCCAGCGGGAGGCCCAGCGCGCGCAGACCCTGCTCGAGCGCGAGGTCGTGAAGTTCCTGGGACGCTTGCAGCAGCTCGAGGTCGTTCCCACCATCGTGTCGCTGCGCGAGAAGCTGGAAGCGATCCGGCGCGCGGAGCTGGAGCGCGCGCTCGCCCGCCTGCCCGGCGCGGCCGAGGACACGCGCCGGGTCATGGACGCGCTCAGCCAGGCCATCGTGAACAAGGTGCTGCACGCCCCGATGGCCAAGCTCAAGGATTCGTCGCGCGCGGGCCACGGCCGCCGCTGGACGGAGACGATCTCGGAGCTGTTCGGGCTGCGCGGACCCGGGCCCGGCCCGTCCGAATGAACGTTCGCCTCGGCACGCGGGGCAGCCGGCTGGCCCTGGTGCAGTGCGAGCAGGTGGCGGCGGCGCTGCGCGCGCACGGCGCCCGCGTCGAGGTCGTGGTGATCCGCACCAGCGGCGACCGCCTGGCCCAGGTCGCGCTCGCCGACTTCGGGGGGAAGGCGCTCTTCGTGAAGGAGATCGAGGAGGCGTTGCTCGCGAGCCAGGTCGACGTGGGCGTGCACAGCCTGAAGGACATGCCGGCCGCGCTCCCCGCCGGCCTCGTCCTCGCCGCCTTCCCGGCCCGCGAGGATCCCGCGGACGTGCTGCTCACGCGAGGCCCCGGCGGGTGGGACGGGCTGCCACGAGGCGCCCGCGTTGGCACCTCGAGCCTGCGCCGCCGGGCCCTCGTGCTGGCGCGCCGGCCCGACCTGCGGCCCGAGCCGATCCGCGGCAACGTGGAGACGCGCATCGAGAAGCTCGGGGCCGGGGCTTGTGACGCCACGATCCTGGCCGCGGCCGGCCTTCGCCGGCTGGGCCTTGCCCCGCCGCATCTCACCGCGCTCCCGGTCGAGGAGTTCGTGCCTGCGGTGGGGCAGGGGATCCTGGCCGTCGAAGCCCGTGAAGCCGACCGGGAAGTGCTTGAACTTCTGCGGCGGCTGGACGACACTCGGAGCAGGTCGGAGGCCGTGGCGGAGCGGGCATTCCTCGAGCGGCTCGGGGCCGACTGCCACACGCCGGTGGCCGGCCACGCCCGCCACGACGGCTCGGCGCTGACCCTGACCGGGGTCGTGGCGAGCCTCGACGGCCTGACGGTGGTGCGATCGCAAGCGACCGGTGAGCCCCGGAAGGCCGAGCAGCTCGGGGCGTCCGTGGCGGGGGAGCTCCTGGCGAAGGGGGCAAAGGCACTGCTCGATGCGAGCCGCTGGTGATCAGGTGGTGACTGAGGTAGAGCGTGGCAAACCATTGACCGGGCGCGTGATTCTGGTGACGCGTGCCCGCGAGCAGGCCGGCGCCTTCGCCGAGCTGCTCGAAGCCGCCGGGGCCCGGGTCCTCCTGGTGCCCACCATCGCGATCGAGCCGCCCGAGTCGTGGGCCCCGCTCGACGCGGCCCTCGCGAGCGACTTCGCCTGGGCGATCTTCACGAGCGTGAACGGGGTGAGCATGGTGCGCCGGCGCGTCGTGGCCACCGGGCGAGGGCGTGCGCTCCTGGAGCGCGCCCGGCTCGCCGCCATCGGTCCCGCTACCGCGGCGGCGCTCGCCGAGTGGGGCCTCCGGTCGGCGGTGGTGCCGGACGAGTACGTGGCGGAGGCCCTCGTCGAGCGCCTGCGGCCCCTGATCGCGCCGGGCGAGCGCGTGCTGCTGCCGCGCGCCGCCGAGACGCGCGACCTGCTCGTGCGCGAGCTGACCGAGCTCGGCGCGGCGGTGACCGAGGTGTCCGCGTACCGCACCCGCTCCGCGACCGAGCAGGCCCCCGGACTCCGCGAGGCGCTGGCGGAGGGTCGCGTGGACGTGGTCACGTTCACCAGCTCGTCCACCGTGCGGAGCTTCTGCGCCCTCTTCGGCGCCGCCGAGCTGCCGCGGCTGATGGCCGGGGTCACCGTCGCGTGCATCGGCCCCATCACCCGGGCCACCGCGCAGGGGCGGGGGCTCGAGCCGCGGATCGTGCCGGAGGACTACACGATCCCGGGCCTCGCGCGCGCCATCGTGGCCCACTTCGAGCCCGCAAGGAGCTAGCGCATGCCGTTCCCCCTCTACCGCCCCCGCCGCCTCCGCGAGTCTCCGCTGCTGCGCTCGATGGTGCGCGAGACGACGCTGCGCGCCGCCGACTTCGTCTATCCGCTCTTCGCGGTCCACGGTCGCGGGGTCCGCGAGCCCATCGGGTCCATGCCCGGGCAGTACCGGCTCTCGATCGACGAGCTGCTCAAGGAGTGCAAGGACGCCGCGTCGATGGGGATCCCCGCGGTGCTCCTGTTCGGGCTGCCGCGCGACAAGGACCCGCGCGGCACCGAGGCCTACGCGGAGGACGGCATCATCCAGCAGGCGGTGCGGGCGGTCAAGGACACCATCCCCGACCTCCTGGTGATCACCGACGTGTGCCTGTGCGAGTACACGAGCCACGGGCACTGCGGGGTGGTGGAGGACGGACGGGTGAAGAACGACCCCTCGCTCGAGCTGATCGCTCGGACCGCGATCTCGCACGC
Organism: Candidatus Methylomirabilota bacterium; assembly: GCA_035312605.1. Classification (GTDB taxonomy): domain Bacteria; phylum Methylomirabilota; class Methylomirabilia; order Rokubacteriales; family CSP1-6; genus CAMLFJ01. The sequence goes on from DATGBR010000144.1 coordinate 11,969, forward strand.
CGAGGCCGGGGCCGACATGGTCGCGCCCTCGGACATGATGGACGGCCGCGTGGCCGCCATCCGGGAGGGGCTCGACGAGGGGGGTTTCACCGAGACGCCGATCATGGCCTACTCGGCCAAGTACGCCTCCGCGTTCTACGGCCCGTTCCGCGAGGCGGCCGACTCCACCCCCCAGTTCGGCGATCGGCGCTCCTACCAGATGGATCCCGCCAACGCGCTGGAGGCGATGCGGGAGGTCGCGCTGGACGTGGACGAGGGCGCCGACATCGTGATGGTGAAGCCGGCGCTGCCGTATCTCGACGTCATCGCCCGCGTGAAGGGGGAGTTCGGCCTGCCGGTGGCTGCCTACTCGGTGTCCGGCGAGTACGCCATGCTCAAGGCGGCGGGCCAGCTCGGCTGGCTCGACGAGGAGCGCGCCATGATCGAGGCCCTGACCGGGATCCGCCGCGCGGGGGCCGACATCATCATCACCTACTTCGCCAAGGACGCGGCGAGGCTCATCGAGCAGGGCCGCGCGTGAGGATCTCGGCCAAGGGCGAGTACGCCATCAAGGCGATGGTGGACCTCGCCCTGCACGACGGCCCGGAGCTGCAGCCAATCCAGGACATCGCGGCGCGCCAGTCGATCCCGCAGCGGTACCTCGAGCAGGTGCTGCTGCAGCTCAAGCGCAGCGGCTTCCTCTACGCGCGGCGCGGCTCCTCGGGCGGCTATCGGCTGAGCCGGCCGCCCGACCAGATCACGGTGGGGGCCCTGCTGCGGGCGGTCGAGGGACCGTCCGCCGCCGCGGACGGCCCGCAGCGCGGTGGGCGCGGCGCGGCCCCCGACGACTCGGCCGGGCTCGGCGAGCTGTGGCGGGAGATCGACCGCGCGGTGGCCGCGGTGGTCGATCGCACCTCGCTCGAGGACCTGCGCCGGCGCGCCGACGAGCGGCGCAGCGCGGCCCGCCCCATGTACCACATCTGACGACTCCTCACCCGACACCCGCGCTTCCCCACAGGACTTGCCCATGACGACCAAGAAAGCGACCGCGCCCGCCCGGCCCCGGCTGGCCGGGTCGGTCCTCGAGCTGATCGGCGCGACCCCCCTGGTGCGGCTCAACCGTCTCCCGCGGGCGGGCGGCGCCACCGTGCTGGCCAAGATGGAGTCGCTGAACCCGGGGGGCAGCGTCAAGGACCGGATCGCGCTCGCGATGGTGGAGGACGCGGAGCGCCGCGGCGTGCTCGCGGCGGGCGCCACGCTGGTGGAGCCGACCAGCGGCAACACCGGCATCGGGCTCGCGATGGTGTGCGCGGTGCGCGGCTACCGCCTCATCCTGACCATGCCCGACGACATGAGCGTGGAGCGGCAGCGGCTGCTCGCCCGCTACGGAGCCGAGATCCACCTCACCCCCGCGATGGAGGGCATGACCGGCGCGGTCTTCGCGGCACAGGAGATCTGCCGCGAGCACCCCGACTACTTCATGCCGCTCCAGTTCGAGAACCCGGCCAACCCGGAGGTGCACCGGCGCACCACCGCGCTCGAGATCCTGGAGGCGACCGACGAGCGGCTGGACGTGTTCGTGGCCGCGGTCGGCACCGGCGGCACCGTGACCGGGGTCGGCGAGGTCCTGAAGGAGCGCGTACCCGCACTGCGGGTCGTCGCGGTCGAGCCGGCCCGCTCGCCGGTGCTCTCCGGCGGCCGCTTCCGGCCCCACGGCATCCAGGGCATCGGGGCGTCGTTCGTGCCCGGCATCCTCAACCGCTCGGTCCTCGACGAGATCATGACGGTGCGCGACGAGGACGCCACCGCGACGGCCCGCCGTCTCGCCCGCGAGGAGGGCCTGCTGGTGGGGATCTCGTCGGGGGCCAACGTGTGGGCCGCGTGCCGCGTCGCCGAATCGCTGCCCGCCGGCCAGGTGGTGGTCACGGTGTTGTGCGATACTGGCGAGCGCTATTTGAGCGTCACCTTCTAGGAGAGCGGCCATGAGTGTCCAGGTCTACATTCCCACCCCGTTCCGCCGCGCCACCAAGAACGCCGATCGCGTCGCCGTCGAGGCGCCCGACGTCAAGGCGCTGCTCGACGAGCTCGAGGATCAGTTCGACGCGCTGAAGGGGCTGGTCCGCAACGACCAGGGCGAGGTGCATCACCACGTCAACATCTACGTGAACAACGAGGCGATCGAGGCGCTGCAGGGGCTCGACACCACGCTGAAGGACGGGGACGAAGTCTCGATCATTCCAGCCCTCGCGGGCGGCGGGCCAGCCCCGGCGGGCGGCGGGCCAGCCCTCGCGGGATGATCCTCACCGGCGACGAGCTCGCCCGGGTCCACGCGCAGGCGGTGGCCGAGTACCCGGCGGAGTGCTGCGGGGTCCTGCTGGTGAGGGACGCACCGACGGGCGACCGGGTCCTCATACCGTGCCGCAACATCCAGGACGAGCTCCACGACAAGGATCCGCAGCGGCATCCGCGCGACTCCCGGACCGCCTACTTCATCGACCCGAAGGATCTGCTCGCCATCGGCCGGCGCGAGGGGCAGGGCTATCGGGTCGCCACCATCTACCACTCCCACATCGACACCGGCGCCTACTTCTCGCCCACCGACCGCCAGAACGCGCTCATCGATGGAGAGCCGGCGTACCCGGACGCGGTGTACGTGGTGCTCTCGGTGGTGGAGCGACGGGTGGTCGACGCGGCCGCCTTCGTCTGGGATTCCGGCACGCGCGACTTCGTGCCGACCGAGCTCCAGAAGCCCTGATCGCATGACCGGCTCCGACGCCCTCTTCGAGCGGGCCCAGCGCCTCATGCCCGGCGGGGTCAACAGCCCGGTGCGCGCGTTCCGGGGAGTGGGCGGCACCCCGTTCTTCGTGGCGCGGGCCGAGGGTGCCCACATCCTCGACGTCGACGGGCGCTCCTACGTCGACTTCCTCGGCTCGTGGGGTCCGCTCATCCTCGGCCACGCCCCGGGCCCGGTGGTGGAGGCGGTGAGCGAGGCGGTGCGGCGCGGCACCAGCTACGGCGCCCCCACCGGGGGCGAGGTGGAGATGGCCGAGCTGATCCGCCGCGCGGTGCCGAGCATGGAGATGATGCGGCTCGTCTCCTCGGGCACCGAGGCCTCGATGAGCGCCATCCGGCTCGCGCGCGGGGTCACCGGGCGCGACGCGATCATCAAGTTCGACGGCTGCTACCACGGCCACGCCGACAGCCTGCTCGTGAAGGCGGGCTCGGGCGGCGCCACCTTCGGGGTGCCGGACAGCCTGGGCGTGCCCAGGGCGCTGGCCGCGCTCACCCTCACGGTGCCGTTCAACGACCTGGAGGCGGTGCGGCGCCAGCTCGAGACGCACCCGGCCGAGGTCGCGGCGATCATCGTGGAGCCGGTGGCGGGCAACATGGGCGTGGTCCCGCCCGCGCCCGGCTTCCTGGCCGGGCTGCGCGAGCTGGCCACGCGGCACGGCACCCTCCTGATCTTCGACGAGGTGATCACCGGCTTCCGGGTGGCGTGGGGCGGCGCGCAGGCCCGCTACGACGTGCGGCCCGACCTCACGTGCCTCGGCAAGATCATCGGCGGCGGCCTGCCGGTCGGCGCATACGGGGGCTCGCGCGCGCTCATGGAGCGCGTGGCCCCGCTCGGTGGCGTCTACCAGGCCGGCACGCTCTCCGGCAACCCGCTCGCGGTGGCCGCCGGGCTCGCCACCCTGCGCGCGCTCGAGCGCCCCGGCACCTACGAGCGGCTCGAGGCGCTGGGGGCGCGCGTCGAGCGCGACGTGACCGAGGCCGCCGCCGCGAGCGGCGTCCCGGTGACGGTCAACCGGGTGGGCTCGATGCTCACCGTCTTCTTCACGGACGGCCCGGTCACCGACTACGCCTCCGCCAAGCGCGCGGATCCTGCCCGCTACGCGCGCTACTTCCACGCGATGCTGGAGGGCGGCGTCTTCCTGGCCGCCTCGCAGTTCGAGGCCGCCTTCGTCTCGCTGGCTCACGGCGACGGCGACCTCGTCGCGGCGGCCCGGGCCTGTCGGAGCGCGATGGAGAAGGCGAAGTAGCGTCGAAGTAGCGTCGAAGTAGTATTGACACTCGCTTTTTCCACGTGATAGGGTTCACAAGGCTGGAGCCCGGATACACGCGGTAGACCGCCGGTCTTCATCCACAGCGCGCCTCGCCGGTAGCGAAGAACGTCCAGCATCTGG
>DATGBR010000145.1:0-12711 GCA_035312605.1 Candidatus Methylomirabilota bacterium
GCGGCTTCGAGACCGGCTCGTTCTCTCCTTGGACCTTGAGCGGGGCGGGCGCCGTCCTCAGCAGTCTCGGCCCGGTGACCCCACCGCAGGGCAGCTTCATGGGCATGATCTTCACCGGCGGCAACGCGGTGGGCGACACCACCAGCACCCTCGCCCAGTCCTTCAACGTGACCGGGGGCAAGCTCTACATCGTGCAGGCGAGCGTCAGCTTCTACAGTGACGAGCACCCGTCGCAACCCGCCGGCTTCAACGACACGTGGCAGATCACGGCCCGCAGCCCCGGGCAGACCGGTACGACGCTCCTCAAGCAGGAGGCCCGGACCGACGTCTTCACGCCCGGCAACACCACGGTCAACACCGCGACCGCGCCGGCCAGCGGCGGGGGCTTCACCACGAACGGCCCGGGGCCGTACGGTCTCACCGGCTTCCGCGACCTCACCCTGCAGTGGACACCGACCTCGACCGGCGCGGGTGAGCTGGCGTTCAGGATCTTCGACGTGGGCGACACCCTCGTCGACTCCGCCATCCTGATCGACAACGTGGCGGTGCTGGAGGATCCACCGCTCTACTTCCTGCGCGCGGGTGACACCCTGACCCGGACCACGAGCGAGCCGCTGCTCTCGCTCACCGGCACCCCGAAGACCTTCGACACGCTGCTCGCGGTCGGCTCGGGCGGGCGCGCGAGCCTGGCCGGTCCGCTGCTCCGCGCGATCGACAGCAACCTGACCGTGCCGTTCAGCTTGCTCACCGTGTTCCAGGGCGGGACCCTCACGACCTCCACCACCGAGCCCCTCGCGTTCCTGAAGAACGGCACGCACAGCTTCGGCAGCATGGGCGTGGCCATGTTCGACCTGTCCGGGGTCAATACCGCGACCGACGCGGACACCGGGCTCACCGTCGGCACCGACCGGCCCCTGCAGCACGCGGGCAGCCTGCTCGAGACCTCCAACGCCACCGTGTCCGCCCACCAGGCCGTCCGGGTGGACACCGCGCTCCTCGAGGCGACCGCGCCGCTGCTGGCGCTGCGCGACGGTAGCAAGCTCACCACCGCGACCGACGCCGTGCAGCTCTCCTATCAGGCAAAGGTCACGAGCCTCGGCTCGGTGATGCGTCTCGACCGGAGCAGCCTGATGGTCGCCCAGGGCGCCGCCCTCAACCTGGCCGGCGGCAGCCTCCTCCGGGTGACCGGCGACCTCTTCAGCCTCACCAACGGCAGCTCGCTGCAGCTGATGAACGGGCCGCTCGTCAGCTTGAGCGGTGGCTCGCTCCTGAACGTGAACGGCGCGCTGATCGGCTTCGGCGGCACCGGCGGGAACATCGTGTCGGTGGCCAATAGCCTCTGCCCCTGCACCAGGATCGGCGGCCTGCCGGTCAGCCTGACCAACGGGGCCCTGGCGAGCAACGTGACCATCGCGGGCGCGATCAAGAATGGCGGGCTCGGCGCGCTCAACGTCGCGCCGAATGCTGCGGTCATCCGGGTGGACGGCGCGGGGACGAAGGTCACGATCAACGGCATGTAGCGGTCGCGGCCGCCGGGCCCACCCGGCGACCGGACCGTCGCGGCAAGACGCGGGCTCCGGACAAAAAGCGTCCGGGGCCCGTCATGTTTTGCGGAGCGAGCGTGGTCCGGCGCCCCCGCGGCCCTCAGTTTTCAAGCGTTTCCGCGGCACCCCACCGGCACTCCTCGTGGCAACCGGCTTGCTACCTCAACATGCCCAGCGCCGCGTCAATGCGACCGCGCAACCCGTGCACGGAGGCGAGTCGATGAGAGGCATGAAGCGAATCGTTGCGGTCCTGCTCGGCCTGGCCGTCTGCCCCGCGCTGGCCTCGGCGCAGACCGGCGGCGACTCGAGCCGCAACGTGGGAGTCGTGACCACGCTGGCCGGCAACGCCACGGTGGCGCGAGTCTCGCTGGCGAACCCGCAGCCGCTCCGCTTCAAGGACGACGTCTTCCTCCGCGACCGGATCTCGACCGCCGAGCAATCGGTGGTTCGCGTGCTGCTGGGCGGCAGGGCGCTCGTGACGGTTCGCGAGCTCTCTACCCTCACCGTCACCGAGGATACGGGGCGCTCCGCCGTCGACCTGTCGTCGGGCAAGATCGCGATGGGAGTCCTCCGCCAGCGGATGCGCCCCGGCGAGGTCATCGAGATCCGGACCCCGAACGCGATCGCGGCGATCCGGGGCACGGTGCTGGTGGTGGAGCTGATTCCGGAGCCGGGCGGATCGAGCGGCGCTCCGCGCTACACCACCAAGGTCCACGTGCTCCACGGCCTGGTCGAGGTGTCGGATCCCAAGAACCCGGGCGCCCCGCCCGTGCAGGTGGGCGCGATGGAGAGCTGGAGCCGCACCGGGAGCGACCCGTCGACCCTCGCTCCCCTCTCCCGCACCGCGGCGGAGGAGGTGTTCGTGGGGCTGCACGCCGCGCCGCAGATCGCGGAAGGGCCGAGCGAGTTCATCCAGAGCGTGACTGCCCGTGAGCAGGCGAAGGCGATCGCGGTCGCCGAGTTCCTGGCCCCTGGCACGGTCGGCGCCGGCGCGGGCGGTGACGGCGGCGCACCGTCCACTCCACAGAGCGGCGCGCCCACGCCGGGCATCGCGGACGCGCCGGTCATTCCCTCGCTCGCGAGCCGGTCCGCCCCGCCCGCGGCGGGCGGCGGCTCCGCCCCCGCGCGCTTCACCTTCAGCGGCCAGACCGTCACCCAGCCCGGCAGCTTCTACTCGCTCTCGCGCGGCCTCACCGACTCGCCGGCGGGGCCGATCATCGAGACCACCAACAGCCTGCTGAGCATCGGCCAGAACGTGATGGAGGTCTCGGGCGGCGCCACCTTCTCGAGCACCGGGGCCGCCTCGCTGCTCTCCCTCGATCCCAGCACCCTCACCGCGGCGAGCCTGCTCAGCCTGAGCGGCAGCGCGCGCTTCACGCTCGTGGACTCCCTGCTCCGCGATCAGGGCGGTGTCCTCGCGCTCCGGTCGGATTTCCTCCGGCTCTCCGTCGGCAGCAGCTTCGTGGGCGGCGGCACCTCCGCGCTGGTGGACCTGGTCGGCTCGAACGCCAGCGCCGCCGGCGGGCTGCTCTCGGTGAGCAGCGGCGCGGTGATGGACCTGGTCAACGCGAGCGCCCCGCTCCTCAGCCTCACCCGCAGCGCCGCGCTGGCGACCGGGAGCAGCTTCGCCGACCTGTCGGGCGGCGCGAGCGTCCGGCTCGGCCAGCTCGCCTCACTGACCGCGAGCAGCCTGACCATCCGGGGCCACGGCCTGAGCCTGTCCAGCGGGGCCACCATGACGGTCGCGGGCGATCTCTTCCGCATCGCCAACGGGAGCACGCTGACCATCGCCAACGGCGCGCTCTTGAGCCTGAGCGGCGGGTCATCGCTCACGGTGGGTGGGGCGCTCATCAACTTCATCGGCACCGGCAACACGCTGAGCATCAGCAACAACCTGTGCGGCAACGGCTGCACGATGATCGGGAACCTGCCGGTGTTCGTGCCCGCCGGGGTGGCGGTCAACCAGGCGATCAAGCTCGCCAACCCCATCCTGAACCTGACCGGCAACACCCTGAACATCGCGAAGGGCTCGGCCGCGATCGTGGTGACCGGCGGCGCGCAGGTCAAGCAGGGGCCGTAGTCACCCCTTCCCCGCTCAGTACTGCCAGGACAGGGTCAGCGACCAGACGTTCCGGTTGAAGGCGAAGACCGCCAGGTTGGAGTCCGCGACCGTCCGCTGGTACTCGGCGGCGAGCGTGAGCGGACACGGCGCGGTCGGGGCGCAGCCGATCGAGGTGGGCCCCAGGTTCTTGGCCAGCACCTGCTCGATCCGGAACACGTGGTTCTGCTCGAGGTCCTCGCGCTCCCGGGTGCCCGGATTCACTGCGGGCAGCAGCGTGTTGGCGTGCTGGTAGTGGCGCTGGTGCAGGTCGAAGTCGTACTTGAGCCGCGTCGACCCCCACGGCAGCGTGTACTGCCCGCCGGCCAGGAAACGATTCCCCGCGTAGGTGTAGTTCCGCCCGTCCGCGTCCTCGTAGTCGAACTGGTACCCGACCCGGATGTAGTGCCGGTCCTCCGCGAAGCGGAAGACGTGGGTCCCGCCGATCATCCAGTTCTTGGCGTCGCGGTCCTCGTCCCGGAGCTGCCCCGGGGTGGCGAAGAAGTCCTTGTCCTGGAACCGGGCCAGGAGGGTGGTCAGGTTGCCCTTGTTCTCGACCAGCGTCCCGAACAAGGTCGCGGTGTGGCGCTGCAGGAAGTCGTGGCCCCCGAGCGAGATGTAGTCCCAGGAGTACTGCGCGCCCACCTGGAACGGCATCGAGCCGATGGCGGCGCGATAGGACAGCGCGCCGGCCACCAGATGGTTCTGCACGTTGAAGGACGGCAGGCGGTTGTTGTACGTCTGGAAGAACGAATAGGTGACCGTCGACTCCCAGGGGCCGCGGCGCAGCCACGCGTAGTCGAGCCGCAGGGCGCCCAGCTCTCCCGGCGTCGCGGTGTTCCGGTGCCGTAGCGATTCCGCGGTCGGATCGTGACTCGGCTGCGGCAGGACCGCCACGTTGCTGTCGTAGAGGAAGCCCACGCGGACCTCGGCGTGGAAGCGGCGCTCGGCATCGCGCGCGGTAGATAGCGTATCGCGGATGCGCTCGGCCGGCCCGGTGAGCGCGGAGCCGGTCTGCAGCTTCAGGGCCGCGTCCACCTCGGCCACCGCCTGCTCGGGCAGCCCCAGGATCGCCAGCGTCAGGCCCGAGTAGAACCGCACGAGCTGCTGGATGTTCGGGTTCTTCGAGGTCTCGGTCTTGAAGGCCTTCAGCGCGCCCTGGTAGTCCTTCTTCCGGTACCGGATCAGGCCGACGTAATAGCCGACGCCCTCGGTCTGGGGCCGCTCGTTCAGCACCTGGGTCAGCGGCCCCTCCGCCTGGTCGTACCGCTCGAGGGCGAAGTAGGCGACGCCGAGCAGGAACTGGATCGAGAGGTCACGGGGGGCGCGGGCCCGGGCCTTCTCGAGCACCTCGACCGCCTGCTCCGTCTTCTGCTGGGCCATCAGGACCAGGCCGCTGTAGTAGAGCGCCTCGACGTTGTTGGGGTCCTGCGCCAGGGCCTCCTTGAGGAGGGACAGGGCCTCGTCGTACCGACGGGCGTCGTAAGCGAGGATGGCCTGGGCCACGAACACGTCAGCCTCGGACTGCTGCGCCGCGGCCGGCCGAGCGGCCGTCAGGAGAGCGGCGTTGGCGGCGAGCAGATCCAGCGCGAGCAGCAGCGCCAGCAGGGCGCGTCGCGTCCGCCTGAAGCCGAGTCGATCGACGAGCGTGCTCATCGGGGCGTGGGGCCGGACCGAGCCCGCCGTCACGCGAGCCGCTACTCTATCTAGAAGCGCCCCAATTAGTCCAATTTTGCGGGCCCGCCGAAAGGGACTCGCGCAGAGCGTCATCCGTGAGTAATGTGGGCCGATGAGCGTCCGTGAACCACCCGATTGGGCAGGCTTCCGTCAGGCGGTCGCCGCCCGCCAGCGCCTTATCATGGAGGGGCTGGCCGAGTTTCTCCGCCTCGACACCGTGAGCCAGAAGCCCGACCGCGTGCGCACCGGGGCCGAGTGGCTCAGGCAGGTCATGCGGGCGCGCGGGCTCGATGCTCATGTTCTGGAAACTGGCGGTAATCCAGCCGTTTACGGAGCCCTCCCGGTGCCCGGGGCCGAGCGCACCCTCCTCATCTACTGCCACTATGACGTCAAACCCGCCCCCCCGGACGGGTGGCTCCAGACCTCTCCCTTCGAGCCGGTCCTCCGGGCCCGGGCGCTGAAGAGGGCGCGCCGGTGCTACGGCTCGGCGACGTCGCCGACGAAGCCCTGCCCCGCCATCGGCTCTACGGCCGCGGCGCCTCCGACGACAAGGGGCCTATCTGGGCACACCTCACTGCGGTCGAGCTGATGCGCGAACTTGGCATCGGCCCCCGGGTGGCCGTCAAGTTCATCTTCGACGGCGAGGAGGAGATGGGCAGCCCGCACTTCGGCCCCTTCACCGAGCGGCACCGCGATCTGCTGGCCGCCGACCTCGTCCTGGTGACCGATGGGCCGAAGGACGCCAGCGGCCGTCCTACCGTGGCCTTCGGCGCGCGTGGGATTCTCTCGCTCGAGCTGACCCTCGAGTCCGCCCGACGCGACGTGCACTCGGGCAACTTCAGCGTTCCCAACCCGGCCTGGCGCCTGGTGGGCCTGCTCGCCTCGATGGCCGCGCCCGATGGCACCCCGCTCGTCGAGGGCCTGGAGGACGGGGTGGTCCCGCCCACCGCGGCGGAGCGCGCCCTCATGGGCCACATCCCGCTCGACCGGGCCGCGATCGAGCGGGAGCTCGGCGTCGCGCTCCCTCCCGAGTACCTCGAGCGGCTCATGTTCCGCTCCACCCTGACCATCCGCGGCCTCAAGAGCGGCTTCACCGGTCAGGAAGCTCAGACGATCATCCCGCACCAGGCGACGGTGGCCTTCGACGCGCGCCTCGTGAAGAACCAGCGCGTCGAGACGGTATACCGGCGCTCCTTGAGCACATCCGGGGCCAGGGCTTCACGGTGATCGAGTCGCCCGACGCCCCGATCCCGGACGACCTGCGCGGGCGCGCGATCCGGGTGGTGGAGCAACGGGGGTACGACCCGGCCAAGACCGCCGCCGACCTGCCGGTCTCCCGCCGCGTGATCGAGGTGATGGAGCGAGCCCACGGCGGCGAGCCCGCGGTGGTCCTGCCGACCATGGGCGGCAGCGTACCGCTCTGGGCCTTCACCGACATCTTGAAGCTGCCGACCATCGTGGTGCCCTACGCCAACGCCAATAACCGGCAGCACAGCCCCAACGAGCATCTGCGCCTCGATCACCTCTACCAGGGCGTGCTGACCACCGCCCACCTGCTCCACGAGCTGGGCTAAGGCCCGCTCCGCGCGGCGCAGGGCCGTCGGCGGCGGGGCTCGATCAGACCCGACGGTCGGCGGGCAGCTCGGCGGCGGCCCGATCGAGCATCCAGACCAGGCGGCCGGCTTCGGGGGCTACCAGCTGGACCGGGAGTCGCTCCGGCTCCCGCGCACCCAGGAGGGCCTCTCGAAGCACGCCGGCCTTGTCGGCTCCGGTCACCAGCAGGCGGACCTCGGCGGCCCGGTTCAGAATGGGCGGCGTCATCGTGATCCGCGCCTTGCCGAGCCGGGCCACGTGATGGCCGACCACCCATCGTCGTCGCTCGGTGAGCGCCTGGCTGTACGGAAACAGCGAGGCGGTGTGGCCGTCTGGACCCATGCCGAGCAGGACCAGGTCGAAGATCGGCGGCAGGCCGTCGACGGGCGCCGCGAACACGCGGGCCAGCTCCGCCTGGTAGCGCACGCCCGCTTCCTCCGCATCCGGTAGCTCGCCCAGGATTCGGTGGACACGCTCGGGCGCGATGGCGAGCTTGCTCAGAAGGGCGGAGGCCGCCCCGCATTTCGACTCCGGGTGGTCGGGAGGCACCGCACGCTCGTCGCCCCAGAAGAACTCCACTCGGTCCCACTCGAGCCGGGCCCAGCGGGGCGCCTCGGCCAGGATCTCGTACATGCGCCGGGGCGTCGACCCACCGGACAGCGCCACGCAAAATCGTCCACGGGCCGCGATCGCCGCGCGGGCCACCTCCACCAGATCCTGGGCCGCCGCCCGGCTCACCGCCTCGGCGTCGGGATACCGCCGGATCGCCCTCACCGCCGCCGTCTCACGCCGCGGGATCTCCTCGCTTCATCTCTCGGACGACGGCGCCATCGGCCACCAGCACCACGTCCGGCACGCCGAGAAAGAGCCCGGAGTCCACCACTCCGGGCAGCGCGCGGAGATCCCGGGCGAAGGCGATCGGCGCCTCGATGGCTCGCACTCCGCAGTCCACGATCCAGTTGCTGTTGTCGGTCACGAACGGGCGTCCTTCCTCGATCCGTAGCACCGGGCGGCAGCCGAGATCGGCCAGGTCGCGTATGGTCAACGGAGCGGCGAACGGCACGACCTCGACCGGCAGTCGACCTCGCGTGCCGAGCACCGGCACGAGCTTCTCGCGGCCCACCAGGATGACGACCCGCCGCGACGCCGCCGCGACGATCCGCTCCCGCACCAGCGCGCCGCCATAGCCCTTGATCATGTCGAGCCGCGAATCGACCTCATCCGCCCCGTCGACCGTGAGGTCGATGATCCCCTCGTCGAGTCCCGCCAGCGGCACGCCCAGATCGCGGGCCAGGCGCCCGGTATTCTCCGACGTCGGCACGCCCCGCACCGCGAGCCCTTCCCTCACCCTCGCCCCCAGCGCGCGAACGAACGCCGACGCGGCCCGGCCGGAGCCGAGGCCGATCCGCATCCCGTCGCGGACGTATTCGAGCGCACAGATAGCCAGCCGCTCGAGTGGACCCTGATTCTGGTCGACCGTTGTAGGCGTCGCCACGCGCTATCAGGCCGAGATCGACACTGGGTTCAGCTCCCTCATTGGCATCGTCCGGGCCTCCCGCCGCGTGGCTCGCACGCGCTCGGGATCGCCCGGGCCGCCCCAGTGTACTCCCCGCGCCGACAGGACCGCACCGCCGTCCGGCCGGTCAGTCGCCGCGCGACGCCACTGCTCCTCTGCCGTCCGTCGCGTGACTTGCATGATCGGCAGGTATGACGCCGGCGGGGCCCGGTGAGATTCGCCGGGCGAGAAAATCACGGGTGTGGCGTGGCAGGAGCCCGGGGGTCACCGCCAGCTCGGCGGCCAGACGCTCCAGGTCCGCCTTGGTGTCGACGTCGAACCACGCGGGCAGGCACGCCACGCGGAGCCCGAGGCGCTGCGCCCGATCGAGCGTGCGCGGCAGGACCGCCGACGTGCTCCAGGGCATGCCCTCGAACAGGACCGGACACGGAGCCCGGAGCCCGATCAGATAGTAGCCGCCGTCGTCGGTCGGTCCGAGGACCAGGTCCACGTCGGGCGCCATGACCAGGCTCACCGCCTCGTCGAGGCACTCGCGAGGCAGGGTCGGCGAATCGGTGCCGATCACGAGCGCCCCCTGGTGTCCCAGGGAAAGGACGTCGGAGATGAGCCGCGCCTGCCGGGCACCCAGGTCCTCCCCCCGCTGGGCCAGCAAGGCGAATCCCGGCGCGACGCTCTCGAACTCACCCCGCGCCTCCACCGGCGCGTACGCCAGCACCGGCCGCACGCCGACCACGCCCGCCGCCCGCTCCACCGCGTCGAGGAGAAAGCATCGGGCCAGCTCGGCCGCTTCGGGCGGGCGCAGCGGCGGGCAGAGCCGCGTCTTGACCGCTCCCGCCCGGGGCGCCTTCGCCATGATCGCCAGGCCCACCGGCTGATCCGCAAGCACCATGGGGCCATCATGCCACGCCGGTGGAGCGCTCGCTCCGGTCAGGCGGCGCCGAGCAGGCGAACCTCCCGCTGGGGGAACGGCATCTCGATCCCGGCGGTCCGGAAACGCTCCACCACCGACTGGTACAGCTCGCCCTGTGCCGGGGCGTAGTCCGGCAACGCGACCCAGGGTCCCAGCGCCAGGTTGATGGCCGAGTCGCCGAGGCTCGCGATGCCCACCATCGGGGCCGGCGTCTTGAGCACGCGCGAGTTCGCCAGGAGCGTCTCGTGGGCCGCGGCCAGGGCCTTCGGCAGATCGGTCGCGTAGCTCACCCCGACCGTGAGCTCGAGCTGCCTCATCGTCCCGTGGTTGTGGAGGATCTCGCCGACGACCTTCCGGTTGGGGATGATCACCCGCGACTGGTCCGGGTGCAGCAGGGTCGTGGCGAACAGCTCGATGCTGCTCACCTGCCCGTAGACGCCCACGATCGAGATCCACTCGCCCACCCGGAAGGGCTTGGTGAGGATGATGCTGAGTCCGGCCACCAGGTTGCCCAGCACGCCCTGCAGCGCAATCCCGACGCCGAGACCGGCCACCCCGATGCCCGCCACCAGCGGGGCCACCTGGAAACCGAACTTGTCGAGGGCGACCACGAGGGTGAAGATCAGCACCACTACCCGCACCGTCTTCACCATCAGGCTGCGCACCGGCGGCTCGAGCGAGCGACGCTCGAGCCAGCGCCCGGTCAGGTTGCCCACGTAGCGGGCCAGGAGCAGGCCCACCCCCAGGATGACGAGCGCGCCCAGGATCTGAAAGCCGTAGCGGATCAGCAGATCGGTCGTGAGCTCCTTCGCGGACAGCGACGGCATGCGAGTCCTCCTCGGTGATTCGAGTGACGTCGAGTGAGGAGGATCACAACACAACCGCGGGGCCGGGGCGAGGCCCCGGAGGAGGGAGCGGCGAGGCTAGTCCCAGAGGAACTGGCGAGGATCTACCGCTTGACCGTGGATCTGGATCTCGTAGTGCAGGTGCGGGCCGGAAGTACGGCCGGTGCTCCCCGTGAGCGCGATGACCTGTCCCCGCTCGATGCGCTCGCCGGGCTTCACGCGAATCTCCTGGAGATGCCCGTAGAGCGAGCGCAGCTCGTGGCCGTGCTCGAGGATGACGGTGGTGCCGTACTCCCCGCTGTTGCCCGCGAAGTACACGGTGCCGGAGGCCGGGGCCAGGACCGCGGTCCCCCGGTTCGCGCTGATGTCGAGGCCGCGGTGGAACTCCTGCTCGCCGGTCCACGGGGACAACCGCATGCCGAACCTGGAGTTGAGCGGTCCGCGCACCGGCCAGCGCAGAGGCAGCGAGAGGAGCATGGGGCGGGTGCGCTCCATGAAGCGCCCGAGCGCGCGCAGGCTCTGCCCGCTCTCGCCCACGCTGCTGGACAGGAGCGCCAGCGCCTGCGGCAGGGCCGGCGCCTCGTTGGCGAAGACGAGCGGGAGCACCGCCATCGCACCGCCCATGCCCGTCCCCTTGACGCTGCTTCCGGGAGCCGGGCCGAACGTGCTCCACACCCGCAGGTGCGCGGCCTGCCAACCTCCCACCTCGCGGTTGAGGTCGGCCACTCGCTGCTCGACCGAGTCGAGCATCACCCGCTGCTCTTCCACCCGGCGCTCGACGCTGGCCGCCTGGATCTGGGCCCGCTTCAGCGCGAAGTAGTCCCACCAGGTCCCGGTGAGCAGGGCCACGAACGCGGTCACCACGAGGAACATCCCCCAGAGGAGCCAGCGTGGGCAACCCACGTGGAGCATGCGGCTGCCGCCGCCGTGCACCAGGACCAGAGTGAACCCTCCGCGGGACTGGCTCATGAGCGCTTGAGCGGCATCGCCGTGGCGTCGCGAGCCGAATTCATCGCGTCGGGCCTGGGCATCCGGCAGCGACCCTCGAACGTGCCCCCTTCCTCGAGCACGAGGATCGGGGATTCGACGTCACCGTGGACGCGGGCCTTGCGGGTGAGCTCCACGCGCTCACTCGCGTAGATGTTGCCGACCAGCTCGCCGTTGACCACGAGCGTTCCGGTCCGGACACTCGCGTTCACCACGCCCCGCTCGCCGATGATCAGTGTGTCGGGCGAGTCGATCTCGCCTTGGAACTTCCCGTTGAGAAGAACGGTGCCGGTGAAGGTGTACTTGCCCTCGATGTCGGAGCCTTCGTCGAGGAAGGCGGTCAGCTTCTTGCGGCTGGCGACGACGGGGGGCCGACTCCAGGGCCACACGGGATCGCTACGCCTGTGCCCCGAGGTGGTGGGCCACGGTCCTCGGAGGCCGGGCGAGGAGGCCCGTGGCACCTTTGCATCCGAACATCGCGGCCTCCTGGTGGCTGCTGGCGTTGTGCAAAGTGATCCACTGGAGAGCAATCACCCTGCCACCGGGAGGTGTCTGTTAACTGATGGCGAATAAAGGCGTATCCGGGTCGCACCTGGGGACAAGCCGCTCCCGCGGTACGTTGATGGGACGAACGAGTGTCAGCTGGGAAACAGCGTTACTGAGGCAGAGGCACGATCAGGGTCGGTAGCTCGCCGGGGGGCTGGAGGATCCAGCCGGCGCCCTCCGGATTCTTCAGGAACATGGTCGCCGGCGCATTGGCGCTGAGGATGTTCCACCCGCTGTCGTCCTTTCGTCGCGTGACGAAGGCAGCGGACTCGCCGGGACGCTGGACGATGAACCCGCCCTGCTTGTCGGAGATAAGGTAGATCGGAGCCTGACCGGGCGTGTAGATGACGTAGCCTTCACCCCAGGCCGTGAAGTACACGTCGATCGGGAATTGCCCGGGCGCGGTCGCCTTGAAGTGCTGGGCGGCCGCGGGCGGCTGCTGAGGCGGAAAGCTGGCGTCGCTGCTCGCACACCCGGAGAGTCCTGCCACCACCAGTCCGAGCCCGGCGAGGGCCCGTCGCGCTCCGGCTCGACTCATATGGCTCGCCACGTTCGGATCAGAGCCCGAAGCGCCGCGCCGTCTCGGCGTGCGCCTTCCAGATCGCGCCCGGCATGCGCTCGCCGAACTGCTCGTAGAACTCGCGCAGTTCGTCGAGCGCCTGGCGCCACTCCTCGCGGTCGACGTGCAGGGCGGCGTCGAGCGCGCCGGGGGCGAGCGACAGGCCCGTCTCGTCGAGACTTCCCGGCGCCGGCACGTGTCCGATCGGCGTCTCGACCGCCTTCCCGCCGCCCTGGATCCGCTCGACGATCCACTTGAGGATCCGCACGTTCTCGCCGTAGCCCGGCCACAGGAACCGGCCGTCGCCGTCGCGCCGGAACCAGTTCACCCGGAAGATCCGGGGCGGATTCTTGAGCTTCGGACCGAAGGACAGCCAGTGCGCGAAGTAGTCGGCCATGTTGTAGCCGCAGAACGGGATCATGGCCATCGGATCGCG
>DATGBR010000146.1:0-20297 GCA_035312605.1 Candidatus Methylomirabilota bacterium
TCACCCTGATCGAGGTGGCCCTTGCGCTGAGCATCGCCGCCGCCGTCCTCGTGATCGTCTTCGGTGGGCTGCGCGTGGGTCTGGCCGCGTGGAGCAAGGGTGAGGCGCGCGCGTCCGAGCTCGATCACGCCCGCGGCGTTCTCGTCCTGCTCGAGCGCGCGCTCGACGGCGCCTTCCCCTACCGCTTCGTCGCGCCGGAACAGCGCGAGGTGCGCATCCTCTTCGACGGCCGCCCGGACCAGGTGACGTTCGCCACGCTCGCGCCGCCGTTCCCCGGCCGCGTGCCGATCGCGTTCACCGCGGTCAGCCTCTCCCGCGAGGCAGCGGGGTTGACGCTTCGCCAGCAGGTCCTGCCCAACCTCCTCGCGCTGGACCGCCTGGCGCCCGTCCTGGTGGATCCCGAGACGACCGGGGTGCGCTTCCGCTACCTGGGCGAGCAGCCCGGTGCCTGGCAGGACGAGTGGGACATGAGCCGCGAGGAGACGATCCCGCGCGCGGTGGAGATCACCTTCGTCGCGCGCGCGGGCGCGAGTGGAAGCGCGGCACAGGTCCTCACGGTGCCCATCCGCGCGACGATGCCATGACGCGCGACCACGGCTTCGTCCTGATCGCCGTCCTCCTGACCCTCACGCTGATGGCGGTGATCGTCACCGAGCTCGCCTTCGCCGCCCGGCTCGAGGCCTCGATGGTCCGCTCCTACCGCGATCGGGTGCTGGCCCGCCACCTGGCCGAGGCGGCAGTACAGCAGGCCATGCGCGAGATCGCGACCCCGTCGCAGGTGGCCGCCCTCGACGAGACCGGCCAGCTCGTCTTCTATCGGGCCCTGCCCGGGCAGACGACACCCACCCCCCTGCCCGCCCTGCCCCGCGTGCGCGTGGCGCTCGGCCCCGGCGAGTTCTCCTACCGCCTCATCGACGAGAGCGCCCGGCTCGCCCTCAACCTCGGCGCCGACCGCCTCGGGCGGCTGCTGGAGGCGCTCGGGGTGGAGCGGGCCGAGCGCGACATCATCACCGACTCGGTCCAGGACTGGCGAGACGCCGACGAGCTGCACCGCCTCCACGGCGCCGAGAGCGACTTCTACCTGGCGCTGCCGGTGCCGTATCGCGCGCGCAACGGCAACATCCAGGACGCGGCGGAGCTGCGGCAGATCCGCGGCGTCACGTCGGAGCTCTACGCGGGCGCCGGGGATCGCCCGGGGCTGGGCGAGCTGGTCACCGCGGCGGCGGTGAACACGGTGAACCTCAACACCGCCTCCCCGCTCGTGCTCAAGGCGCTCGGCCTCTCCGAGGCCGAGATCGCCGACGTGGTGCAGACGCGCGCACGCGCCCCCTACCCGAGCGTCCCCGGCCGCTTCGCGGGTCGCGGGCTGGCGGTCGGCAGCAGCGTGTTCCGTATCGAGGCCGAGGGCCGGGTGGCGGGCCTCGTGCGGAGCCGGGTGGTGGCCGTCGTGCAGCGCGGCCGGCGGAACGCGCCCCTCGAGGCGACCATCATCTCCTGGCGCCCGGAGCCCGAGGCATGAGGCCGCCACGGATCGGGATCTTCCTGCGGGACGACCGGCTCACGGTCGTGGCCCTCACCGGCCGCGACCGGCTGACCCACGTCGTCGTCGAGGCGGCAGAGGATCCCGCCGCGACCCTGGCGGGGGAGCTGCGCTCGCGCGGGCTCGGCGGTGGGCGGCTCCGCGTGGGCCTCGATCGCCGGGTCGCGGTGGTGAAAGCCCTCGAGCTGCCCCCGGCCGCGGGTGGTGACCTGGCGCGGATGGTCGGCTTCGATCTCGAGCGCCACGTGCCGTT
Source organism: Candidatus Methylomirabilota bacterium (assembly GCA_035312605.1). Taxonomy (GTDB): domain Bacteria; phylum Methylomirabilota; class Methylomirabilia; order Rokubacteriales; family CSP1-6; genus CAMLFJ01. Next base: position 1,794 of record DATGBR010000146.1, read on the forward strand.
CCCGCCGGAGCAGACCCGCTTCGACTGGCTCGAGCTGCCGGGGCGGGCCGAGGAGCCGCGGCGCGCGCTGGTGGTGGCGGCGGAGGCCCGCGCGGTGGAGCGACCCCTCGCGCTCGTGGCGGGCGCCAAGCGCCAGCCCGCCGCGGTGACGGTGGCCTGCCACGCTCTGATCGCCCTCCTGCCACGCGCGCTCCCCTCGCGCCGCACGGTGTGGGCGCACCGGCACGACGGCGTGGCCGATCTGCTCTTCCTCGACGGCCGCACGCTGCTCACGAGCCGGCAGGTGGGCGCGGCGGATCCGGCCGAGCTGGGGCGCGAGATCCGGCGAAGCCTGCCCGTGGTGCGCTGGAGTGGCGCCGACCTCGTGTGGCTCTCCGGCCCATCCCGCGACGATGCCCAGGCCTGGCGGGACGACCTGGCCGTCGCGCTGGACGTCCCCGCGACCGCGCCACCCTTCGCCGCCTTCGCCCTGCCGCTCGTCGCGGCCCTGCCCGAGGACGACCCGGGCGCGGGCCTGCTCGCGCTGGCGGTCGCCGCGGAGAGCCGGAGTCCGGCCCTGAACCTGCTGCCCGCCGCGGCGCGGCCCTGGGCCCCGTCGCGCGGCCAGCTCGTGACCGCGGCCCTGGTCGCGGTCGTCGCGCTCCTGGGCCTGAGCGTGGCGCTCGTCCACGTGGTGCGAAAGGAGCGATACCTCGGCCGCGTCACCGAGGAGATCCGCCGGCTGGAGCCCGAGGCGAAGGCGGTCGACGCGCTGGCCGAGGAGCTCGGGCGGAAGCGGCGCGTGCTCGGCGCGCTCGGGTCCGCCGAGGAGGGCCGCGTTCCGGCTCTCCCGGTGCTGCGCGAGCTGACCGAGACCCTGCCCGCGAGCACCTGGCTGCAAGCGCTGACCATGGACCGCCAGGGCGTCGAGCTCACCGGCCAGGCCGATGGGGCCAGCGCCCTGATCCCGCTGCTGGAAGCGTCGAGCCGGCTCGAGCGCGTCGAGTTCACCTCGCCCGTGACCAAGGCGCAGGGCAAGGAGCAGTTCCGCATCCGGGCGGCGTGGGAGAAGGCCCCTCACCTTCCAACCACCCCTCACCCTGCCCTCTCCCCCGGGGGGAGAGGGTCGCAATAGTGGCGACGCTCAGCCGGCGGGAGCGCGTGATCGTCGGGGCCGGCGCCGTGGTGGCGCTCGTGGTCGGCGGCTATCTCTTGCTCCTCGAGCCACTGCTGACGCGCGCGCGCGACGCGGAGGCCCTGGTGCCCGCGCGCGAGGCCACCCTCGAGCGGCGCCGGCTGCTGCTGAGCCAGCGGCCGCGCCTCACCGAGGAGCTGGCCGCCATCACCGAGCGGCTCGAGAGCGAGTCGGCGCGGCTGCTGCGCGGCCCGACGCCGCCGCTGGCGGCCTCCGAGCTGCAGAAGCTGGTCAAGGAGCTGCTGCCCACCGGCGGGGTCGAGGTCCGGAGCGAGCGGGTCCTGCCACCGGCGGATCAGCAGGGCCTGCAGGAGATCGGCATCGAGCTGACCCTGGTCGGGAGCATCCGCGATACGGTCGCCGCGCTGGCGCGCCTCGAAAAGACGGATCGGCTGCTCGCGCTGAAGGACGTCAAGATCCGCGTGGTCGCGCCGGGACAGGCCCGCGAGCTGCTGACGACCCTGACGGTGGCCGGCTACCTGCTCCCGGGCGCGGGGAGCTAGCCCTCCGTGTCCGCGCCGCTCCGCATGCTCAACATCGCGCTCGCCCTCGTCGGCTGCCTGCTCGCGGCCGCGCTCACGCGCGAGCTGGTGGCGGCGCACCCGCTTCCGTCGCCGCCCCTCCCGCGCGCCACACGGGCGGTGGCGACGGCACCGCCGCCGATCGCGAGTGCCGCGCCCTCGACGGCGGGCTACGGAGTCATCCCCACGAAGAACCTGTTCAGCGCGAGCCGTTCGGAGACCGCCGCGGGGCCGGTCGCCGCCGCCGGGCCGAAGCCGGTGCTCCACGGCGTCGTGCTGGACGGGCCGAAGAGCCGCGCCTACCTGGAGGACCCGCTGGTCAAGCGCACCTTCGGCTACGCGGTGGGAGACGCCCTGGGCGGCGGCCGCGTGGAGTCGATCGCCGCGGACCGGGTCGTGATCGCCCGCGGGGATGGGTCCGTCGAGGTGCTCCTGCGCGATCCGTCGAAGCCCAGGCCGACCCCGCCCGCTCCCGGGCCGGCCGGCGGCGCGCCGGCCGGCGCCGCCCCGTCGGGGACCGCGACCACGCCTTCCGCCACGCCGCCGACCAACGAGCCGGCGCCCGCGCGCCGGGGGCCCGGGTTCGGCCCACGAGCCGAGCGATGATGAGCTCCTCGGCCCGCGCCGCATCCTGGCTCCTGGTCGTGGCGCTCACGGCGGGCTGCGCCTCCACCGCGCCGCCGCCCGAGACTCCGACGGCCGGCGGCTCACCCGGCGACCCGGCCCGGCCTCGCGTGGAGGTGACCACCGAGCCCGCGCTGCCTGCGCCGGCACCGCTGCCGGCACCCCCGACGGTCCCGGCGCCGCCGGCGACGGGGCCCGACACCGGGGCGGCCGCACCCGGCCCGCCCGGGCCGGGGATCCCGCCGGCCGTCGCCCCTTCACCTCCGGCGGCCGAAGCGCCTCCGGCGCCGTCTCCGACCTCGCGCCCGCCCGCGCGGCAGCTCGTGCTGAACTTCGACAACGCCGACGTGGAGGTCGTGATCCAGGCCGCCGCCGAGATCGCGGGGTTCAACTACGTGCTCGCGCCCGCGGCGCGCGGCCGGAAGGTCACGGTCCAGACGGTGGGCAAGATCTCGAGCGACGAGGTCTTCCCGGTGCTGCTCACCATCCTCGACGTCAACGGCCTCGCCGCGGTGCGCTCCGGCAACCTGTACCGGATCATCCTGCGGGAGAACGCCCCCCAGACCTCCGTGAAGACCATCGTCGGCCGGGAGGTGAGCGCCGGCCTGCCCGCCGACGAGGTGGTGACCCAGGTGGTCCCGCTCCAGTTCATAGGCGCCCAGGACGCGATCGCGCTGCTGCGCCCGTTCGTGCCCGCCCAGGGCGCCCTCGCCGCGCACCGCGAGACGAATCTCCTGATCGTCACCGACAGCGCCGCCAACGTCCGCCGGCTGCTCGAGGTGCTCAACCTGGTGGACGTCGAGGTGGCGCTGAGCGAGCTGCAGATCATCCCGCTCAAGCACGCCGACGCGCAGGAGCTGGCCCAGCTCCTGGCCCAGCTCTTCGCGAGCGGGCGCGTGGGCGCCGCGCCGGGCTCGCCGGGGCCCTTGGCCCCACCGCCCCCGGGCACCGCACCGCCTCCGCCGGTCGCGGGCGTGCTCGCGGGGGACCGCCCGCTGATCGTCCCCGAGCGTCGCTCCAACTCGCTCGTCGTCCACGCGCGCAAGCAGGACATGGAGACCATCCGCCGCCTGATCGAGAAGCTCGACGTGGATCTCTACGGGGGCCAGCGGGTCTTCATCTACTTCGCGGAGAACACCAAGGCCCGCGACCTCGCCACCACCCTCGACGCCATCTACGGACGCGGGGATCGCGGCCCGGCCATCACCGGCTCCCAGCAGTATCCGCCCAGCTCGACGAGCATCTCCGGCCTCGCCGGCTCCTACGCGAGCCGGACGCTCTCGCCCTCCGGTCCGCCGCCGATCCTGTCGGCCCCGCCGCCCCCGCTCCTGCCCGCGGTGGCGCGGCCGGCGGGCGGGCCGACCCCCTTCCCCGGCTTCTCCGGCGAGGGCGCGCCGCTCGCGGTCGAGATTCGGTTCGTGGCCGACGAGGTCACCAACGCGGTCATCGTGACCACCTACCCGCGGCTCTGGAAGGAGATGGAGGAGACGATCCGGAAGCTCGACAAGATGCCGCGGCAGGTGCTGATCGAGGTGCTGGCCGCCGAGGTCACGCTGACCGACGACACCAAGCTCGGGGTCGAGTGGGCGGTGCGCTCGGGGCGCTTCGCCGTGAGCTCGTCGCCCTCCGGCCTGCTGCCCTCCCGCCCCGCGTCGTCGCTGATCCCGCTGGGCGGCGCGGTGCCAGTGGGCTTCAATCTCTTCGCCTTCGCGGCCGACAAGTTCCTGGCCGCGCTCAACGCGCTGGCGAGCGAGAACCGGGTGAACGTCCTGTCGAACCCGTCGATCATGACCGCGGAGAACCGCAAGGCGGTGATCAACGTCTCGACCTCGGTGCCCATCGTGACCTCGCAGCAGGTACCCGTCGCGGCGGGCGGCTTCACGGGCAACTCCATCACCCAGACCGTCGAGTACCGGGACGCGGGGATCATCCTGACCGTGATCCCGCGAATCGGCGAGCAGGGCACGGTGGCGCTCGACGTCAAGCAGGAGGTCAACGAAGTTGGCGAGAACGAGCCGCCCCCGATCAACTCACCTCGCTTCACCAAGCGCGAGGCCGAGACTTCCGTGGTGCTGCTGAACAACCAGACCCTGGTGCTCGGCGGCCTCATCCAGAACAAGCGCACGCGGATCCACATCGGCGTCCCGTGGCTCAGCCGGATCCCGATCCTGGGCTATCTCTTCGGCTCGGTCGAGAACAAGATCGAGAAGACCGAGCTGCTCCTCCTGATCACCCCGCGAACCGTCGGCACCGCGCTCGACGCGGCCCGCATCACCGACCAGATGCGGCGCGTGACCCCGGAGCTGGAGGACTCGATGCGCCAGGCCCCCCGCCGCCTGCCACCCACCGCGCCGGCCCTCCCTCCACCGCCGCCCGCCACGCCGTAAACGCCCGCCGAACGGCACGACCCGGGCGGCGACGGGCGTGTGTGGCGCGGGGTGGGGGGCGTTGATATCCTGAGAAACGCCATGGCATCGACGGCCGACGTCGCCGCGCGGGTCGAGGAGCTGCGGCAGCAGCTCAACCGCCACAACTACCTCTACTACAGCGAGAATCGGCCCGAGGTCAGCGACGCCGAGTACGACCGCCTCTGGCGGGAGCTGGTGGCGCTGGAGGAGGCGCACCCGGAGCTGGTCACCCCGGACAGCCCGACGCAGCGGCCGGGCGGGCGGGCGGCCGAGCTGTTCGCGCCGGTCGAGCACCTGGTGGCCATGCTCTCGCTCGACAACGCCATGGCCCCGGAGGACCTGCTCGAGTTCGAGGCACGGCTCAAGCGCGCCCTGCCCGGCATCGCGCCGGCTTACGTGTGCGAGCCCAAGATCGACGGGCTCGGGGTCGCGCTGCTCTACGAGCGTGGGCGCCTGGTGCGGGGCGCCACCCGGGGTGACGGGCGCATCGGCGAGGACATCACCCAGAACCTGCGCACGATCAAGTCCATCCCGACCACGCTCACGGGCCCTCTCAAGGGCGCGACCCGGCTCGAGGTGCGCGGGGAGGTGTACATGCCGCGTGAGGCCTTCGCGCGGCTCAACGCGGGCCTGGAGGAGGCCGGGCAGCCGGTCTTCGCCAACCCCCGCAACGCGGCCGCGGGCGCGGTGCGCCAGAAGGACCCCGCGGTGACCGCCTCGCGGCCCCTCGAGATCTTCCTCTACCACGTGAGCGTGCTCGAGCCGCCGGGCTTCCACTCGCAGTGGGAGCGCCTCGAGGCGCTCCGCCAGAGCGGCTTCCGGGTGAACCCGCGCTCCGAGCGCGCGCCCGACCTGGACGCGGTCTCCGCCTACTGCCGGCGGATCGAGGGCGAGCGCGATCAGCTCGGCTACGACGCCGACGGGGTGGTGGTCAAGGTCGACGACCTCGAGCAGCAGCGCCGCCTCGGGGCCACCGCGCACCACCCGCGCTGGGCCATCGCCTACAAGTTCGCGGCGCGCCAGGCCACCACCCGCGTGGTCTCCATCACGATCAACGTGGGCAAGTCGGGCGCGCTCACGCCGACCGCGCAGCTCGAGCCGGTGGAGCTGGCCGGCGTCACCGTGTCCAACGTGAGCCTGCACAACGAGGACGAGGTGCGCCGCAAGGACGTGCGCGTGGGCGACACGGTGCTGATCGAGCGGGCCGGCGACGTCATCCCCTACCTGGTCCAGGTCGTGACCTCCAAGCGACCGGACCCCGAGCCCGAGCCGTTCCAGATGCCCACCCACTGCCCGGCCTGCGGCGGGGTCGCCCTGCGCGTCGAGGGCGAGGCGGTGTGGCGGTGCACCAACACCGCCTGCCCGGCCCAGCTCAAGGAGCGGCTCTTCCACTGGGGCTCGCGCCGGGCGATGGACATCGAGGGCCTCGGCGAGGTCATCATCGGCCAGCTCGTGGACCGGGAGCTGGTGCGCGACTTCGCCGATCTCTACGGGCTCTCCGTCGAGACCCTGGCCGATCTGGAGCGCATGGGCAAGAAGTCGGCCCAGAATCTCCACCGCGGCATCGAGGGCTCGAAGACCCGCGGCTTCTCGCGGCTGCTGAACGCCCTCGGCATCCGCATGGTGGGCGAGCGGGCCTCCCAGCTGCTGGCCGCGCGCTTCGGCTCGATGGAGCGGCTGCTCGCCGCGACCGAGACCGACATCAACGACATCTACGGCGTCGGCCCGCAGATCGCCCAGGCGGTGACCGGCTTCCTCTCCGAGCCGCGCAACCGCGCCACCATCGATCGGCTGGCCGCCGCGGGCGTGGTCATGACCGAGGAAGGCCACACCGAGGGCCCGAAGCCGCTCGACGGCAAGACGGTGGTGCTGACCGGCGGCCTCCACACCCTGAGCCGCGACCAGGCCAAGGACCTGATCCTGCGGCTGGGCGGCCGCGTGACCGGCTCGGTCTCGAAGAAGACGGACTACGTCGTGGTGGGCGAGGACGCGGGCTCGAAGGCGGAGGACGCCAAGCGCCTCGGGGTGGCCACGCTCGACGAGGACGCGTTCCTCAAGCTGGTGGGACGCTCGTGATCCGTGCCGGCCGCCTCGCCGCGAGCCTCACCGTCGCCCTCGCGCTGGGGCTGCTCGCCGCCCCCGCCTCGGCCCAGACCAAGATCCCCCTCACCCGCGAGCAGGCGCTGGCCGAGATCACGAGCGAGGACCTCGAGCTGCGCCGCCGGGCGGCCGCGTGGCTCGGCGAGCTGGGCGGACCCGCCGACGCCCCCGCCCTGCTCGGCGTGCTGGCCGATCCCGACGAGGTGGTGCGGGTCCTCGCCGAGCACTCGGTCTGGCAGGTCTGGAGCCGCTCGGGCGACAAGGACATCGACGGGCAGTTCCAGGTGGGCGTGGAGCAGATGAGCCGGGGCGACGGGGACGCCGCGCTCGAGACCTTCACCCGGATCATCCAGCGCAAGCCCGACTTCGCCGAGGCCTGGAACAAGCGCGCCACGCTCTACTTCCTGATGGGCGAGAACGAGAAGTCGCTCCACGACTGCGACGAGGTCATGAAGCGCAACCCGGCCCACTTCGGGGCCCTGGCCGGCTACGGGCAGATCTATCTCCGCCTCGACCAGCCGGAGCGCGCGCTCACCTACTTCCGCCGGGCCCTGACCATCAACCCGAACATGCGCGGCATCGAGCAGGTCATCCCCGAGATCGAGCAGTTGCTGACCGAGCGGCGAAAGGGCACTATCTGAGCCGATCCAGCCGTCAACCCCACAGGGAGGACACCGTGCCGCTCACCACTCAAGAGGTCGAAGCGCTCAAGAAGATCACCAGCCCCAGCGTCGCCAACGCCATCGAGACCTTCAAGGTCCGGCCGCGCGAGCAGGGCAACGTCTCCTCGGCTATCCGCGCGCTGTTCCCGGAGATGGGGCCGATGGTGGGCTACGCCGTCCCCTGCGTCATCCGCGCCGAGGCCGGCCCCATCGAGGGCCACCGGGCCAGCACCTACGGCTGGTGGGACTTCGTGCTCAGCATCCCGGCGCCCCGCGTGATCGTGGTCCACGACCTCGACGACCCGCGGGGCCAGGGCGCCCAGTGGGGCGAGGTGCAGGCCAACATCCACCGCGCGCTGGGCTGCGTGGGGGTGGTGACCGACGGCTCGGTGCGCGATCTGGACGAGGTGCGCGCGCTCGGCTTCCAGTTCTGCGCCGCCCACGTGTCGGTCTCCCACGCCAACGTGCACATGGTGGACTTCGGCATCCCGGTCAAGGTCGGCGGCCTCTGGATCAAGCCGGGCGACCTGATCCACGGCGACCAGCACGGGGTCTGCACGATCCCGCCCGAGATCGCGCCCAAGATCCCGGAGGCCATCGCCAAGGTCGAGGCCGACGAGCGCGAGATCATCAAGGTCTGCCAGAGCCCCGGCTTCACCGCCGACAAGCTCAAGGAGCTCTTCAACCGCATCCGGCCCGGCACGTACTAGGCCGCCGGGCCGCCGCGAGCGGCGCGGAGGGGGCTGGCCGGTTCCCCCTCCGCACCGGGCCGGCGACTAGTCGTCGTCCTCCTTGTCGCGCTCGTCGTCGTGCTCGTGCTTGCGGTGCACGTCCCGCCCGATGTCGGGATTCACGAACATCGCCAGGAGCTGACCTCCCTCGACCAGCTCGGCATCGCTGCTGACCTTGTGGGCCTGGACGTCCAGCAGAAACCAGCCCCGGCCGAGGATGTGGCTGACGTCGATGATCCCCGACGACTCCTCGTCCTGAGTGATGAAGGTGGGGTTGTTCGGGATGGTGGGGTCGAAGAATTTCGGGTTGTGCGCGGCGACCTGCGCGAGCTCGCGGGTGCCGATCTGGTAGAGCCAGATCTTGGAGACCCGCGCACTGTTGCCGGGATCCTCGTCCATCAGGATGCGACCCTCGCGATCGATGGTCACGTTGTCGAGCATGCCGTGACCCTCGTCGCCCTTGAGCAGGATCTCGATCGTGCCACCCCGCTCCGGCCGCTCGATGTCGTCGAAGGCCAGGTGCCACAGCCGGCAGTTGGCGGTCAGGCTGGCGGTGGTCACGAAGTAGTAGTTGTCGCGCTGCCCGAGCCGCGGGTCCCACGCCCCATCCTCGCACCGCTGGAAGCGGGTCACGCCGTTCGTGATGGACGCCTGCTCGAGGGCGAGGCCGTCCATACTGGAAACGTCGCCGAGGTTGAACAGGCTGAAGCGTCCCGAGCCGACGAAGCCGGTCGTCGCATTGCCGAGCCCGAACTCGTTGCTCTCCTCGGCCACCGGCTGGCCCTTGGCCGAGACCCTGAGGCCGTACAGCTTGCCGTTGGTCAAGCCCGCCTGCTCGACCGGATGGCCGTGGCGCTGCTTGCTCCCGACGTAGACGTAGACCTCGCTTGGGAAGTTGGCCGCCACCGGGGCGGTGCTGAGCGCGCCGTCATCGGTCAGCATCACGATCGTCTTGTCCTGGGGGTGGGGACAGGCGACCGAGTTCTCGTGGGCGAGGCGGCCGAAGCGCGGCAGCTGCCACACCTCCCCGGAGTGCTGGCCGGTCACCACGCGCGCCCAGCCCCGCCCCTGGCTGACCTCCTCGCCGTTCATGTAGATCCGCTCGAGGGTGCCCTTGCCATTGTGGTAGAAGGCGCTCCGTCGCGGCAGATCGGCCGAGCAGTGCCGCTCCCACACCGTGGTGCCGGGCACGTAGCTCTGGGTGGTCACGTCCCAGAGCTGCACGTCCTGCGGGTTCCGGGTGAAGTCCTGGCCCTCGACGACCTCGAGGGTCCGCCGGTCGATCGTCCACCGCGAGACGAACGCGCCCTTGGAGCCGTGGCCCCGGGCGATGCCGCTGGTGGCGGTGAGCTCGTGATTCATCATGAGCGTGAACTGGTGCGGCCCACTCGCATACACGCCCAGTCCGTCGGGGATACCGACCATCCGGTAGCCCCCGACCGCGTCGCCGACGGTCAGGATCGACACCAGCTGCACGCCGGGCACGCTCGGTATCAGGTAGGGCTCGGTCTTGGTGCTAGGGCCGATGTCGCTGGCGAAGGCCGGGCCGGGCCGCAAGAGCGAAGAGCCCACCGCCAGCACAGGGGCGCTCGCCAGGGCCCCCTTCAGAAAGGTCCGTCGAGCCAGGCGCTGCGGGGTACCGTCCTTCATTCCGAGCCTCCTTGGTGAGAGTGGGAACACCCTCGATGATCCACGCGGCGGTTATCGCAGCCGACGATGATGGGCGTGTGACGCGACCGAGACGTCTTCGTGAAGAGCGCGCCGGGTGCCAACGGGTTGAGCGGGCGCCCGGGCGCGCTTACAATGCGCCGGGGCGCCCCATGATCGAGATTCGACTCCCGCGCGTGGCGGATTCGGTGGGCTGCACGACCCTCGCCGCGCAGGTCATCGGGGAGGAGCGGGCGCCCGCCTTCATCCGCTCGCACATGGAGCGGCATCACCTGATCGTGGCCGAGGCCGAAGGCGAGGTCGTGGGGTTCATCGCCTACCGGCTAGACTGGTTCCAGTGCACCTTCGTGAGCCTCGTCGTGGTCCGCGAGGACTTCCGGCGGAAGAGCATCGCCCGCGAGTTCTTCAGGTCGGTCGAGGTGGTCTCGCCGACCCCGCGCCTCTTCTCGTCCACCGAGGAGACCAACGTGGCCTCGATCCGCATGCACACCGCGCTCGGCTTCACGCCGAGCGGCCACATCGACAACCTGCCCCAGGGCGTCCGGGAGCTGCTCTTCTACAAGCGAATCCCGCCCCGCGGGGCCTGAGACGGAGGACGCGATGTCGGAGAAGACGACGCTGCTGAGCGGGGCCGAGACCGAGTTCGCCGCGTTCAAGCACGCGCTCGCGGGGCTCGGCGAGGCGCAGATGCGCGAGGTGTGGCTCGGCACGTGGAGCGCGCGCGACATCGTCGCTCACATGTCGGGCTGGCATCGCGAGATGGTCCCGGCGCTGCAGCGCATGGAGAAGGGGGAGCGTCCGATCCCGGAGGGCGTCTCCTACGATGACGTGGACGCGTGGAACGCCCGCTTCGCCGACGCCCAGAAGACGGCGGCCACCGCCGACATCCTGAAAGAGCTCGACGCCTCCCACCTGGCCTTCCTGCAGGCGGCCGCCCGCGTGCCGGAGGAGCGGTACGTGCCCGGCAAGACCGCCCACAAGATCGTGGACTTCAACAGCCGGCACCACTACCAGGAGCACCGAGCGCAGATCGAGGAGTGGCGGAAGCGCAGGGGCCTCTAGCCGCCCGCATGGGCCGCATCCGCGAGATGGCCGAGCAGTGCTGGTCGGGCGTGGTCGAGCCCTACACGCTCTGGGCGCCGACCGGGGCCACCGAGGAGATCGCGCCCGGCGTCTTCTTCCTGCACGCCTTCGCCAACGTCACCGTGATCCGAGCGGGTGACGGCCTCGTGCTGGTCGATACCTCCAGCCAGGCCGCGCGGGCGCGGACCTTCGCGGCGGTCCGCGCCATCGATCCCGCGCCGGTGCGCGCCGCGATCTACACGCACGGGCACGCCGATCACGCCTTCGGGCTGCCGCCCTTCCTGGCCGAGGCCATGGAGAAGGGCTGGCCCCGGCCCCGGATCGTCGCGCATCGGGACGTCGCCGCGCGCTTCGATCGCTATCGTGCCACCGCCGGCTACAACGGCCTGATCAACGCGCGCCAGTTCTCGCGGCCCTCGACCTGGCCCTCCGAGTACGTCTACCCGGACACGACCTACGAGCGTGCGCTGCGCTTCGAGGCCGAAGCCCTGGCGCTCGAGCTCGAGCACGCCCGGGGCGAGACCGACGATCACACCTGGCTCTGGTGGTCCGAGCGCGGCGTCCTCTGGACCGGCGACCTCTTCCTCTGGGTGGCGCCCAATGCGGGCAACCCGCAGAAGGCGCAGCGTTACGCGGCGGAGTGGGCCGCCGCCCTGCGGACGATGGCCACGCGCGAGGCCACGCTCCTGATCCCGGGGCACGGCCCGCCCATCTTCGGAGCCGAGCGGGTGCGGCAGGCCCTCACCGAGACCGCGGAGTGGCTCGAGGCGCTCGTCAGCCAGACGCTCGCGCTGATGAACGCGGGCGCCATCCTCGAGCAGGTGGTGCGCGAGGTCCGGCCGCCCGCGCACCTGGCCGAGCGCGCCTATCTTCAGCCGGTGTACGACGAGCCCGAGTACGCGGTGCGCAACCTGTGGCGACTCTACGGCGGCTGGTACGACGGCGAGCCCGCGCACCTGCAGCCGGCGCCCACCGCCGAGATCGGCCGCGAGGTGGCGAGCCTCGCGGGTGGCGTCGGGGAGCTCGTGGCGCGGGCGCTCGCGGTCGCCGGCGAGGGCCGGCTCGCGCTCGCCAGCCACCTGATCGACTGGGCCATCGCGGCGGCGCCCGAGGATGGTGGCGCCCACGCCGCGCGGGCGCAGATCTACGAGCGTCGGGCCCGCGAGGCGCGCGCGCTCATGACCCGCGGTATCTTCTCCGCCGCCGCCCAGGAGTCCGCCGCCAAATCCCCTCCCCTCTCCCCTCAGGGGAGAGGGCCAGGGTGAGGGGTGGTGATAGCCCCATGGCCGCTACCTACCGCCTGACGCCCGGCCGCCGCGCCGCCAATCGCGTCGTTCGCCTGCTCCTGAAGCTCGGCCTGATGCCGGGCCCGACCTATCTCCTCACGGTCCCCGGCCGTCGCACCGGCCGCCCGCTCTCGACGCCGGTCACCCTGGTGGAGGACGGCGGCAACCGCTGGCTGGTCTCGCCCTACGGCGACGTCGCCTGGGTCCGCAACGCGCGCGCCGCGGGCCAGGTCACCCTGACCCGCGGCCGCCGCACCGAGACCGTCCCGATCCGCGAGCTGAATCCGGGCGACGCCGCACCGGTGCTGCAGCGCTACGTCACCCGCGTCCCGATCACCCGCCCCTACTTCGACGTCACCCCCGCCTCACCCCTCGCGGCCTTCGAGGCCGAAGCCCCCCGCCACCCCGTCTTCCATCTGGGGTCAGGTCTTACATTCCGACATTCCGCGCCGAGCTGATCCGGTCCTCGCCTAGTCCACGCTGGAGCAGGCGTGGCGTCCATGCCTGTCGTCGTCGCCGGTGAAGCAGCGCGCGAACTCGGGGTCGTTGGCGAGCCGGAAGAGCACGCGCGCCGCCACCGCGGTGTCCGCGAAATCCGAGAACAACCCGTCGACGCCGAGGGCGTAGAGCTGCAGATACTCGCTGACCGGGTTGCCCTTGTAGTCGGACGCCAGGCGGCCGGCCTCGTTGCGGAAGGTCCAGGTGTGGACGAGGAGGCCCAGCTGGTGAGCCCGCCGGACGAGGTCGTTGGCCGGCAGCAGCTTCCGGTCGGCCTCGTCCACCTTGCCGTCACCGTTCTCGTCACCGACCTTGCCGTCGCCGTTGAGATCGACCGCGGCGGTGCTCACCATGTATCGCTTCCAGGGCGCGATGACGTCCGCGTAGGTGCGGACCTCGCGCAACCCCTCATCGGTGACGAAGAAGCTGAACCGGCGGGCGCGCAGCTTGGGATCGCTCGAGACCGTCCAGTCGTACGGCCGGTCGAAGGGGGCCGTGAAGTCGAGGCTGCCGTCGGGGTTGACGTCGTTGGCGTCCACCAGCTGGACGAGCCGGATCGGGGTCATCGTTCGCAGGGCCTTCAGGTTCGACTGCTCGAAGGACTGGATGAAGACCGGCGCGTCCCGGCGATTCCAGCCCGCCCGCTTCAGCGCGTCGATCAGCGCACCCTCCAGCGGCAGGCCGATCGACTGATGGTAGGTCGGGTGCTTGGTCTCGGGATAGATCCCGATGGTCCGTCCCTTTTCCTTCGACTTGCGCTTGACGAGATCGATGATCTCCTCGAAGGTCGCGATCTCGAACTTGCCGTTGAACTGCTGCAGGCGATCGCCGAAGTCCTGCACCGCGCGCAGCCGCTTGATCTCGGCCAGGCTGAAGTCGGAGGCGAACCAGCCCTCGTCGGGGGCGCCGTCGATCACCGCCTTGCGCTTGCGGTCGGCGAACTCGGGAAGGTCCTTCACGTTGGTGGTCGCGATGAGGTTCGGCTCGTGCCGCGCGATCAGGTGGCCGTCTTGGGTCATCACCAGATCCGGCTCCACGTAGTCCGCCCCCAGCTCGATCGCGAGCGCGTAACCCTCCAGCGTGTGGGACGGCAGGTAGCCGTGGCTCCCGCGGTGGCCGATCACCAGCGGCTTGTTCTCGCGGGGCGTCAGGGAGTCCGCGGCGGCGGGCTCGCTCACGATGGCGATTCCCAGCAAGGCCACGAGGCCCAGCAGTACGTTCCTGGTTCGCATGGACGTCTCCTTTGCGCGAGGGGCACGGCTCGGTCGGCGACGCCCGGGATGCTGACAGGCGAACGTTCCGCCGCGATCACGGCCCGATCACGTGTGCGCGACCTGCGGATCACGAGGAGACGACGAACATGGCGGAACGGCGGACGCGACCAGGGCCGCGAAATCAGACGACTTCGTCGGTGCGGGAGAGGATCTCGCCGAAGCGGGAGAGGGCGGGGGGCGGGAGGGTCTTGTAGACCTCGGCGATGCGGAGGTTGATCTCGCGGTTGGCGAGGGCGAAGAGGCTCTTGCCGGCCGCGTCGCCCTCCACCAGGAACGGGCCCAGGCGGTCGACCTCGAGGACCCAGAGCGCCTGGGCGATGCCGAGCTCGCGCAGCCAGTGCACCTCGCGCACCCGCGTGATCCCGCGCCCGTAGGCGGCGCCCATGCCGTAGCCGACCGTGGTGAGGTAGACCGCGCCGTGGGGTACGAACCACTCGCGGTAGGCCAGCTCGGTGAGCCCGGCCTTGCCCACGATCACCCGCGCGCCGGATCGGTCGAACCACGGGCCCATCGACTTGCCAAAGCGGAAGCTCGCGGTGGCGGTGACCGCCTCCACCACGTGGGTGCCGTCCGGGCGCGTAGCGGCCGCGGGCGAGCAGTGGAAGTTCACGTTGGTGAGCGCGCGCACCGACTCCGGGAACGGCACGCCCTTGTCCACCACCTGGCGGTAGACGCCCTCGCGCGCGGTGTAGAGGACCCCGCTCAGGTAGACGACGTCGCCCAGCTTCAGCCCGCGGATGGCCGCGTCCGACACCGGCGTGGTGAGATGCACCTCGTCCATGGCCACGTCGTCGAGCCGCTCGATCGTCGCGCCCATCACTCGATCCCCGACCGCCGGTAGTAGTCGGTGAACCAGTCGGGATCGCCCCGGAACTCTACGCGCCCGTCGGGGTGGAGCCGCGCGGTGGCCCGGCGCGACGAAAGGCAGAACTGGTGGATGCCGATCGGCATGCCACCGGTGTGGGTGTAGGCCAGCTCCACGTGGGTGGCCACCACCATGGAGGTGCCCGCGAAGCCCATCGCGCCGATGCCGATGTAGTTGCCCAGCGCGGTGAGCTCCGCCTCGAGGGCGGCCGCGGCGGGATCGGGATTGCGGCTGCCGACTATGCGTAAGCACGCCGCTTCTTTTCCGAGCCGCACGCAGGTGTCCTTGGCCCCGCCGATCCCCACGCCGACGATGGCAGGCTGGCAGGCCAGGCCGCGCTTGCCCGACTCGATCAGGGTGTCGACGAAGAAGCGCTTGATGCCGGCCACGCCGTCGCCCGGGAAGAGCATGCGGAAGTCGCTGCCGAAGAGCCCGCCCTTGTGCACGGTGGTGACGTCGATCCAGTCCGCTCCCGGCTCGACCGCGTAGGTGACCTCGGGCGCGTGGATCCCCACGTTGTCGTTGCGGTCCTCCCGCGTAAGCGGATGCACCCGGTTCGGCCGCAGCGGAATCGCCTGCGTCGCCTCCGCGGTCGCCCGCCGCAGCGCCCGCTCCAGCGCCACCAAGCCCCCCTCCACCACCGCCTCGTTCCCCAGCTTCACGTAGTACCGCGGCAACCCGGTATCCGCGCACATCGGCCGCCGATCCGCCGACGCGATCTCCCAGTTCCCCAGCATCTGCTCCAGCACGAACCGCGCCAGCCGATTCCCCTCCCGATCCCGCGCCAGCCGCACCCCCTCCCGGTAGTCGCTGGGAATGTCGATCGCGGCGCGAGCCGTCAACTCCCGCGCGGTGTCCTCGATCAACTTCGCCGAGATGCTACCCACACCTCACCTCTAGACAAACCAAAGCGCCGAAAGGCCGACGATACCGCTGAGCGAGCATCTGGACCGGCGCTGAGCCATCCGAGACATCGTACGCCGTGGAATCAGCACTTGATCCTCCCGAGGCGGTAGGGAGCGGGGAGGGCGGGGGGCGGCGGGTGGCGTGCCCGGTGAGTGGGGTATCGAACAAGGGCGCGCTACCCGCCGCCCCCCGCCCTCCCCGCTCCCTACCGCTTCCCCTGCCGTTCATCCCGGCGCAGCTTGTACTCCACCGAATCGACGAGCGCCTGCCACGACGCCTCGATGATGTTGTCCGCCACGCCCACGGTCCCCCACGTCTCGTTCCCATCCCCCGACGTGATCAGCACCCGCGTCTTCGCCGCGGTCGCCTTCGACTCGTCGAGGATGCGCACCTTGTAGTCGAGCAGCGCCATCTCGCGCAGGTTCGGGTAGAAGTCCTCGAGCGCCTTGCGCAGGGCGTGGTCGAGCGCGTGCACCGGGCCGTTGCCGGCCGCCGCGGTGTGCTCCTCGATGCCCTTCACCCGCAGCCGCACGGTCGCCTCCGCCACCGGCTCGCCGTCGCCCGCGTTCTCCTCCACGATCACCCGGTACCCGCCCAGCTCGAAGTAGGGCCGGTGGTTGCCGAGGGCGCGCTCCATGAGGAGCTCGAACGAGGCCTCGGCGCCCTCGAACAGGAACCCCTCGTCCTCGAGCCGCTTGAGCATCTCGAGGATGCGCCGCGCCTCGGGGGTGTTCTTGTCGAGGTCGATGCCGTACTCCTTGGCCTTCCAGAGCACGTTCGACTGCCCGGCCAGCTCCGAGACCAGCACCCGCCGCTGGTTGCCCACCGCGTCGGGGTTCACGTGCTCGTAGGTCTCGGGGTGCTTGAGCACCGCGGAGACGTGGATGCCGCCCTTGTGGGCGAAGGCGGAGTCGCCCACGTACGGCTGGGAGGACCACGGCTTGCGGTTGGCCAGCTCGGAGACCAGGCGCGAGACGTCGCGCAGCTCGCGCAGGTTCGCGCGCGGGATGCAGTCGAGCCCCATCTTGAGCATGAGGTTCGGGATGATCGAGACCAGGTTGGCGTTGCCGCAGCGCTCCCCGTAACCGTTGATCGTCCCCTGCACGTGCCCGATGCCCTCGCCGACCGCGGCGAGCGAGGTGGCCACCGCGCACTCGGTGTCGTTGTGCACGTGGATCCCGAGCGGGGTCTCCGGCTTCACCGCGCGCTTGACCGTCTGGATGATCGCGGCGACCTCGTGCGGCATGGACCCCCCGTTGGTGTCGCACAGCACGAGGCAGTGGGCGCCCGCCGCCTCCGCGGCCAGGAGCGTCCGCATCGCGTAGTCGGGGTTGCGCTTGAAGCCGTCGAAGAAGTGCTCCGCGTCGTAGATGACCTCCTCGAAGTGCTTGAGGAGATAGGCCACCGAGTCCGCGATCATCGCCACGTTCTCCTCGGGCGTGGTGCCCAGCGCCGCGGTCACGTGGAAGTCCCACGCCTTGCCGAAGATGGTGACGACGGGCGGGCCCGCCTCCACGAGGGCCTGGAGGTTGCCGTCGTCCTGCGGCCGCACCCCCGGGCGCCGGGTGGCGCCGAACGCGCTGATCTTGGCGGACTTGAACACCGCGTCCTGCACCCGCTTGAAGAAGCGCAAGTCCTTCGGGTTCGAGCCCGGCCAGCCGCCCTCGATGTAGTGCACGCCGAGCGCGTCGAGGCGCTGCGCGATGCGGACCTTGTCCTCCATGGAGAAGGCGACGCCTTCGCCCTGGGTGCCGTCACGGAGGGTGGTGTCGTAGATCTTGATCTGACGCGATCCTGGAGTCACGGCCATGGGGGGCACATCATCCCGCCCCGCCCCGGCGAGTGTCAAGTTATGCTCGGGCGGTGATCCCGACGGTGATGGCGGCGGCGGTGCTGGCGGCGGCCTTCATCAAGGGCGCCATCGGCTTCGGCTTTCCCTCCCTCGCCACCCCGCTGCTGAGCCTGGTCGTCGACGTGAAGACCGCGGTGCCGGTGCGCCCGTCACAGACAACACGGAACCAGAACCCAGCGAAAGATCGGCGTTCCGCTCCTGAGCCCTGATGAGTTCCGCAAGCTCGGTCTCGACCGGGTCGGCAGGGACGGTGTGGGCCCACTGCATTGTGACCCGACCGGACTCCACCTCGCCAAAGCCGATCACCCCATACACGATCCGCCGGAAGGTCCCCTCCGCCCGGAACTCGAACCAACGTCCACCGTAGGCATCCTGCTTGGGCGTGACGACGATGTCGGAGGCCAGCAGCTTGCGGAGGATCTGGCGGGCGATCTGTGGGGCAGCCTCGAGCGCCCCCTGCCAGTCCCCCAGGAGCCCCAGCACCTTCTCCCGGTACGCCGACACGTCCCAGGCCGCGGCCGCTTTCTGGAGGCCGTCCGCGTGCTCGAGGCGGCCCCTGATGTCCTGCTGCTCGCGCTCCGCCGTCTTGATGGCCGCGATCAGGCTCTTCACCTCGCCGCCCGCGGCCACCGCCTCCGTGAGGTTGGCGATCCTGCCTTCCGCACGGCGGAGGTCGGCCTCGAGCGTCCGGCGGACCTCGGCGGCGCGGGCCGGCCCATGTTCATACCCTCGGGCGAGGTCGCGGATCACCTGCTCGAGGCGCGCCGGGGTGAGGATGTCCTGCTGGAACATCGTGACGACCATGTCATGCAGACGCTCCATGGGGACCACCCGCCGGTTGGTACACACGGT
>DATGBR010000147.1:0-11560 GCA_035312605.1 Candidatus Methylomirabilota bacterium
TCAGCACGATCGCGTCGGCGGGCGACATGAGGAGCGGCAGGAACGCGAGCGAGACGAGGCCGATCCCGAAGCCGGCCAGCCCCTGGACGAAGCAGGCGGCCGCGATGACCAGCGCGCCCACCGCCCACGTGAGCGACAACGGGACGAGCGACAACGGGGGCGCGCCTAGAACTTGGTCGGCCAGCCGGCCAGCCGATGCCGGCCGATGGCGGTGCGCGTCCGGGAGTGCTCGAGGAATCGGACGACGACGTCGCGCGTGTCGGCGGGATCGATCACGTCGTGGACGAGGTGCCGGGCCGCCGCGCCGTGAGGCAATGTGTCGAGCTCCCCGGCCGGGAGCTTCGCCAGCTCCGCCCCGTGGACCACGTTCACCCCGGTGCCCGGATCCATGAACGACGTCTCGGCGGTCGGCCACGCCACCAGCAGGTCCGCGTAGCCGCCGATCGACAGCCGCGGCACGGAGACAATCCCCAGCGCCTCCATCCAGGCGATGATCTTGGCCGCCACGCGCTTGCGCTCCGCGTCGCGCCCGATGAAGAAGCCGAGGATGTCGTGGAGGAAGACGAGGAGAGACTGACCGTCACACGAGTCCGTGGGAGATCGCATTCTCGGGGCAGGTCGCAGCCTAGCACTGTCGCTGACAAACGCAAGAGGGGGCGCGGGTTCCGCCTGACGCCAAGAAGCGGGAAGCGCGGCGGAAGGAGCGGGCCAAAGAGGCGGGTGACCGGACCGAGGCCGCGGCGTGAGGCGAGCGACGGGACCGTCGGCTGAAGGGCGTGCTATGCTCGGCGCGACTGTCGGACCTCGTGGGGAGGATCACAACTGCTGACGCACCGTTTGATGGAGCGACGAACCTTCATTGGCATAGTCGCGGGTGGCCTCCTCGCCACGCCGCTCGCCGCCGAGGCGCAGAAGGCGGCGATGGCCCGGGTTGGGTTTTTCCGGCCAGCACCGCCAAGCCCTGAACTCGACCGCATCCTTGAAGCTTTCAAGCGGGGTCTGCGGGAGCACGGCTACGTCGAGGGGCAGAATGTCACCATTGAGGTTCGGTTCCCAACAACCACCGGCGATCGGCTCGCATCCATCGCGGCCGACTTGGTCCACCTGAAACCCGACGCCATCTTCGCGGCGGCCTCATCAGGAATCGGTGCCGTCCGCAACGCCACGAGGGCCATCCCGATCGTAGCTCTGGACTTGGAGACGGATCCTTTGGCCAGCGGGATCGTGGCCAGCCTCGACCGCCCGGGCGGGAACGTCACCGGCATCTTCCTGGATTTCCCCGAGCTGGGTGGCAAATGGCTGGAGCTGGTTAAGGAAGTGGCCCCCAAGGTTTCTCGCGTCGCCGTGCTCTGGGATCCCGCCACGGGGCGCGTTCCGCTAAAAGGAGCCGAGGCGGCGGCACCATCGCTGCGCCTGCAGCTTCAGATACTCGAAGCCCACGGCCCCGGAGACTTCGAGGCCGTCTTTCAATCCGCCATTCGTGCCCGAGCCGGGGCCGTGGTCACGCTGTCTTCACCCGTCTTCAACACCTACCGCCGGCTGCTCGTGGACCTCGCAGCGAAGCACCGTCTACCGACCATCATGCCATTCCCTCTCTTTTGCGGATGATGGCGGTCTCATCGCCTACGGTCCGGATCTCGTCGAGCTGTATCGGCAAGCTGGCCTGATTGTGGGAAAGGTCCTGAAAGGCGCCAAGCCGAGGGACCTTCCAATCGAGCGGCCCAATCTATTCGTGCTGGTCGTGAACATGCAAACCGCCAAGACTCTCGGCGTCACGATCCCCCAATCGGTCCTGATCCGTGCGGACCGCGTGATTGAGTAGCCCGACCGCATGCCCCCAGCCAGCTCGAGCACCCACGGCCCGGACACCACCCTCGAGGCGCCCTCCAGCATCACCACGAAGGCGGAAGCACTACTTGAGCCGCGCTGAGGTAGCCTGCGGGTACCGACTCCGGTCTCCTTTGTTGCACTCATCCATGTCCCGCTTCGCGATACATCCCCCCAGACAGTCAGCAGGAGTTTCATGGTGTGGAGTGTAGACGGAGCACGTGCGGTCGGCTAGCCCCGCTCCCGGCGAAGGAATCCTAGTCCACGCGCTCGCCCCCCTGGTGTAAGGTCGACCCGCTGCCAAGATGAAGCGGACAGCGAGAGGTGGGTATTGGATCGACGGACGTTCGTCTGCACGCTGACTGGAAGCCTCCTCGCCACGCCGCTCGCGGCCGAGGCGCAACAGGCGGGGAGGGTGTACCGCATCGGTGTCTTGATGAACAAGGCCTCGGACCCGGCGGAAAGTCGTCAGTGGCAAGGGCTCTGGCTGGGTCTGCGGGAGCGCGGCTGGATCGAGGGCGAGAACATTCTGATCGAGGTCCGAGAGGCCGAGGGCAACTCCTCCCGGGTCCCAGAACTCGCCGCGGACCTGGTTCGGCGCAAGATGGACCTGATCGTGACGCGGGGCTCTCTCTTCACCGGGGCCGTGAAGGCGGCGACATCGTCGATCCCCATCGTCTTCATCGCCCATGCGGATCCGGTCGGGACCGGCCACGTCGCGAGCCTCGCCAGGCCCGGCGGAAACATCACCGGCCTGGCCATACTGCAGACCGAGCTCGGCGCCAAGGGGCTCGAGATCCTGCGGTCTGTCGTGCCCACGGTCACACGGATCGCCGTTCTCTGGCATCCTGGCACCCCGTCCGCCGCCCCGGGACTCAAGGCGCTGGAAGAGCCGGCGCGGAGGCTCCGGTTAGAGTTGCAGCCCGTCGGAGCGCGGAGCCCGGCCGAGTTGGAGGGCGCCTTCGCGGCCATGGCCCGAGCGCGCGCGCAGGGCGTTCTCGTACTTGCCACCCCGATCTTCTTCGGTGAGAGACAGCGCCTCGGCGGATTGGCCATTGCGCACCGGCTACCGACGATGTTCCAGATAAGGGATTACGCGGAGGCCGGCGGTCTGATGAGCTACGGCGCCGATCTTGCCGACCTCTACCGGCGCGCCGCCATCCCGGTCGACAAGATCCTCAAGGGCGCCAAGCCCGGCGATATTCCCATCGAGCAGCCCACGAAGTTCGAGTTGATCATCAACTTAAAGACCGCCAAGGCGCTCGGCCTGACGATTCCGCCGTCCGTCCTCCAACGGGCGGATCAGGTGATCGAATAGAGGAAACCACAATGGCCACCCACTCGAAGACCAGGACCGCAGTCCAGCGACTTCGCCGCGCTGCCCGTCGGCTCCGTGCGCGGGAGATGCAGCGCGAGCGTCAGGCGGCCACCGCACCGCCCCCCAAGACCAGATCACGCTGACTCACGGCGGTAGACTACGGTTACCGGGTGATCGCCCACGCACCGGGCGGCGCGCGTCGAGGGCCATGACGGGGCATCGTAGCAGCCCCTCGCCATTCCGGAAGTGCTTGGGTACACTGCGGAGGCACGATTCCATCCACGCTCAATCGGAGGCCGCCCGCGATGAAGCACCGTCAGGTCTACCGCACCGAGCTCACGCCGGTGAGCTTCCTCGTCCGCAACGCCTACGTCTTCCCCGACAAGACGGCGGTGGTGCACGGCGCGCGGCGGTACACGTACCGGCAGCTCGGCGAGCGGGTGAACCGGCTGGCCTCCGCGCTGCGTCGGGCCGACATGCGGAAGCACGAGCGGGTCGCCTTCCTCTGTCCCAACATCCCGCCGATGCTCGAGGCGCACTACGGGGTGCCCGCGGCGGGCGGGGTGCTGGTGGCGATCAACACGCGGCTCTCCTCCGACGAGATCGGCTACATCCTGCAGCACTCGGGCTCGACGTTCCTGTTCGTGGACGCGGAGCTGGAGGGCCTGATCAAGCCGCTCGACCTGAACGGAGTGCGCGTGGTGCGGGTCGACGACACCGGCGCGGCGGGCGATCCCTACGAGGACTTCCTGGCCGGCGGCTCACCGGAGGCGGTCGAGAGCTGGCTCGAGGACGAGGAGGAGACGATCTCGATCAACTACACCTCGGGCACGACCGGCCGGCCCAAGGGCGTCATGTACTCGCACCGCGGGGTGTGGGTGAACGCGGTGGGCGAGATCGTCGAGACCGGCATGACCTTCGACACGAAGTACCTCTGGACGCTGCCAATGTTCCACTGCAACGGCTGGTGCTTCACCTGGGCGGTCACCGCGGTCGCCGGCACCCACGTCTGCCTCCGCAAGGTCGACCCCGGCCGCATCTGGGACCTGATCGACGCGGAGGGCATCACCCACTACAACGGCGCGCCCACCGTGCAGATCGGCGTGGTCAACGACCCGAAGGCGCACCAGCTCGCGCGCCCGGTGACGGTGACGGTGGCCGGGGCCCCGCCGTCGCCCACGCTCCTGGGCAAGCTCAAGGAATTCGGCTTCCGGGTGGTCCACGTCTACGGTCTCACCGAGACCTACGGGCCCCACACCGTCGGCGCGTGGAACGCGGACTGGGACGGTCTGCCCCCCGAGCAGCAGGCGAGCCTGGCCGCGCGCCAGGGGCAGGGCTACGCGCTCTTCGACCTCGTGCGGGTGGTGGACGGCGAGATGAACGACGTGCCGCGCGACGGGGAGACCCTCGGCGAGGTGGTGATGGTCGGCAACAACGTGGCCAAGGGCTATTACGAGCAGCCGGACGCGACCGCGGAGGCCTTCCGGGGCGGCTGGTTCCACTCCGGCGACATCGGGGTCTGGCATCCCGACGGCTACGTCGAGCTGCGCGACCGCAAGAAGGACATCATCATCTCGGGAGGCGAGAACATCTCGACCATCGAGGTCGAGCAGTGCGTGGCCCGGCACCCCGCGGTGATGGAGTGCGCGGTGGTGGCGATCCCGGACGAGAAGTGGGGCGAGCGGCCCAAGGCCTTCGTCACCCTCAAGCCGGGTCAGCGCGCGACCGAGGCGGAGATCATCGACTTCTGCAAGCGGCACATCGCGGGCTTCAAGGCGCCCGCCGCGGTCGACTTCGGCGAGCTGCCCAAGACCTCAACCGGCAAGATCCAGAAGTTCGTCCTGCGCGACCGGGAGTGGAAGGGCAAGACGAAGCGGATCAACTAGCCCGATGCGCGTCGGGGTCCTCGACCAGTCGCCGGTGCGCAGCGGGGGCACTCCCGCCGACGCCATCCACGAGACCCTCGAGCTGGCGCGGGCCGCGGACCGGTGGGGCTATCACCGCTACTGGCTGGCCGAGCATCACTCGACCCCCGGCCTCGCGGGGGCGAGCCCCGAGGTGCTGATCACCCAGGTGGCCGCGGTGACGAGCCGCATCCGGGTCGGCTCGGGCGGCGTGATGCTGCCGCACTACAGCGCGCTCAAAGTGGCCGAGCAGTTCCGCATGCTGGAGACGCTCCACCCCGGCCGCATCGATCTCGGGATCGGCCGCGCGCCGGGCAGCGACCAGCGGACGGCCCGGATCCTCCGGGCCGGATCCGGCGCCCTCGGGGCCGAGCAGTACCCGCGGCAGGTGCAGGACCTGGTGGCGTTCCTCCACGACGACCTGCCGGCCGAGCATCCCTGGCGGGGCGTGCACGCCATGCCCGCGGGCCCGAGCATCCCCGAGCTGTGGATGCTGGGCTCGAGCGACGACAGCGCGCTGCTCGCGGCCCACCTCGGCCAGGCCTTCTGCTTCGCCCACTTCATCAACGAGCAGGGCGGGGCGGAGGTCACGCGCGCCTACCGCGAGCGGTTCTGCGCCTCGCCCGATCTTCCCGCGCCGCGCAGCAGCGTGGCCGTCTTCGCGGTCTGCGCGGAAACGGAAGAGCAGGCGCGACGCCTGGCCCGGAGCCGCGACCTCTTTATCGTGCGCCTCTACACCGGTCGACCCGCGCCGTACCCGTCGGTCGAGGAGGCGGAGCGCTATCCCTACAATGCCCAGGAGGTGGCGATCGCGCAGCACGCGGCCCGCCGCAGCGTGGTGGGCACGCCCGAGCAGGTGCGCGAGCGCCTCCTGGCGATGGTCGCGGACTACCAGGCCGACGAGCTGATCGTCGTCACGATCACCCATGACTTCAAGGCACGCCTGCGCTCCTACGAATTGCTGGCCGAGGCGTTCGAGCTTAACGGGAGACCACCATGACCATGCGCCTGTCGCTCCACACGTGGACGCTCGATACGACGCCGCTGCCCGAGGCGCTCGCGGTCATCAAGAAGACGGGCTGGGACGCGGTCGAGCTGCGCCGCCTCGACTTCGAGCGCGCGGCCAAGGCCGGCCAGTCCGCCGAGCAAGTGCTGACGCTGGTGCGCGCCTCGGGCCTCCCGGTGGCCTGCGTGGGGGTGGAGCTCGGCTGGCTGTGGGCCACCGGGGAGGAGCGCGCGCGGCTGCTGCGCGTGTTCGCCGAGCAGGCCGCGCGCGCAAAGGCGCTCGGCTGTGTCACGATCATGAGCCCGGTGGACCGCGGGCGCGGGGACGCGGCCGACGCGGCGCGGAGCATCCGCGAGGTCGGCGACATCGCGCGCGAGCACGGAGTGCGCCTGGCCGTCGAGTTCAACTCCCAGTGCGAGCAGCTCAACGCCCTGGGCCCGATGCGCGAGGTGATGGCGCGGGCCGGCCATCCCCAGACCGGGCTCCTGCTCGACACGTACCACCTCGGGCGCACCGGCGCCTCGCCGCGCGAGATCGCGGACGTGCGGCCGGAGGAGATCGCCTACGTGCAGTACAGCGACGTGCCGCGCACCGGCCTCGAGCCGGGCAAGGCGCTCGACCGCCTGCCGCCGGGGCAGGGGAGCGTGCCGTTCCGGGAGTTCTTCGCCGCGTTCGCCCGGCAGGGCTACACCGGCTACGCGAGCTACGAGGCGCCCAACCCCGCCGCGTGGAAGCGCCCGGCCGAGGACGTGGCGCGCGAGGCGCTGGCCGCGACGCGCGCCGTGATGCCGTGACCCGCGTCTGGCCGGTCGTCGGCCTCCTGCTGCTGACGATCGGCCGGGCCGTTCCGGTGGCCGCCGCGCCGGAGGGCGAGCTGACCTGGGCGGTGCACGTCTCGCTCGCGCCCACGTGGTTCGACCCCGCGGAGACGCCCGGGGTCATCGTGCCGTTCATGGTCCTGTACGCGCTGCACGACGCGCTCGCCAAGCCCATGCCGGGCGCCCCGATGGCGCCGAGCCTGGCCGAGTCGTGGAGCGTCTCGCCCGACGGGCTCGTCTACGACTTCGTGCTCCGCGTCGGCGTGCGCTTCCACAACGGCGACCCGGTCGCCGCGGAGGACGTGAAGTTCTCCCTCGAGCGCTACCGGGGCGGGGCCGCGGCCACCCTCAAGGCGCGGGTGGCCGCGGTGGAAGTCGTGGACGCCCGCCACGTGCGCATCCGCCTCAAGCAGCCCTGGCCGGACTTCATGACCTTCTACGCGACGCCCGCGACCGGGGCGGCCTGGATCGTTCCCAAGCGCTACGTGGAGCGGGTGGGCGAGGACGGCTTCAAGAAGGCGCCGATCGGCGCCGGGCCCTATCGCTTCGTCTCGTTCACCCCCGGGATCGAGCTGGTGCTCGAGGCGTTCGACGGCTACTGGCGCAAAAGCCCCGCGGTGAAGCGCCTGGTGTTCCGCTCGGTCCCGGACGAGTCGACGCGCCTGGCCATGCTGAAGCGGGGCGAGGCCGACATCGCCTACGCGTTCCGCGGCCCGCTCGCGGAGGAGCTGCGCCGGACTCCGGGACTCACGCTCAAGGCGACGTCGCCCACCTTCACCGAGTGGCTGACCTTCACCGAGCAGTGGAATCCGAAGTCTCCGTGGGCCGACCGCCGGGTGCGCCTGGCCGCGAGCCTCGCCATCGATCGGAAGACCATCAACGAGGCCGAATACCTGGGCTACGGCCGGGTCAGCACCAGCATCATCCCGCGCGACTTCCAGTTCTACTGGCCGGCGCCCGCGCATCCCTACGACCCGGCCCGGGCCCGCCAGCTCCTCGCCGAGGCCGGCTATCCGCGGGGCTTCGACGCGGGGGAGATCGCCTCCGACCTCACCTACGGCCCGACCGTGGAGGCGGTCATCAACAACCTGCAGCCGGTCGGCATCCGGGCCCGGCTGCGCGCGCTCGAGCGGGCCGCCTACCTGCGGGCCGACCAGGAGAAGGGATTCAAGCGGCTCGCGCGCATCGGCAGCGCGGCGGCCGGCAACGCGGCGACCCGCATCGAGGCCTTCGTGATCACCGACGGCATCCGGTCCTACGGGGGCTACCCCGAGATCGACGCGCTCTACCGCGAGCAGGCGGGGGAGCGCGACGCGAAGAAGCGGGAGGCGCTCCTGCATCGCATCCAGCAGGCGATGCACGAGCGGGTGATGTTCGCGCCGATCGTGGAGCCGGCCTTCCTGAACGGGGTCGGGCCGCGGGTGGACGAGGCGGGACTCGGCCTGATCACCGGCCACCTCTACTCCGCGCCCTACGAGGATCTCCGGATCAAGCCGGGCCGGCGGTAGCCGTCGCCACCCGCGCGGCGCCCGACCGGACGAGGGCGGTGATCTCGTCCTCGCCGAGGCCGATCTCGCGGAGGACCTCCACGCTGTGCTCGCCCAGGCGGGGCGGCAGGCGCCGGATCGCGCCCGGCGTCTTGCCGTAGGTGGCGGGCAGGCCGGGCAGGCGCAGGGTGCCCTCGGTCGGGTGCTCCACCGTCTGCCAGAAGCCCACCGCCTCGAGATGCGGGTCGTGCAGCAGGGCCTCCAGGGTGTTGACGGTCATGGCCGGGATGTTGCGGCGGTCCAGCTCCGCGAGCCACTCCGCGTTCGTGCGGGTGAGCGCGATCGTCGCCAGCTCCTCGTAGAGGAGCTCGATGTGGCGCAGGCGCGAGGCGAGCGTCTTGTAGCGCGGGTCGGCGAGCAGGTCGTCCCGGCCCGCGAGGGCGAAGAAGTCCCGCCAGTTCTGGTCGGTGTAGGGGAGGATCGCCAGGTAGCCGTCGCGGGTCTTGAACGGGCGTCGGTTCGGGTTGAGGATCCGCTTGTAGCCGATGGTGTCGATCGGCGGCGCGAACGTCTCGCCGTAGAGATGCTCGACCATGACCCAGGCGGCCATGCTCTCGAACATCGGTACCTCGACCTCCTGGCCCTCCCCGGTGCGCGCCTTGTGGTAGAGGGCGGCGAGCACCGCGGCCAGCACCGTCATCGAGCTCGACTTGTCGGCCACGATCGTCGGCACGTAGCGCGGCTCGCCCACGATCGAGGCCTGTAGCGACGCGATGCCGGAGGCGGCCTGGATGATGTCGTCGTAGGCCGGCTTGTCCCCGTAGGGTCCCGCGGCCCGGAACCCGTAGGTGCCGACGTACACCAGGCCCGGGTTAGCCGCTCTGAAAATCTCGTACGACATCCCGAGCCGCCGCGCCGCCTGCGGCCGGTAGTTGTGCAGCAGCACGTCGGCGCCCGCGGCGAGCCGCAGGAGGACGCGGCGGGCCGCCTCCTGCTTGAGGTCGAGCACGATCGAGCGCTTGTTGCGGTTCACCGCGAGATAGAACGCCCCCATGGCGGGATTCCGCATGGGCCCGAGCTGCCGCGTGGTGTCACCGTCGGGCGGCTCGACCTTGATCACGTCGGCCCCGAGGTCGCCGAGCTGCTGGGCGGCCCAGGGGCCGAGCACGACGGTCGTGCAGTCCACCACCCGAACGCCGTGGAGCGGGCCCGACACCGGCCGGACCCCGGCTAGGCGCCGCCGGTGACGACGAGCGTCTGGCCGCTGACGAAGTCGCTGTCCGGGGTGCAGAAGAGGTAGATCGCGCCCGCCGCCTCCTCGGGCAGCCCGCCGCGGCCGAGCGGGATCGTCTGATTCATCGCCGCGACGCGCGCGCCCTGCACCCCGACCTTGACCTGGCGGCCGCCGACCTCGATGGTGCCGGCCTCCCCCTCGGCCAGCGGCTTGGTCAGGCGGGTCTGGATGTAGCCGAAGGCCACGCAGTTCACGGTGACCGCGTAGCGGCCCCACTCCTTGGCGAGGGTGCGGGTCATGCCGGTCACCGCGGCCTTGGCGGACGAGTAGTTGACCTGGCCCGCGTTGCCGCGCACCCCGGACGTCGAGGAGACCTGGACCACCTTTCGAACGACGCGCTCCCCCCGCTTGGACTCGACCTCGAACTGCGATCGGAGGTACGGGGCGAAGGCCCGCAGGATCCGGAAGGGCGCGGTCACGTGGACGTCGAGGATCGCGTACCACTGCTCGTCGGTCATCTTCTGGATCACGTTGTCCCAGGTGTAGCCCGCGTTGTTCACGATCACGTGGAGCCCGCCGAGCTGCCGCACCGCGGTGTCGACGATGCGCTCCCCGAAGTCCTTGGCGGTCACGTCGCCGTTGCACCCCACCGCCCGGCCGCCCGCCCGCTCGATGAGGGCGATGGTCTCCCGGGCCGGCGCGTCGTCCAGGTCGTTCACCACCACCGCCGCGCCATCGCGCGCGAGCCGCAGCGCCACCTGCTGCCCGATGCCCCGGCCGGATCCGGTCACGATCGCCACCTTGCCGTCGAGCTCTCCCATGCCGTCGCGCCTCCTTGCGCGGATCGCGGCCGATCATACACGATCCGCTCGGCCCTGGTCCTCGCTCGCCGCGTTGGGTAGAATCCCCGGCCATGAACACCCTCGCTCTGGGCCGCCTTCGCGTCGACGCGGTCGTGGAGACCGCGGGCCCGACGCGGCCGACGTGGCTCTTCCCGGCCGCGACGCCCGAGGCGCTCGCGCCCCACCGGGCGTGGCTCGCCCCGCATTTCATCGACGCGGAAGGTCGGCTGCGGCAGAGCGTGCACACCTTCGTGATCCGATCCTTCGACCTGACCGTGCTCGTCGACACCTGCATCGGCAACGACAAGGACCGGGGCGGCCGGCGCCCGTTCCACATGCTCCGCACCGCCTTCCTCGATGACCTGCGCGAGGCCGGGGTGGCCCCGGAGACGGTGGACGTGGTGATCTGCACGCACCTGCACGTCGATCACGTCGGGTGGAACACCCGCCTCGCCGACGGCCGCTGGGTACCGACCTTTCCCCGCGCCCGCTACCTCTTCGCCCGGCGGGAGTGGGAGCACTGGACGTCCGAGGAGGAGGACGGCACCAAGCGCATCCTGGCCGACAGCGTCGCCCCGGTGCTGGACGCGGGGCTCGCCGAGCTGGTGGAGATGGACCACCGCGTCGCGGACGGGATCTGGCTCGAGCCGACCCCCGGGCACACCCCCGGGCACGTGAGCGTGCGCGTGCACTCTGATGGCGCCGACGCGGTGATCACCGGCGACCTCATGCACCACCCGGTCCAGGTCGCGGAGCCCGCGTGGCAGAGCGCGTTCGACACGGATCCCGCCCAGGCGCGGGAGACCCGGCGCGCGTTCTGCGCCCGCTACGCCGACCGGCCGGTCGACGTGCTCGGCACCCACTTCCACCACCCGACCGCGGGGCGCATCGTGCGCCACCGCGACGCGTGGCGCTTCGCGGTGGGCGAGCCGCGGTCGTAGTCGCGACCGCGACGCCCTGAAGTATCTACTCAAGATTGACCTCCTTTGCTTTGATAGGCAGCTGGGCGTCCAGCCTGTCCAAACCAAGGAGGGGCCATGATCAAGCTCAGCGACGTGAAGGTCCGGCCGCAGTATCGGACGCGGGTGCGCTACCGCCTGGTGGTGCTGGAGTATGCGTGGGAA
>DATGBR010000148.1:0-30753 GCA_035312605.1 Candidatus Methylomirabilota bacterium
AGATAGGCGTCGGCGGTGGACTCGACGGTCGCTCGTTTCATCATGGTGCTGGGAGGGTAGCGCCGGGCGGTGGGGTGGTCAAGGACCATGCAGTTGCCGTACAGTACTGCCCCATGACGACCCCGACGCCGGCCCACGACCTGGTGATCCGCGGTGGACTGATCGTCGACGGCACCGGCGCCCCCGGCCGCCGCGGCGACGTGGCGGTGCACGGGGGCCGGCTGGCCGAGGTTGGTGCCGTGGCCGGTCGCGGCGCGCGCGAGATCGACGCCAACGGCCTGGTGATCGCGCCCGGCTTTATCGACCCGCACACCCACTACGACGCCCAGCTCACGTGGGATCCGTTCGCTTCCTGCTCCTCGTGGCACGGCGTGACCACGGTGGTGATCGACAACTGCGGGTTCACGCTCGCCCCGTGCCGGGAGGCGGACCGCGAGACCCTGATGCGCATGCTCACCTACGTCGAGGGCATGCCGCTCGAGGCGCTGACCCGCGGCATCCGCTGGGGCTGGGAGACGTTCGGGCAGTATCTCGACGGCGTCGAGCGGCTGGGCCCGTGGACCAACGTGGGCTGCTTCATCGGCCACTCGGCCATCCGCCAATATGTCATGGGCAACGAGGCGTGGGAGCGCGAGGCCACCGCCGACGAGATCGCGCGCATGGGCGGGCTCGTGACCGAGGCGATGGGCCTGGGCGCGGTCGGGCTCTCGTCGACGACCAACAAGAACCACGTGGGCGATCGCGGCCGCCCGGTGCCGAGCCGGCTGGCCCACGACGACGAGCTGACGAGCCTGGTGCGGACCATGGGCGCCTCGGGGCGCGGCATCCTCGAGCTGACCATCGGCGGCACGCGGCCCGACCGCATGGCCGAGGTGGATCGCTTCGCGGAGCTGGCCCGCGCGGCGAACCGGCCGGTCACGCTGGTCTCGCTGCGCCACAACCCGTCGCACCCGGAGGAGCACCGCGCGATTCTCGCCCGCATCGAGGCGCTCGCCCGGGACGGCGTCGCGATCTATCCGCAGGTGACGACGTCGCCGCTCACCGCGACGTTCGATCTGTCGGGCGCGTTCGTGTTCTTCCGCTTCCCGGTCTGGCAGCGCGTGCTCGACGCGCCGGTCGCCGACTGGCGCGCGCTCTTCCGCGACCCGGGCTTCCGATCCCAGTTCCGCGACTCGGTCGGGCGCACCCCGCTCTTTCAGGGCGACACCGCGCCGCTGCGCGTGCATCAGGTCGGCGCGGACCGCTTCAAGGCCTTCGTGGGCCTGCCCCTGAGCCGGGTCGCGGCGCGCCGCGGCCAGGACGTGATCGACGCCTTCTTCGACCTGGCGCTCGAGGACGATCTGCAGACCCAGTTCACGGTGGCGGTGATGAACACCGACGCGGCCTCGGTGGCCGAGATCTTCACCCACCCGCGCTCGCTCATCGGCCTCTCCGACGCGGGCGCGCACCTGACCCTCTTCTGCGAGGCGGGCCAGACGAGCCGGCTCCTCGGCCACTGGGTGCGCGAGCGGGCCGCGCTCTCGCTCGAGGATGCGGTGCGCCGCATCACCGCGATGCCCGCCGAGCTGTTCGGCCTGCGCGATCGCGGGCGGCTCCAGGTCG
Source organism: Candidatus Methylomirabilota bacterium (assembly GCA_035312605.1). Classification (GTDB taxonomy): domain Bacteria; phylum Methylomirabilota; class Methylomirabilia; order Rokubacteriales; family CSP1-6; genus CAMLFJ01. The sequence goes on from DATGBR010000148.1 coordinate 1,603, forward strand.
GGCTCGCCGCCGACATCACGGTGTTCGACCCGCGCACCATCGCCGACCACGAGCCGGAGCTGGTCCACGACCTGCCCGGGGGCGGCCCGCGGCTGGTGCAGCGGGCGAGCGGCATCGAGTGGTCGTTCGTCAACGGCCACCCGGTCATCCAGGCGGGACGCATGCCCGACCGGCCCGACGGCAGCGGCCCGGGCCGCGTCCTGCGCGCGGCATGAAGTTCGGCATCTTCTACGAGCACCAGCTCCCGCGGCCGTGGGGGGCGGACAGCGAGTACCGCCTGCTGCAGGACTCGCTCACCCAGATCGAGCTGGCCGACCGGCTCGGCTACGACTACGCGTGGGAGGTCGAGCACCACTTCCTCGAGGAGTACTCGCACTCCTCCGCGCCGGAGGTCTTCCTCGGCGCGGCCACCCAGCGCACGAGCCGCATCCGGCTCGGCCACGGGATCATCCAGCTCCCGACCAATCACCCGATCCGGGTGGCCGAGCGCGTGTCCACGCTCGATCTGCTGTCCGGCGGCCGCGTGGAGCTCGGGCTCGGCGAGGGACAGGGGCCGATCGAGCTGCACCCCTTCGGACGACGCGTGAGGGACAAGCGTGAAGTCTGGGAAGAGGCGGTGCGGGTGCTGGTTCCCTGCTTCACCCAGGACTCCGTGGAGTACCACGGCCAGTTCTTCGACTTCCCCGCCCGCAACGTCATCCCCAAGCCCCGGCAGAAGCCGCACCCGCCGCTCTGGGTCGCGTGCTCGAACATCGCCACCATCGCGAGCGCGGGGCAGTGGGGCATGGGCGCGCTCGGCTTCCAGTTCGTCTCGCCGGAGGCGGCGCGCGCCTGGGTGAATCGCTACTACTCGAGCCTCACCCGCGATCTGAAGCGCCTGGCCGACTACCCGATCAACGCCAACATCGCGATGGTCAGCGCGTTCATGTGCGCCCCCACCGACGAGGAGGCGCGCGAGAAGGCGGCGGGCTGGACCTTCTTCGTGTTCTGCCTCTCCCACTACGGCCGCCACGGCATGGCCGAGCCCGGGCGGGGCGACATGTGGAAGCTCTACCAGGAGTGGCGCCACACCCCGAAGGCCCAGGAGACCCTCAAGGCCGGCCTCATCGGGTCGCCCGAGACCATCCGGCGGAGGCTCGCCGAGTTCGAGGCGACCAACGTGGACCAGGTCATCCTGCTCAACCAGACCGGCCGCACCAGCCACCAGGACATCTGCGAGAGCCTCGAGCTGTTCGCCCGGGAGGTCATGCCCGAGTTCCACGCCCGCGAGCCCGAGCACCAGCGCTGGAAGGACGACGTCCTCGCGGGCCGCATCGAGCTCGAGCAGCTCGACACCGAGGGCCACAAGCTCTACTCGCATCAGAACGAGGACATCGTGCGGCTCACCCCCGAGGAGCTGAAGCGCAAGATGGCGGCCAAGGAAGCGGAGCGCCCGGCATGATGGGGCTTCGGATGCGGCAGATCTGCCTGGTCGCGCGGAGCCTGGCCCCGGTGGTGGAGGAGATCCGCTCGGTGCTGGGGCTCGAGGTGTGCCACCGCGACCCCGGGGTCGGCAAGTTCGGGCTCGAGAACGCGCTGTTCCCGGTGGGCGACGGCTATCTGGAAGTCGTCGCGCCGGTGCGCGACGGCACCACCGCCGGCCGGTACCTCGATCGCCGCGGCGGCGACGGGGGCTACATGGTGATCACCCAGTGCGACGGCGACGACCTGGCCGCCCGCCGGGCGCGGTGCGAGACGGTGGGGGTCCGCATCGCCAACGAGATCGGTTATCCGGAATACCGGGAGCTGCAGCTGCACCCTCGCGACGTCGGCGCGGCCATGCTCTCGTTCTCCTGGCAGGAGGGGGCCCGCGCCCCCGGTGGTCCCTGGCATCCGGCCGCGTGCGACGGGACCCGTCCCCCCGCGCGGGCCGGCGTCATCCGGGCCATGACCGCGGCCGAGCTGCAGAGCGAGGACCCGGAGCGGCTCGCGCACCGCTGGAGTCAGATCATCGAGCGCCCGTTGGTCATGCGGGACGGGCAACGCACGATCGCTCTCGATGACGCGACGCTTCGCTTCACCGAGGCCAGCGACGGGCGCGGCCAGGGGCTGGCCGGCCTCGACCTCGACTGCGCGGATCCGGCGCGTCGCGGCCTCGCGCTCATCTGCGGCATCCGCTTCCGTCTGGTCGCCCCGTAGGCGGCCGCCGTCCGGTGTCCCGTCGACACCGGACGCTAGGTCTGTCAGCCGACGGATGATCACCCGTCGACACTCGGGAGTCGCCGCCGCAAATCCACGCACTTAGCCGGGTCACCGGAGTGGCAAGAATGTTGCCGCTTGGAAGGCGCGATGGTGCGCCCCGGACGACACCTTGCGTGGTTGATCGGTAGTTTCGTCTTCGTGGCCGCTGTCCTGCTCGCGGGCTGCAGCGGGCCGGACGCGCGGGTGCGGGGCCCACTCCAGTCGGGAGACGACGCGGCCCGCCAACACGCGCTGCGCGAGGCGCTGAATCACTACCGGACGGCGGCGGTGGCGGAGCCGGCCTCGCTCGAGGCCCAGACGCGGCGTGGCGCGATGGCCGAGGCGCTCGGCGAGTTCGACGAGGCACTCGAGGCCTATGGCCGAGCCGCCCGCCTCGAGCCCTCCGCGCTCACCTTCTACCGGGCCGGGGCGATGGCCGAGCGGATGGGCAACCACGGGCTCGCCGTCGACTACCTGACCGCGAGCCTGAGCGCAGCGCCGACCCGTCCCGAGCGGATGGCCCAGGCCGGCCGGCACGGGATCGAGCGCCTCTCCGCGGTGCTCGCGAGCTCACGGTTCTCCCGCATGCTGCCCGACTGGGTCTTCCGCTCGCTCACCATGGGCCAGGTGGTCCTCGGCAATGCCGGGCTCGACCGCGACGTGGTGGCGGGCACGCTCCTCGCCTCCCTGATCGAGGCCGGCGAGACGACTCGCGCGCTCGACCTCGCGCGGGCCCGGGGCTGGGTCCGGGCCGGCGCCGACTACTGCGCGGGCGCGCATGGCGATGCGGCCGAGACGCGCGCGCTGGTCGGGATGCTGGCCGCGCCGGAGCAGACCGATTGCCTCCTGGCGGTCGGCCGCAGCCTGACCGACGGCGGCCTGGTCCGCCTGTCGCGGCTCGTGCTGCTGGATCGCAGCCGCCACTCCGCCGACCCGCGGGTGCGCCGGGAGGCGCTGGCCTTCGTGCGCGAGCGCCTGCCCCGCGACGTGTCCAAGGTCGCGGAGTCCCTCAACGTCGCCGCCTACAACCTCCATCATCGCTTCCGCGATCAGGGAGACGCGGCGGTCGTCTACCAGCGGGCCATCGCGGCCGACCCGGAGTTCTCCTGGCCCTACGCCAACCTCGGCCGGCTCTACATGGACATGGACGAGGCCGAGCTGGGGCTCGAGTGGCTGCAGTCCGCGACCCGCCTCGACCCGAGCCACTTCCGCGCGTGGGTGAACCTGGGCCTGGCTCTCTATTCGTTGAGGCGCTACGAGGAGGCGGTACCCGCTTACCAGGCCGCGCTCGCCATCAATCCGAGCGACGCCTTCGTCCACGCCTATCTAGGCCGCAGCCTGCTGAGCCTCGGCCGCGACGGCGAGGGCGTGCGCGAGCTGCAGACCGCGGTCCGCCTCGACCCGAGCCTCACCGAGGAGCGGGACCTTCTCGGCCGGCGCGTGGCCGCCGACCCGCGCGCCTTCCAACCGGACTGACCTCGCGGTATGGTGGGGCGCCCATGCGCCCCGATCCCGCGGTCGCCCCTCGCCTCCCGGCTTACCGCGCCCTCGCCGTCACCGTCGCCACCCTCGCCCTGGGCGTCTTCCTCGTCGCCCTCCTCCGTGAATTCGGCTGGAGCCGGTCGGTGCTCGCGGGCGCGTTCTCGGTCTTCACCCTGGTGAGCGGTGCTCGGCAGCGCGCTGGGGGCGTGGCTGGCCGGGCGCATCTTCGACGCGACGGGCAGCTACGCGCTGGCGTTCTCGATCGCGGCCGGGGCGGCGGCGGTGGCCGCGCTGTCGGTGTGGGACAGCCGCATGCCGTGGCCGGACGACGGCTAGGGACTCTGGCCGAGCAGCGGGGCGGCGCGGCCGGTCGCGCCGGCGGGTCCTTCGAGGAAGGGCGAATGCTGGCGCTCGACCGCGGCTCGCACCCGCGCCGGCGCGGGCCGGCGGAGCCGCGCGGGCGCGGGAACCTCGGCGGCGTCCCCGCGGACCGGGACCGCGATGTATTCTTCTCGCGGTGTGGCTGGCGGGCCGGCGGGTCGCGACGCCAGCGCGGGCGCGGATTCGGCGGCCGCGACCGGGGTCAGATCCGGGGCACCGGAGGGATCGAGGACATGCGACAGGTACGGGACCGATACGAGGGCGACCAGGCCGACCGAGGCCAGGAGCAGGGAGGCCCGCAGCCAGCCGGCGGCGAGCCAGCCCCGCGAGAGGAAGCCGGGCTCCTCGTCTGTCTCGTCGTCCAGGCCAGCGAGCCACCGCAGGTCGGCGTGGAGCCCAGCCACCTCCGCGCGCAGCTCCTCGGCTTCGGCTTCGAGGCTCGCCAGCCGCGCCTGCATGTCGGCAGGCTCGTCCGCGTGGGGAGACGGCACCGCGCGGATCCTGCCCTCCGGTGAGCCCATGGCACCTGCGTATCGAGCAAGAGCTACGCCAGGCACCGATGACTGAAAAGTCCGCCGGTTACAGGCCGCGGCCCTCGACGCCGTCGTCCCGCCCGCGTCAGTCGAGTGTCGTTCCGTGATCGCCCCCGATATCCTGGCGCTCGACTTCGACGGCGTCTGCTGCGACGGCATGCGCGAGTACTTCGAGACGAGCCGGCGCACCCACGCCGAGGTATGGCCGGCGGAGCCGATGCCGGCGGCCGATGACCTCGAGGCCTTCGCGACCCTGCGCCCGGTGATCCTCAGCGGGTGGGAGATGCCAGTGCTGCTCCGCGCGATCACGCAGGGCCGGTCGCGCGCGGAGATCCTGGGCGGCTGGGAGCGCGTTCGGGATCAGCTCGTGGCGGCGGGCCCGATCACGGGCCCCCCGCTGATCGACCGGCTCGGCCAGACCCTAGACCGGGTGCGCCGTGAGTCGATCGCGACCGACCTGACCGGCTGGCTCGGTCTCCACGCGCCCTACGGATCGCTCGAGGAACTGCGTCGCCTCGTCGCCGAGCCGGCCCAGGCGGTGCTCGTCACCACCAAGGAGGGTGAGTTCGCGCGGCTCATCCTCGACCGCTGGGAGGTGCGCTTGGCCGACGTGCAGGGCAAGGAGACCGGCGTGCACAAGTGCCTGAACCTGCGCGGGCTCATCGCGGCGTGGGTCGGGGTCCACGGGCGGCGGCCGCGCCTGGCCTTCGTCGAGGACCGGCTGGAGACGCTCCAGCACGTCACGACGCATCCCGATCTCGACGACGTGGCGCTCTTCCTGGCCGGGTGGGGCTACAACACGGAGGCCGCGCGGGCCGTCGCGGCGGCCGATGCGCGGATTCGGCTGCTCACCCTCGAGCAGTTCCGCGCTGGCACCATGGCCTGGCCGTGAGCCTTGTCCGGGCCGGCCGGCTGTGGCATCGTCTCTCGCCATGAAGATCGCACGCGTCGAGGCGCTTCACTGTGACGGCGGCTGGCGGCCCTGGACCTTTGTCCGTGTCGAGACCGACGACGGGCTCGTGGGCTGGGGCGAATGCAGCGACAACCGCAGCCCGCACGGCATCGCGGGCTCGGTGCGCGACCTGACCCCGCTGCTCATCGGCCAGGATCCCCGGCCGGTCGAGCGGCTCTACTGGGACATGCTCCGCGCCACCCGCCAGAATCTGGGCGGGGTGACCCACAAGGCGATGGCCGGCATCGAGCTGGCGCTGTGGGACATCAAGGCCAAGGCGCTCGGGGTGCCGGTCTACGAGCTGTTCGGCGGGCCGCTGCGCGACCGCATGCGGCTCTACTGGTCGCACTGCGGGACGACGCGGGCGCGCATGGGCCACGTGCTGGGCACGCCGCCGCTCCGCACCTACGACGACATCACCGCGCTCGGCAAGGAAGTGGTGGCGCGCGGGTTCACCGCGCTCAAGACCAACATGGTGATCCCGGGTGATCCGGCCACCGTCTACTTCCCGGGCTTCGGCAGCGGCATCAACACCACCGACGGGGCGCCCAGCGTGGAGATCCTGGACGCGATCGAGCGGCTCATCGGGACCTTCCGCCAGGCGGTAGGTCCGAAGGTCGGCCTCTGCCTCGATCTCAACTACAACTTCCGCACCGAGGGCGTGCTACGCGTCGCCAAGCTGCTCGAGCAGTTCGACATGCAGTGGGTCGAGTACGACAACTGGGATCCGCAGGCTCTCCTGCAGATCAAGCAGTCGACCTCGACGCGGCTGGCCTCCTGCGAGAGCCTGGTCACCACGCGGCAGTACCGCCCGTTCCTCGAGCTGCACGCAGTCGACGTGGCCATCATCGACGTGCCGTGGAACGGCTTCTCTCAGGCGGTCCAGATCGGGCGCATGGCCGAGACCTACGAGATCAACATCGCGCCCCACAACTACTACAGCCACCTGGCCGATCTCCACTCGCTCCACCTCTGCGCGGTGCTGCCGAACGTGCGCATCATGGAGATCGACATCGACGACGTGGCGTGGAAGGGCGACCTGGTGACGAAGCCCCCGGTGGTCAAGAACGGCCACATCTTCCTGCCGGAGGGGCCGGGCTGGGGCGCCGACATCAACGAGGAGGTCCTGCGCGCGCACCCGTGGCCCGGATCGGGTGCGAGCGCGCGGAGCTTCTACGGCATGACCCCCGAGCAGATGGCGGCGCGCCCGCCGGCCCGGTGACCCGCCGCTACGTGACCGCGGGCTCGATCTTGCGGTGCAGCGCCTTCTCGGCCGCGCGCCAGAGGTACCAGGCCGCGATCGAGCGATAGGGACTCCATTTGGCACCGAAGCGCCGGAGCTGCTTCGGGGTCGGCTGCTTGCGCCGGCCGTAGGCGATCTTGAAGCCCTCGCGGACCCCGAAGTCGTCCACGGGGAGGACGTCGGGCCGGCCCAGCGTGAAGATCAGCAGCATCTCCACCGTCCACTGGCCGACTCCGTGCAGCTCGGTGAGACGCTCGATCAGGATCTCGTCGGTCAGCGCGTGACAGGCCCGCCGGGTGGGCACATGGCCGTCGCGGGCCTTGCGGGCGATGTGCTTGATGGCGCGGATCTTCCCCCGCGAGAACCCCGCGCGCCGCATCTTCGACGCGGGCATCGCCGCGACCGCGGCCGGCTTGGGAAACCCCCGGCCCGGGAACAGTGCGATGAAGCGGCCCAGGATCGCCTCCGCGGCGCGGCCATGGATCTGCTGGTGCGCGACGGCGCGGACCAAGGTCTCGAACGGCTGCTGGTTCCTAATCGCGAGGCCGCAGGGACCGACCCGGCGAATGAGCGCGCGCATCGTCGGGTCCGTCTTGGAGAGATGCCGCACCGCGGGCTGGCTCATCGACGCGTGATGCTAGCGCGGAGTCGCCGGGCGATGCAACCGCCGCGGCTTACCGTAGTGACTTGAACCCCGCGCGCAGCTCTGGCACGAAGAGCTGCGGCTGTTCCCAGGCCGCGAAGTGCCCGCCCTTGTCGAGCTTGTTGTAGTGGATGAGCTTGGGGTATGCGCGCTCCGCCCAGCTCCGCGGAGCGGGACAGAGATCATCCGGGAAGACGCTCACCGCGACGGGGATGGCGACGCCCTTCGGGGCAAAGAAGGCGAGCTTGTTCTCCCAGTACAGGCGGGAGGAAGAGACCCCCGTATTCGTGAACCAGTAAAGCGTGATGTTGTCGAGTACGTCGTCCCGGGTGAGACCCTCGGGTCGGCCGTCGAAGACCCGTGCCATGAGCTCGTAGCTGCGCCAATCGTGGTCCAGTATCCAGGCGGCCAGGCCGACGGGTGAATCTGCGATCCCGTACAGCGTCTGGGGGCGGTTCCCCATTTCCTGAGCGTAGGCCAGGCCGTGTCGGTAGAAGAAGGCGAGCTGGTCATACGCTTGCCGTTCCTCGGCGGAGAGGGCGGGTGGCGGCGGGGCCCCGCTGAGGGCCGCCTTGTCGATGTCGGGGGGAGCCGCGCCCGGCATGTTGGTGTGGATCCCGAGCAGCCCGGGAGGCGCCTGCACCCCCATCAGGTCGACGATGAGCGCGCCCCAGTCGCCGCCTTGCGCCACGAACTTCGTGTAGCCGAGGCGCCGCATCAGCTCCGCCCAGGCTCGGGCGATGCGCTCGGGGCCCCATCCGGTGGTGGTCGGCTTGCCGGAGAACCCGTAGCCCGGCATCGACGGAATGACCAGATGGAAAGCGTCCGACGCGCTCGCGCCGTGTGCGGTGGGATTGGTGAGCGGATCGACGATCTTCAGCTGCTCGATGATCGAGCCGGGCCATCCGTGCGTGACGATGAGCGGCAACGCGTTGTCGTGTTTCGAGCGAGCATGAATGAAGTGGATGTCCAGTCCATCGATCTCGGTCACGAACTGCGGAAGGGCGTCCAGCCTCGCCTCGACCTTGCGCCAGTCGTAGTCGGTCGCCCAATAGCGCGCGAGCTTCTGCATCGTCGCGAGCTGCACGCCTTGCGATTGATCCGCGACGGGTTCCCGCTCCGGCCACTGGGTCGCGTTGATGCGCCGGCGCAACTCGATGAGCTCCGCTTCCGGAACATTCACCCGGAACGGACGAATCGCATTCTTGTCGGCGGCCTGGGGCATGGTGTGCTCCTCGCTGTTGCGTGAGCCATGAGGGTGTCGCGTGCGCTGCGTTCAGGACTTCGATGCGTTCGGAGAATCTCGCGAAAGAGGGGTCCCGTCAAGAGCATTCGAGACGAAAATGCGGGTTGACATCTCCCGCGGTAGTGGCGACCATCCGGAAGCCATGACGACCACGCCGGTGCGGTATCCCGATCCCGCGTTTCAGATCCTCGACGAAAGCTTCACCAAGTACCGCATCTTCAACGCGGCAGTGGAGCGACTCGCCACCGGGTTCCGCTGGGCCGAGGGCCCGGTGTGGTTCGGGGACGGGCGCTACGTGCTCTGGAGCGACATTCCCAACAACCGGATCATGCGCTGGGACGAGGAGACGGGCGCGGCCTCCGTCTTCCGCAAGCCGTCGAACCACTCCAACGGCAACACCCGCGATCGCCAGGGCCGGCTCGTCACCTGCGAGCACGATAGCCGGCGGGTGACCCGCACCGAGTACGACGGGACGGTCGCGGTCCTGATGGACCGCTTCGAGAACAAGCGGCTCAACTCACCCAACGACGTGGTGGTGAAGTCCGACGACAGCGTGTGGTTCACCGATCCGCCCTTCGGCATCCTCGGCAACTACGAGGGCCACGTGGCCCAGATCGAGCTGCCCACCAACGTCTACCGCCTCGATCCGCGCACCGGCCAGGCCACCGTGGTCACCGGCGACGTCCCGCGGCCCAACGGCCTCTGCTTCTCGCCCGACGAGAGCCGGCTCTACGTGGTGGTGTCGGGGGCGATGCCGCGCGAGATCCGCGTCTTCGACGTGGTGGGCAACGGCACCGCGCTCGCCAACGGCCGCGTCTTCATCGACGCGGGAGCGGGCATCCCGGACGGCATGCGCTGCGACACCGACGGCAACCTCTGGTGCGGCTGGGGCGGGGGCGAGGGGCTCGACGGGGTCGCGGTCTACAATCCCGACGGCCGCGTCATCGGCCGCATCCTGCTCCCCGAGCGCTGCGCCAACCTCTGTTTCGGCGGCCTGCGGCGCAACCGGCTCTTCCTGGCCGCGAGCCAGTCGCTCTACTCGATCTTCGTCAACACCCAGGGCGTGGTCGGCGGCTGATCGGCCGCCGATGGCGCTGCCCACCGGACTCCGCGCGTTCCGCCATGCCGATTTCCGGCGGTTCTTCGCCGCGCAGCTGGTGGCCCAGATCGGCTCGTGGATGCAGACGGTGGCCCAGTCGTGGCTCGTGCTCCAGCTCACCGACTCACCGCTCAAGCTCGGCCTGATCGGCACCCTCCAGTTCGGCCCGATCCTCCTCTTCTCGATCGTGTCGGGCGCCCTCGCCGATCGCCTGCCCAAGCGGCGGCTCCTGATCGTCACCCAGACCGTGCTGGGCTGCCAGGCGCTGGCCCTCGCCGCGCTGGTGGCCTCCGGTCACGTGCAGTACTGGCACGTCGCGGTGCTCGCCACCGGGGTCGGGCTCGCCAACGTGCTCGACAGTCCCGCCCGGCAGTCCTTCGTGGCGGAGATGGTTGGCCGCTCGGACCTGAGCAGCGCGGTGTCGCTGAACTCGGCCTCCTTCAACGGCGCGCGCATCGTGGGCCCGAGCATCGGCGGCCTCCTGATCGCGGCCTTCGGCGTGGCGCCCGCGTTCGTGGCCAACGGCGTCGGCTTCGCCATCGCGATCGCGATGATGGCGACCCTGCGCACCCGGGGGTTGCCGCAGCCGCGCTCGGGCGCGGGAGTAGGCGAGGAGATCCTCATCGGCATCCGCTACGTGTGGCAGAAGCCCGAGATGCTGCTGGCTCTGGGGCTCTGCTTCATGGTGAGCTTCTGCGTGTTCAACTTCACGGTCTACGTGCCGCTGGTGGTCCGCACCGTGCTGGGCCTCGGCGCGGAGGGCTTCGGCTTCCTCATGGCCTCGCTCGGGGTGGGCGCGGTGTCGGGCGCGCTCACCCTCGGGATGCTGGGCTCGCGCCGGCCGGCCTGGTCGCTCATGTTCGCCGCCGCCGCGGTGGCCTGCGGCGGGCTGATCGGGCTCTCGCTCGTGCGCACGTTTTGGCCGGCGGTGGCGATGCTGTTCGTCACCGGCTTCTTCGGTATCGTCCTGGTGGTCTCGTGCAACACCACCATGCAGCTCGCCTCCACCGACGCGCTGCGGGGACGGGTGATGAGCATCTACACGCTGGTGTGGGGCGGCGTCTTCCCGATCGGCGCGTTCCTGGTGGGCGCGATGTCGGAGCGCTGGGGCGTGCAGCGCGCGCTGGCGACGAACGGAACGATCGGGCTGACCGGGGTGGCCTTGCTGCTCGGCTGGTGGCGCCTGCGGGCGCGCTGAGCGGCGGGGCCGGCGCGAGGGCGGGACGAAAGGGGAGACGATGGCGACGCGGCCGAGAGTGGGGGTGGGCATCGTGGGGGCGGGCTTCGTGGCCCACATCCACGGGGAGGCGTACCGTCACGTGCGCGGAGTGGACGTCGATCTGGCGTGCGTGACCGCGACGCGCCCCGAGCGCGCGCAGGTCTACGCGCGGCAGTTCGGGGTGGCGCGCGCGGTGGTCGACTTCCGCGCGGTGCTGGCCGATCCCGAGGTCGACGTGGTCGATCTCTGCGTGCCGTCGCACCACCACGCGGCGATGGCGATCGAGGCCGCGCGAGCGGGCAAGCACGTGATCGTGGAGAAGCCGCTCACCGGCTTCTTCGGCCCGCCGACCACGTCGCGCGACGAGATGCTGCGGAGCGCGCTCGCCGCCGCCGACCAGGTGCTGGCCGCCGCCTCCGCCGCGGGGGTGCGGCTCTGCTACGCGGAGAACTGGGTGTACGCGCCGCCCATCCAGAAGGCGCGGCGGCTGCTCGCGGCCTCCGGCGGGCCGATCTTGCGGCTGATCGGCGAGGAGAGCCACTCCGGCACGCACGCCCCGGTGAACAAGCGCTGGGTGACCGGCGGCGGCGGCTCGCTGATCGGCAAGGCCTGTCACCCGCTCGGCGGCGCGCTCTACCTGAAGGCCGACGAGGGCCGGCGGCTGCGCGGCGCGCCGGTGCGGCCGGTGTCGGTGACGGCCGAGGTGGCCCAGCTCACCGAGACCGCCACGTTCCGCGCCTCGACCCCGCGCTACCTCAACGTCATCGAGGGGGCGGACGTGGAGGACTGGGGCACGATGCTGATCACCTTCGACGACGGCACGGTCGCCCAGATCTCGGCCGCCGACACCGTGCTGGGCGGCATCCGCAACTCGATGACGATCTACGGGGCCAAGGCGGTGGTGCTCTGCAACATCAACCCCAACGACGTGGTGCAGGCCTACGCGCCGGAGGCCTCCGTGTTCGGCGACGAGTACATCGTGGAGAAGATCGAGACCAAGGCCGGCTGGACCGCGCCCCAGCCCGACGAGGAGTGGACGACCGGCTACCCGCAGGAGATGCAGGACTTCGTGGAGTGCGTGGCCCTCGGCCGCGAGCCCCTCTCGAACGGCCCGCTCGCCCGCGACGTCACCGCGGTCATCTACGGCGCCTACCTCTCCGCCCACACCGGCCGCCGCATCGACCTCCGCCCGTTTCTCTGAGCTAGTCGCGCGAGGAGCGGGCGGCGAACTCGAGCGCGATGCGCTGGACCGCGCGGCCGGGGTTGCCCGCGGTGAGGCCGGCGAAGAGCAGGAAGGAGCGCGCGGTCACGTCGTAGGTCTCGCCCACGTCGAAGGCGGGCGAGTCGGAGCGCTCCGGCTGGTTCGTGTCGAGCATGCAGAGCCAGCGCGAACCCCCCACGAGCGCGGGCAAGGTGAACTTCACCACGTCGTGGTACGCGTTCATGACCAGCAGCAGGCTCACGTCACCCGCCTGCCGCTTGATCCCGCTCTCCTGCCCACGCCCGTCCAGCAGCATCCCGAAGCAGCGCATGTGGGGGTCGTCCCACTGCGCCCGCTCCATCTCGGAGCCGTCCGCGTTGATCCAGGTCACGTCCTTGACCTGCAGCTCCTCGTTCCACTGGGCGGTGAGGAAGCGCCCGCGCCGGAGGATCGGGAAGGCGTGGCGCAGGAAGGTGAGCCGGCGCACGAAGGCGATGAGGGCGCGTCCCTCGTCGCCGATCTCGGGCCACTCGAGCCAGCTGATCTCGTTGTCCTGGCAGTAGGCGTTGTTGTTGCCGCGCTGGGTGTGGCCGAACTCGTCGCCCGCCAGCATCATCGGGGTGCCGCGCGACAGGATCAGGGTGGCCAGCATGTTGCGCTTCTGCCGCTCGCGCAGCGCGCGGATGGCCGGGTCGTCGGTCGGCCCCTCCACCCCATGGTTGAACGAGAGGTTGTTCGAGCTGCCGTCGCGGTTGTCCTCCCCGTTGGCCTCGTTGTGCTTGTCGTTGTAGGAGACGAGGTCGTTGAGGGTGAAGCCGTCGTGGGCGGTGACGAAGTTCACGCTCGCCCACGGCTTCCGGCCCCGCTCGTTGAACAGATCCGCCGAGCCGGCGAGCCGCGAGGCGAGGTCGCCGACCTTGCCGTCGTCGCCCCGCCAGTAGGTGCGCACCGTGTCGCGGAAGCGGTCGTTCCACTCGGCCCATCCGGGCGGGAACGCGCCGACCTGGTAGCCGCCCGGGCCCAGGTCCCACGGCTCCGCGATCAGCTTCACGTGGTTGAGCACCGGGTCCTGCCGGCACGAATCGAGGAAGCCCCCGCCCTGGTCGAAGCCGTAGGGCTCCCGGCCCAGGATGGTGGCGAGGTCGAAGCGGAAGCCGTCGACGTGCATCTCGGTGACCCAGTAGCGCAGGCTGTCGGTCACCATCTGCAGCACCCGCGGGTGGCTCAGGTTCACGGTGTTCCCGGTGCCGGTGTCGTTGATGTAGTGGCGCGGCTCCGGCAGCAGCCGGTAGTACGACGCGTTGTCGATGCCCTTGAACGAGAGCGTCGGTCCCCGCTCGTTGCCCTCCGCGGTGTGGTTGTAGACCACGTCGAGGATGATCTCGAGCCCCGCGTCGTGGAGGTGCGCCACCATCTGCTTGAACTCGGAGGCGTCGCCGTTGGCGAAGTAGCGGGGCTCGGGGGCGAAGAAGCCGATGGTATTGTAGCCCCAGTAGTTGGTGAGTTTCTTGTCGAGCAGGTAGCCGTCGTCGACGAAGGCGTGGATCGGCAACAGCTCGACCGCGGTGACGCCCAGGCCCTTGAGATGCTCGAGGACGTCCCACCAGGCCAGCCCCGCGTAGGTGCCGCGCAGCGCCTCCGGCACGAGCGGATGGCGCTTGGTCAGCCCCTTGACGTGGGCCTCGTAGATGACGGTGCGCTCCCAGGGCGTGCCGGGCCGCCGGTCGCGGGTCCAGGTGAAGGCGGGGTCGATCACCCGGCACTTCGGCACGAACCGGGCGCTGTCCCGCTTGTCGAAGGAGAGATCCTCGTCCGGGTGGTCGATGGTGTAGCCGAAGATCTCCGGTCGCCAGGCGAGCTTGCCCAGGTGGCCCTTGGCGTAGGGATCGAGGAGGAGCTTGTTGGGGTTGAAGCGGTGGCCGGCGTCCGGCTCGTACGGCCCGTGGACGCGATAGCCGTAGAGCGCGCCCGCCGGCAAGTCACGCAGATAGCCGTGCCAGACCTCGTCGGTGTACTCGGGCAGCTCGATGCGCTCGACCTCCCGGCGGCCGGTGGCGTCGAAGAGGCAGAGCTCCACCTTGGTCGCGTGCGCGGAGAAGAGCGCGAAGTTGACGCCGAGCCCGTCCCAGGTGGCGCCGAGTGGGTGCGGCAGGCCTTCGCGGATCCGGGTCTTCGAGTCGGCCATGCGTCGGACTTGCCGGGTCGCCTCTACCGGGCCAGGAGCCCGGCCTCCTGCAGGTACCGGCGGACGCCCGGATGCAGCAGGTCCGGCCGCGCGACCGCGGCCACCGTGTTGGCCGCGGTGGTCTCGCGCGCCTGCGCCAGGCGGGCGCCGACCGCGCCCTCGCCCCGGTGCAGCGCGCGGGCCAGGCGATACGCCACCTCGTCGGCGAGGGTCGGCCGCGCCATGATGAAGCTCCACGAGCCCACCGAGTGCAGCTCGGCGCTCTGGCCGGGGTAGGAGCCGGCCGGCACCAGCATCAGCTTGAGGAACGGGTGCCTGCGCTGGATCCGCTGGATGCCGTCGAGATCCGGCACCAGGAAGCGCGCGCCCGCCGGCCCCCGCGCCACCGCGGTGAAGCCCGGCCAGCCGATGCCGCCGCCCCAGAGCGCGGCCGCTCGTCCGTCCATGACCATGGCGGGCCCGTCGCCCGCCGCGTCGAGGAGCACCGCCTGGAAGTCGCGATCGCGGTCGAGCCCGAGGCCGTCCAGCACGTAGCGCGCGAGGATGATGAGCCCCGAGCCGCGCGCCCCGAAGGCGACCGGGCGCCCCTTGAGATCCTCGATCGACCGGTAGGGCGCGTCGGCCCGCACCACGAACATGCCGGGGGTGGAGTACATCGCGGCGAGGACGCGCAGGTCCGCCGGCGCGCGGCCGACGCCGGTGAGCGCCTCGTGGACCACCTCGCCCTGCACCAGGGCCAGGTCGAGCGAGCCCGCTTCCAGCAGCGGCACGTTCTCGGTCGAGCCCTTGGTGTTGCGCGGGCGTACGTCGAGGGTCGCGACCACCTCGTTGATGGTATCGGCCACCGCCTGCCCGTAGACCGGGAAGCCGCCGCCGGGAGTGGCGGTGCCGAGCGTCACGGTGGTGCGGCCCGCGGCCGGCGCGCTCTCGCTCACCCGCGTACGGTACCACACGGCCGAAGCGGCGGGCGCGTCGCGCGCCGACCCGTTCTGTTCTAGAATGGGCCCCCGATGGAGATCGCCGGCAAGGAAGGGTATCGGCACATTCTCGCCAGCTCGGTGGTCTTCGAGTCCCTGCCGACCGCCGCGCTCGATCACATCAGCACCCGGGGACTCCTGGTGGAGATGGAGTCCGGCGAGCCCGTTCTCGCGGAGGGCACGCGCGGGCCCGGACTCTACGTGGTGCTCGAAGGCCTCGTCGAGATCTTCCTTCCCGATGGCGCGGGTGCGCGGATCCGGCGGCCCACCGAGGTGCACCTCAACACGCTCGGCCCGGGCCGCTGCCTCGGGGAGTACTCGCTGATCGACGAGCACTCGACCTCCGCGGCGGCACGCTCCATGACCGAGGCCAAGCTCTTCTTCCTCTCGCGCGAGGAGTTCCGCGGCATCGCGGAGGGCGACGCCCGGGTCGGCAAGGTGATCTACCTCAATCTCCTCCGCTTCCTCATCTCGCGGCTGCGGGCCAAGGACGAGGAGCTCGATCTGTTCATGATGGGGTCACTCTGATGGCGGTGAAGGCCCTTCTGCTCACGCTCGCCCTCGCGCTGTCGGCGTGCGCGCCGATGGCCGGGCCGGATGGTATCCCGCGCCGGCCCTCCACCGTCACGGTGTCGGGGGCGGGCACCGCCACCGCGCCGCCCGACATGGTGGAGATCACCACCGGGGTCGTCACCCGGGCCGCGACCGCGGCCCAGGCGCTCGCCCAGAACAGCCAGGCCATGGAGCGGCTGCTCCAGTCCCTGGGCGCTCTCGGCATCGCGGCGCGGGACATCCAGACCACGAACGTGAGCGTGTCGCCCCAGCGCCGGCCGGCGAGAGAGGGCCAGCCCACCGACATCCTGGCCTACGAGGTGGTCAACCAGGTGCACGTGAAGGTCCGCGACCTCCCGAGCCTCGGCCGCGTGCTCGATCAGCAGGTCTCGCAGGGCGCCAACTCGATCTACGGGATCCGGTTCGGCCTGATCGATCCCGCCCCGCTCCTCGACGAGGCGCGCAAGCGGGCGATGGCTGACGCCCGCCGCAAGGCGGAGCTCTACGCGGCCGCGGCCGGGCTCAAGGTCGGGCGCGTGGTGTCGGTGCAGGAGGCGGGCGCCGCGTCGCCGCGTCCCGAGGTGGGCGCGCGCGCGATGATGTCCGCGGTGCCGGTGGCGGCGGGTGAGCAGGAGATCCAGGCGTCCGTCAGCGTGACCTACGCGCTCGAGCCCTAAGGCGCCCCCAAAGTCCGGAGGATTCCATGACCGATCTGCACTTCCGTAGCGCCAAGCAGCTCGCCTCCGACATCCGTCGTCGCAAGGTCGGCTGCCTCGAGGCGCTCGACGCGTTCCTGGCGCGCGTGGATCGCTTCAACCCGAAGCTCAACGCGATCGTGGTCACCGACGTCGACGGCGCGCGCCGCCGCGCGAAGCAGGCGGACGCCGCGCTGAGGAAGGGCAAGGTCTGGGGCCCGCTCCACGGCGTGCCGATGACGATCAAGGAGTCGTACGACGTCGCCGGGCTGCCGACCACCTGGGGGCTCCCGGCCCTGAAGGACAACATCGCGCCGCGGAACGCGCTCGCGGTGGACCGGCTGCTCGCGGCGGGGGTGGTGCTCTTCGGCAAGACCAACGTGCCCGCGTGGCTGGCCGACTACCAGAGCTACAACGACGTCTACGGCACCACCAACAATCCGTGGGACCTCTCGCGCTCCCCGGGCGGCTCCTCGGGCGGCTCGGCCGCCGCGCTGGCCGCCGGGCTCACCGGTTTCGAGGCGGGCAGCGACATCGGCTCGTCGATCCGCAATCCCGCGCACTACTGCGGGGTCTTCGGCCACAAGCCGACCTACGGGATCGTGCCGCCGCGCGGCCAGGCGCTGCCCGGCCGGGTCGCCCAGGGCGACATCTCGGTGATCGGCCCGATGGCGCGGAGCGCGGAGGACCTCGCGATCGGCCTGTCGGCGATGGCGGGCGCCGACGAGATCGACGGGGCGGGTTGGCGCCTCGATCTGCCCGCGCCCCGCCAGAAGACGCTGCGCGACTTCAAGGTGGCGGTCATGCTCACCGATCCCGCCGCGGAGGTGGATCGGGAGGTGCAGGCACGCCTGCAGGCCCTGGCCAACTTCCTCGGCAAGAAGAAGGCGAAGGTGAGCCACGCCGCGCGGCCCGACATCGACACCGCGGAGGCGAACCGCGCCTACATCTTCCTGCTGCGCGCCGCCACCGCGGGCCGGCAGACGCCCGACGAGTTCCGGCGCAACGTGGAGATCGCGCGCGGGCTCTCCCCGGACGACGAGAGCTACTACGCGCGGATGATGCGGGCCAACACCGCCTCGCACCGGGACTGGCTCGCGGCCAACGAGACGCGGCACAAGATGCGCTGGCGCTGGGCCGAGTTCTTTCGCGACTGGGACCTGCTGCTCTGCCCGGTGGCCTCCTCCGCCGCGTTCCCGCACGATCACGAAGGCGAGCGCTACGAGCGGACCATCGCGGTCAACGGCCGGCGCGTGCCCGCGGTCGACCAGCTCTTCTGGGCCGGCTACAGCGGCATGGCCTACCTGCCCTCCACGGTGGCGCCGTGCGGCTTCACCCCCGCCGGGCTGCCGGTCGGCGTGCAGATCGTGGGGCCGCAGTACGGGGACCGGACGTGCATCGAGTTCGCGCGGCTGCTCGAGCGCGAGTTCCAGGCCTTCGTGCCCCCGCCGGACTACCGCTGAGCGAGTCGATGGCCGAAGGATCGACGACCTCGTGGTGGCAGCGGCTGGTCAGCGTGACCAAGGCGCTGTTCTGGCTCGTGCTGATCGTGGTCGTGCTCCAGCAGGTCTACGGCTCCAACAAGGTGGAGAACGCGCGGGCCTCGGTGCTGGACCGCTTCCAGCAGGAGCGCAAGTCGCGCGTCATCGCGCTCATCCACCGCCAAGAGACGGTGACCCTCTTCGGGGTGCCGGTCAGCAGCTCGATCAGCATCGAGGACTCGGAGGCGGTGCTGCGGGCCATCCGGCTCACCCCGGAGGACCAGCCCATCGACGTGATCCTGCACACCCCGGGCGGCCTGGTGCTCGCCGCTGAGCAGATCGCCAAGGCGCTGGTGCAGCGCAAGGCCAAGGTGACCGCCTTCGTGCCGCACTACGCGATGTCGGGTGGCTCGCTCATCGCGCTGGCCGCCGACGAGATCGTGATGGACCCGAACGCGGTGCTGGGGCCGGTCGATCCCCAGATCGGCGACATGCCGGCCGCCTCCATCATCAAGCTCCTCTCCCTCAAGAAGCCGGAGAACATCAGCGACGAGATGCTGATCCTGGCCGACATGTCGGCCAAGGCGCGGGTGCAGGTCGGGGTCTTCGTGATGGAGGTGCTGCTCAAGCACCTCTCCAAGGAGAAGGCGGTGGCGCTGGCCACCACGCTGACCGAGGGGCGGTGGACCCACGACTTCCCGATCACGGTGGAGATGGCGCGCGGGCTCGGCCTGCCCATCGCCACCGAGATGCCGCGCACGGTCTACGACCTGATGGACCTCTACCCGCAGGGCGGTCGCGGCCGCCCGTCCGTGCTGTACGTTCCGCTCCGCCCCGGCATGCCGGAGCGGGGCGAGTCGACCACGCCGTCGCCCGGGCCGCCGGTCAAGGGCCGGTCGTGGCGATGACCCGAGCCGAGGAGACCTGAGCCGATGGCCAGGCGACGTGTGGTGATCACGGGGGCGGCCGGCTACGTCGCCCAACGGATGTATCCCGAGCTCGCCGAGCGGTGGGACCTGGTGCCGATCGACGTGCGGCCCACCACCCGCGCCGGGAAGCCGGTGCCGGGCCTGATCGTGAGCGACCTCACGCGCCCCGACCGCAATCTCTACCGCGAGCACTTCCGCGGGGCGGACGCGGTGATCCACTGCGGGTTCGTCAGCGCGCCCAACCTCGACGCGACCACCTGGCAGGACAATAGCGACGCGAAGTTCTGGGCCGAGCACGCCAACGTGGCGCTCGCCTACAACGTGAGCCGGGTCGCGCTGGAGGAAGGGGTGCGGCGCGTGGTGGTGTGCTCCTCCAATCACGCGGCCGACTATTACGAGCGCCTGGTGTGGGATGGGCGGCTCGACATGGTGACCCCCGAGATGCCGCCGCGCTCGGACAACTGGTACGGCTGGGCCAAGGCGGCCTACGAGCTGCTGGGCTTCGTGTTCGCCACCGGCAAGGTGGACGGCCGCCGGCTCGAAGTCGTGCAGTGGCGCATCGGCGGCCCGCGCGACGACGACATCGACCAGGTGAAGCCGGGAGACGTCAAGGTCATGCACCGGTCGCTCGGAGCCTATCTCTCGCAGCGCGATCAGGTGCAGCAGGCGATCCGCATGGTGGAGACCGCGGACATCCGGGACGAGCACGGGGTGCCGTTCCTCATCGTCTACGGCATCAGCGGCAACACGCACCGCTTCTGGTCCATCGCCAACGCCCGCACCAAGATCGGCTACGAGCCGCAGGACGACAGCCAGGTGAACTTCGCCGACAAGATCGCGGCCATCGCCCGCGCCGCGCGGAAGGACAAGCCATGACCCACGAGGACGAGCTCCGATCGCTCGAGAGCACGCTGGCCGTCTACAAGGAGACGATCAAGGAGGTCAACCGGCTGGGCGGCGACGGCATGGTCAGCGTGCGGACGGAGTGGCTCCTGCGGATCACCGAGCTCGAGCTTCAACGCGAGCACCTCAGCTCGGTCGTGCGCCGCGCGAGACGGGCGGCGCTGTAGTCGTCGCGATCAGCGGTCGACGGGCCGGGAGCGGGGGGCGGCGGGGGCCTCCCCGGGGCACGCTGCGTCGCCGGCGGGTTGCGCCGTCTCGAGCGGGCCACGAGATGGGACGTTGGCGGCTTCGATGACCCGCAGAAGCCACGGCCCCGGGGAGGCCCCCGCCGCCCCCCGCTCCCGGCCCTCCGTTCGTGGTCGGGTTGACAGCAGGGCGGCCGGGCGGCCGACGACGTGACTGATTCATCCTTTGAAACTTCGCAAATTCATCGGAGGTGGACGGTGGAGTTGAGGTTTGTGCAGGTGGATGTGTTCACCGAGACGGTATTCGGGGGGAATCCGCTTGCAGTAGTGTTTGAGGCTGGCGAGCTGGATGAGGGGGTGATGCAGAGGATCGCGCGGGAGATGAATTGTTCGGAGACGACGTTCCTGTTGCCCCCGACTCGGCCGGATTGCGGGGCGCGGGTGCGGATCTTCACGCCGGCGCGCGAGATACCGTTCGCGGGGCATCCCACCATCGGGACGGCGTGGGAGCTGGCGACGGAGGGGCTGCTGCCGCCGGGGACCAGCCGGTTCAATCTGGAGGAGGGGATCGGGCCGGTGGAGGTGACGCTCGAGGGTGACCCCGCGAGCCCGAGCTTTCTCTGGATGCGGCACGGGGAGGCGCGGTTCGGGCCGGAGCTCGGGGATCGGGCCGGCTTCGCTCGCGCGCTCGGCCTCGAGACGGGTGATCTGCTCGCGGGACAGCCGGTGCGCACCGGCTCGACCGGCAACGCCTTCCTCTATATCCCGCTGCGAGACCGGGAGGCGGTCGACCGGGCCCGGCTCGACGTGCCCGCGCTGCTCGCGGCGCAGGGCGAGGGGCCGAACCTCGGCGTCTTCGTGTTCGCGCCCGATCCGGACCCGCGCGCCGGCCGCGTCTACTCGCGCATGTTCGCGCCGCACACCTCGGGAATCCCCGAGGACCCGGCCACCGGCTCGGCGAGCGGCCCGCTCGGCGCCTACCTGGTCGAGCGCGGGCTGGTGGCGCCGGCCGACTCCGTCGCCATCGTGAGCGAGCAGGGCACGCGCATGGGGCGGCCGAGTTTCGTGCACATCCGCGTCGGCATGCGGGGCGGCCGCATCGGCGAGATCCTGGTGGGCGGCCGCGTGGTCCCGGTGATCGAAGGCCGCCTGAGCATTCCCTGAACGGCGAGAGGGCCATGTACATACCCCGACACTTCGAGGTCACCGACACCGCCTGGTGTCACGCGCTGATGCGGGCGCAGAGCTTCGCGACCATGATCACCGCCGACGACACGGGCGCGCCGTTCGCCACCCACCTGCCGATCCTGGTCGACGCCACCCGCGGCCCGCGCGGCACCCTGCGCGGCCACGTGGCCCGCGCCAACCCGCACTGGCGCTACCTGGCCGCGGGCCGCCCGACGCTGGTGGTGTTCTCGGGCGCGCACGCCTACGTCTCGCCGTCGTGGTACGCGACGCAGCCGGCGGTGCCCACCTGGAACTACGTCGCGGTGCACGCGACCGGGACCGGCGCGCTCGTCGAGGACGCGGAGCGGGTGCGCGCGCTGCTCGCGGACCTGGTGCACGTCTACGAGGGCGCGGGCCCGGGCGCGTGGTCCTTCGAGGCGCTGGCGGAGGACTACGTGGCCGGCATGCAGCGGGCGATCGTGGCGTTCGAGATCCCGATCGAGCGTCTCGAGGGCAAGGCCAAGCTCAGCCAGAACCGCGACGCGGTGGACCAGGGCCGCACCCGCGACGCGCTCGCCGCCTCCGACGACCCGGTGGCCCGCGTGGTCGCCGGCCTGATGGCGGGCGGCCCGCCGCGCTGAGGCGCTACTCGCCCCGGAAGGCGGGCTTCCGCTTCTCGAGCATCGCGCGCCGGCCCTCCTGCGCGTCCGTGCTGGTGCGCGCGCGGTTGGCCGCCGCGTCGAGGTCTCCGTGGGCGATGCCGTCGCGGGCCGAGATCGTCCGCTGGATGCTCGCCTTGATGCCGGCGAGGGCGAGGGGTGCGTTGTCCGCGATGCGGCGCGCGAGCGCCTGCACCGCGGCGGGCAGCTCGGCCGCCGCCACCACCTGGTGGACCATGCCGATCTCGTAGGCGCGCCGCGCGTCGACGGTCTGCCCGGTGAAGAGCAGGTGGCGGGTGTGGGCGGGCCCGATAATCTCGACCAGCTTCTGGTTGAGCAGGAACGGGATCACGAGCCCGATGCGCGCGAGCGGCATGCCCAGGCGCGCCGGCTCCGCGGCCACCCGGAGATCGCAGTGCAGCGCCAGCTCGCAGCCGCCCGCGATGGCGTCGCCGTGGAGCGCGGCGATGGTCGGGTGCCGCGAGGCCTCCACCCGGCGCAGCACCTCCACTACGTTGCCTTCCGGATCGGCCTCGCCTCCGCGCCGCTCCATCTCCTTCAGGTCCATGCCGGAGCAGAACGCGGGGCCCGCGCCCTTCACCACCACCACGCGCACGTCGCGCCGCTCGTCGAGGGAGGCGATGGCTCCACGCAGCCCCTGGAGCAGCGCGGTGTTCATCGCGTTGCGCTGATCCGGCCGGTTCAGCGTCACGGTGGCGATGCCGGCCTCGACCGCTACCAGAACTTCGTCGGCCATGGGGGTCTCCGTAGGCTCGCGTCCGCGGCTAGCCCTCGCCCGGGGCGAGGACGCGGAGCGCGTTCAGCATGAGATCCCGCTTCTTCGTGGGATCCGTCTCGGTGGTCATGAGCGACAGGAACGCGGTGTCGATGCCGCGGTCGAGATAGAGCTGGATGCGGGCCTTGAGATCGCCGAGGCTGCCGCGCGGCATCAGGTCGTCCATCACCTGCTCGGGGATGGCGGCCACCGCGCCCCGCCGATCGCCCGCGCCCCAGGCGCGCCACATCGGGCCGAGCGACTCGGTGCGGCCGAGCCACTCCTGGAACGCGCGATAGACCGGCACGTTCAGGTAGCCCGCGATGTGGCGGCGCACCGCCAGATCCGACTCTGGCCCGGGGGGGTCGAGGTTGACGAAGAGCCTCGCGGTGACCTCGATGGCGTCGGGATCGCGGCCGGCCTGCCGCGCGGCCGCGCGCACCACGCCCACCGAGCGCGATACGTCGTCGGGGGAGAGCCAGTTCAGGATGACGCCGTCGCCGACCTGGCCCGCGACCTTCAGCATGCCCTCGCGGAGCGCCGCGACGTAGATCGGCACCGGGTGGGCGGGGACGCGGGTGAGGCGGAAGCCATCCACCGAGAAGGTCTCGCCTTTGAAGACCACGCGCTCGCCGGCCAACGCCTTGCGGAGGAACTGCGCGGTCTCGCGCACGCGGGTGGCGGGCCGGCTGAACTGGCCGCCGTTCCACGACTCCACGATGGGCTGCGAGCCCGCGCCGATGCCGAGCACGAAGCGCCCGGGCGCCAGGTCGGCGAGCCCCGCCGCGGTAGAGGCCAGGGTGGCCGGCCCGCGGGTGTAGACGTTGGCGATGGCGGTGCCGAGCCGCATGTTGGTGGCGAGCCCGATGATGGCCAGCGGGGTGAAGCCGTCGATGCCGTCCACCTCGAAGGACCAGGCGTCTGTGTATCCGAGCTGCTCGGCCTCGCGGGCCACCTCGGTCAGCTCGGTCAGGGCAAAGCCGTCCATCGGCACCGACAGGGACCAGCGCTTCTGCATCGGGCGGTTCTCCTCGTTCGAAGTGGTCGCTCGGGGGAGTGTACCCCGATTCATCGGGCTCGCCGCGAGGCACGGCGAGGCCTCACTTCGTTTTGGATCCTCGCGGGTCCACGGTCTCCGGGAAGCATTGCCACGCGACCCCTCCGTTGCTGACGTCGCTGCCGTACAGGAGGAGCAGGTCCGTCGAGGCGCGCCGGTCGGTCAGGCCCTTGACCTTGGCGCCGCCCTCCGTGACGTAGGTCGCCTTGCGACCCTCCTTCTCCCGCTGGTCGAGGGCCTTGGTACAGGCGCCCACGTTCGGGAACGCGGTCTGGAGAACCCACGCCCCCGGTTTTGGATCGTGCACCTGGGACCAGAGCACCCATGCGCAGTCGGCCCCCGCGGCATCCGCCACCGCGAGGACCCCGCACAGCGCGGCGGTCACCGTACACCACTTGTGATTGATCATCGACGCTCCTCCTGTCTTGGCTGAACGGCGTCCAATCGATCTTCCTGAAGTCCCGCGTCGATGGCAACGCGAATGCGCGCGGGCCGGTCGTCCGCTGCTCGTCCTGCAAATAATTGCAGGAGAGGTATGGTCCCGAAAGTTCCCGGTCGCCCGGGAAGGTCCTACCGACATGCCGGGACGTCACTCGTGGGCATCCAGTAATTCCAACGACCTGGCCGCGTCGCCTATGTGGCACGACGGTTGCCCGCAGTGCATCGGATGAGCGAGACCCCGAGGAGCACGACCGAGATCAAGCCTCCGAGCGCGCGCGAGGGCGGCGGCGCGCCGTGCTCGGCGGACGCCCTGCTGGCTCAGCTCAACTCGAGCACGGATCTGGCCTGGCTGGTGGAGCGCGTCGTTCGCAATGATCTCCCCTGGGTCGTCGTCCCGGCCGCGGCCCTGCGGGCCTGGGAGGAGCGGGATCCGGTCGGATGGGCCAAGGTGTCGGCCTGGTTGGCCGCCAACAAGGTCGCCGTCGTTCGTATCTGACGGGACACCATGAGTGAGGGCCGGTGGGATGGGTACGTGGGTGGCGGTCCTGGTCGTCACGAGCGTCCTCCTCGTGCCGGTGGTCGGCTCGAGCGCGCGGCCCGCCTCGAGCGCGATAGCCCGGTCCTGAATCTTCTCTGGCTGTTGACCACGTCGAGCGGACGCTAGGCTGCCTCCTCCGCCCCGAAGGTTGCCGATTGCTGACGGCGGGCCATCGGCGCTATGCTCGCGGCTTGACAGGGCCGGCGACCGGCCAGACACGCCTCAAGGTTCTCGAGGAGCCACTCCACCATGACGGTGTTCCCCGGCTTCACGCTCCCGGAGGAGCTGCGCCTGCTCGGCGACCAGATCCGACGGTTCGTCCAGGACGAGATCATTCCGCTCGAGCAGACCATCGATCCCGACGCGCCCGAGATCCCGCGCGAGGATTTCGTCCGCCTCTCCGCCAAGACCAAGGCGGCCGGGTTGTGGACCCTCGGCGCCCGCGAGGAGTACGGGGGCGGCGGGCTCGATACTTTTAGTATGTGCGTTGTTCTCGAGGCGATGGCGCAGCACCGCATGGGGCTCTACAACCCGGGCTGCGGCGTCTTCGGCCGCTACCCGCCGCCCGCGATCTGGGCCGGCAGCAAGGCGCAGATCGAGAAGTACGCGGTGCCCGCGCTGCGCGAGGGCTACGAGACGTTCTTCGCGATCACCGAGCCGGCGGGCGGCTCCGATCCGGCCGGCGCGATCCAGACCCGGGCCGAGCGGCGCGGCGACAAGTGGGTGCTCAACGGTAGAAAGGTTTTCATCTCCCGTGCCCACGACGCCCCGTGGGGCATCGTCTTCGCGCGGACCGACAAGGGGAAGGGCCGCGGCGGCATCTCGTGCTTCATCCTGGAGCACGGCACCCCCGGCTTCACCGCCAAGCCCATCCGGGTGATCCGCACCTCGGCGATCCCCAACGACGTGAGCTTCGAGGACTGCGAGATCCCCGCCGAGAACCTGATCGGCCAGGAGGGCCAGGGTCTCGACCTGGCCTTCGATCTGCTGGTCAAGAACCGCTTCCCGTACTCGGCCTGCAATCTCGGGGTGGCGACCGCGGCGCACCGCATGGCGGTCGCCCACGCCAAGCAGCGTTCGACGTTCGGGGCGCCGCTCAGCCAGCGGCAGGCCATCCAGTGGATGCTGGCCGACGCGGAGGTGGAGCTGCGCGCGTGCCGCTGGCTCATCTGGGAAGGGGCGTGGAAGGCGGACCGCGGTGAGGACGCGCGGGTCGAGGCCTCCATCGCCAAGCTTTACTCGAGCGAGGTGCTGGGCCGCGTGGTCGACGCGGCGGTGCAGATCCACGGCGGCTACGGGGTGTCCAAGGAGTTCCCGCTGGAGCGCTGGTACCGCGAGGCTCGCGTGCGTCGCATCGGCGAGGGGCCGTCCGAGGTGCACCGGATGGTCATCGCGCGGTCACTGTTCAGGTAAATCAGGAGCCCACACCATGGCGACATTCAACTTCGAGCTGTCGACACTTCCGCCCGAGGCGGAGGCGCTGCGCGACGAGGTCCGCACCTTCCTCAAGCAGGAGATGGCCCAGTACCGGCCCGCGGACCGCGCCCGCTCCTGGGGCGGGTTCAACCGCGACTTCTCGCGCCGCATGGGCGAGCGCGGCTGGATCGGCATGACGTGGCCGAAGAAGTACGGCGGCCACGAGCGCACCGCGCTCGAGCGGTACGTGGTGCTCGAGGAGACGCTGGCCGCGGGTGCGCCGGTGAGCGCGCACTGGGTCGCCGACCGCCAGAGCGGGCCGCTGCTCCTGCGCTTCGGCACCGAGGAGCAGCGCCAGCGCTTCCTGCCGCGCATCGCCCGGGGCGAGCTGGCCTTCGCCATCGGCATGAGCGAGCCGGACTCGGGCTCGGACCTGGCCTCGATCCGCACCCGGGCCGAGAAGGTGGACGGCGGCTACAAGGTCAACGGCACCAAGATCTGGACCAGCAACGCGCACCTCTCGGACTTCGCGATCGCGCTGTTCCGCACGAAGGTGGTGCCGGACAAGAAGCACGAGGGCCTCTCCCAGTTCCTGGTCGATCTCAAGTCGCCCGGCATCTCGATCCGCCCCATCATCGACCTGGCCGGCGGCCATCACTTCAACGAGGTGCACTTCCAGGACTGCCTCGTCCCCGACGACATGCTGGTCGGCAAGGACGGCGAGGGCTGGAAGCAGGTGACGACCGAGCTCGGCTTCGAGCGCAGCGGGCCCGAGCGCTATCTCTCGTCGCTCCAGCTCGTGATCGAGCTCATCCGCGAGGCGGGGAAGGAGCCGGGCGAGCGCGCCGCGGCGCTGATCGGCCACTTCACCGCGCACCTGGTGACGCTGCGCCAGATGTCGCTCTCGATCGCCACCATGCTGCAGGCGGGGCAGAACCCGAACCTGGAGGCCGCGGTGGTGAAGGACATCGGCACCACCTTCGAGCAGGAGATCCCGGAGGCGGTGCACGCGCTCACCGGGGCCGAGCCCCGCATCGGCAGCGGCACCGAGTTCGAGAAGACGCTCGGCTACCTGGTCCAGCACGCGCCGTCCTTCTCCCTGCGCGGCGGGACGCGCGAAGTGCTGCGCGGCATCATCGCCCGCGGTCTCGGACTACGGTAGGAGCGCGATCATGAACGAGCTGCAGACGATCCTCGCCGAGACTTGCACGCGCCTCTTCACCGATCACGTCACCACCGCGGTGCTGGAGGGGGCGGAGAAGGGCCAGTGGCCCGCCGCCCTCTGGCAGGCGCTGGAGGAGAACGGCCTCACCCTGCCCCAGGTGCCCGAGGCCCGCGGCGGCGCCGGCGGCTCGTGGAACGACGCGTTCGTGGTGCTGATGGCGTCCGGCCGCTTCGCGGCGCCGGTGCCGCTGGCCGAGACCATGCTGGCGGGCTCGATCCTGGCCGAGGCGGGGCTGGACGCGCCGCTCGGGCCGATGACCGTCGCGCCTGTGCACATGGATGAAGGCCTCACCCTGGCCCGGCAGGGCGGGGGCTTCGCCCTGAGCGGCCGCGCGACGCGCGTGCCGTGGGGCGCGCGCGCCGAGCACGTGGTGGTGGCGGCCGACGCGGGCGGCGCGCCGATGATCGCGCTGGTGGCCGCCGGGGGCGCCAAGACCGAGGCCGATGCGAGCCTCGCGCGCGAGCCGCGCGACACGCTGGCGTGGTCCGGCGCGCCGGTGGTGGCGGCGGCGCCGCTGCGCGGCCGGCTCGGCCGGCACCCGACGTGGGCGGGCGGCGCGCTGGTGCGCTCGGCCCAGATGGCGGGCGGACTCGAGTTCCTGCTCGCCCAGTCGGTGAAGTACGTGACCGAGCGCAAGCAGTTCGGCCGGCCCCTCGCCGCCTTCCAGGCCATCCAGCAGAACCTGGCCCTCCTGGCCGGGCACACCGCGTCCGCGGCGATGGCGGCGCAGCAGGCCTTCCACGTGGTGGAGCGCACCGGCGAGGGCGGCGACGCCTCGTTCGAGATCGCGGTGGCCAAGGTGCGCACCGGCGAGGCGTCGGGACTGGGAGCGGGCATCGCCCATCAGGCGCACGGGGCCATCGGGTTCACCTACGAGCACTCGCTGCACTTCGTCACGCGCCGGCTCTGGTCCTGGCGGGCCGAGTTCGGCGCGGAGAGCCACTGGTCGGTGGCGCTGGGCCGGGAGGTCGCCGCGCGCGGCGGCGAGGCGCTCTGGCCCCACATGACGTCACGCTAGGAGCACGACATGCACACCCTCACGCTCGGACACGTCTCGATCTCGCGCATCGTGGAGATCGGCCGCTCGTCGTTCCCCACCGCCCAGATGCTGCCCGAGTCCGACGCGGAGAAGATCGCGTCGCACCATCGCTGGATCAAGCCTCACTTCTTCGACGACGTCACCGGCGACCTCGGCTCGCGCATCCAGACCTGGATCGTGCGCACCCCGCGGCACACCGTGCTGGTCGACACCGGGGTCGGCAACGACAAGGACCGCGGCGACAACGCGCTCTGGAACCGGCGGAGCGGCGGCTTCCTCGACGACCTGGCCGCGGCGGGGGTCACTCCGGAGCAGGTCGACCTGGTCCTGTGCACGCACCTCCACGTCGACCACGTGGGCTGGAACACGCGGCTCGTGGACGGCCGGTGGGTGCCCACGTTCCCGCGGGCCAGGTACGTCTTTCCGGGCGAGGAGTGGGAGTTCTGGAAGTACGAGGACCAGGCCGGCCGCGAGAAGTCCGGCTGCATCGCGGACAGCGTGGTGCCGGTGGTGGAGGCGGGGCAGGCGGTCATGGTGAGCAGCACGCACCAGATCGATCCGTGGCTCGCCTACGAGCCGTGGGTGGGCCACACCCCGGGCCACGCCGCGGTGCGGGTGCACACCAGCGCGGGCGACGCGATCTTCTCGGGCGACCTCATGCACCGGGTGGTGCAGGTGGCGGAGCCGCAGTGGAGCAGCATCTTCTGC
>DATGBR010000149.1:0-5911 GCA_035312605.1 Candidatus Methylomirabilota bacterium
TCAGGGTCGAGGTGGACGAGATCCTCGTGGGCGCGGGGCGGGTGCCCAACGTGGAGGGCCTCGGCCTCGAGGCGGTCGGCGTCGCCTACGACCGGCGGGATGGCGTCAAGGTGAACGACCGGCTCCAGACGACCAATCCGCGCATCTACGCCGCGGGCGACATCTGCATGCCCGAGAAGTTCACCCACGTGGCCGATGCGGCGGCCCGGGTGGTGATCCAGAATGCGCTCTTCCTGGGGCGCAAGAAGCACTCCGCCCTCACCATCCCGTGGTGCACGTACACCGACCCCGAGATCGCCCACGTCGGCCTCCATGCGCGCGATGCCGAGAAGCGCGGGATGGCGGTGGACACGTATCTGCGGCCCTTCGCGGAGGTCGACCGCGCGGTCGCCGACGGCGAGGAGGATGGCTTCGCGAAGGTGCACGTGAGGCGTGGAACCGACAAGATCGTGGGCGCCACGATCGTGGCCCGGCACGCGGGCGAGATGATCAACGAGCTGACCCTGGCCATGACCGCGGGCATCGGGCTGGGGCGGCTCGCCTCGGTCATCCATCCCTATCCGACCCAGGCCGAGGCGATCCGGCAGACGGGCGACATGTACAACCGCACGCGGCTCACGCCCAGGGTGCGCAAGCTCTTCGCCGCATGGCTCAGGTGGACGCGATGAGGCGGTGGGCGCGGCCGGTGCTGATCCTGGCCCTGCTCGTCGCGGGGGTGGCGACAACGCGGGCGCTCGGGCTCGGCGATCTGATCCGTCTCGAGAACGTGGCCAGGCTCAAGCAGTGGATCGAGGGGTTCGGGGCCCTCGCGCCGGTCGTCTTCATTGCCGGCTATGTCCTCGCGGTGGTCTTCTTCGTGCCCGGGCTACCCATCACGGTGCTCGGGGGTGTGGCCTTCGGTCCCGTCTGGGGCACTCTCTACGTATGGATTGCCGCCACCATCGGCGCGGCGCTGGCCTTCCTGGTCGCGCGCTACGCGGTGCGCAGCACGGTGGAGCGCTGGGTCCGGGCCAGCCCACGGCTGTCGCGCCTGGACGAGCAGGCGGCCGAGCACGGCTGGCGCATCGTCATGCTCACGCGGCTCGTGCCGCTCTTCCCGTTCAACCTGCAGAACTACGCCTACGGACTGACCCGTATCGGCTTCTGGCCCTACGCCATCACCTCGTCCATCTGCATGCTGCCCGGCACCGCGGCCTTCACCTTCGCGGGAGGGG
Source organism: Candidatus Methylomirabilota bacterium (assembly GCA_035312605.1). Classification (GTDB taxonomy): domain Bacteria; phylum Methylomirabilota; class Methylomirabilia; order Rokubacteriales; family CSP1-6; genus CAMLFJ01. The sequence goes on from DATGBR010000149.1 coordinate 1,215, forward strand.
CGCTGTCCGAGGGCCGCGGTGACGTCAGGCGCACGCTCGGCTATCTCGCCGTCGCGGGGGTGCTGCTCGTGCTCGTCTCGCTCATCCCGCGCTGGCTGCAGCGGCGAAGCCGCGTCGCGGGCGATCTCCTGAGGGCGGGCGTCCTGGCCGTGCTCCTCGATGCCTTCGTGCTCGCGGCCGGCGCGTCGGCGTCGACGGCCGGCGAGGAGGCGTACCCGAGGCTATCGAAGGCCCATGCCAGGCCATCCGCGACGGCGGGAGCTGTGGCATCGGCTCCGTACTGACAACCAATGGAGTGAGGTGAGCACGATGGAAAAAGACTTGAACACGATGCAGAGTGCCTTGACCGTTGGCCAGCGGGTAGCGATCTGCTTCGCGGCGGGGGTGATAGGCGCAGTGGCGGTGGTCCTTTTCAGCCACGCGCTGTTTCGGTTGGGGATTAGCGCGACACTCGGGGTAACGGCCCCGGTTTCCTTGAAGTCGCCGGATATATACAAGCCACTCTTCTGGGGAGGACTATGGGGCCTCCTGTTCGGGCTGTTTATAAGGACCGCCTGGAATCGGCTGTACCTCGTCGGATTTCTATATGTCCTTGCTCCGCTGCTCGCACTGTTCTTGTTCTTTTTGCCGATGAGCGGCGCGGGATATTTCGGGTTGCACCAGGGGCCGATGTTTACAGTTTATCTTCTGCTGGTAAATCTGCCCTTCGGGATAGTCACCGCCTTGGCCGCCGGGGCCATCATAGGATCGAAGCCCTAACCAGTTTCACGGGCTCACCACCGGCAGGAGACGCGACCGCGGATTACTCGGATGAGGAGATGCACGCCGCGCTCGACCTCAATATCGTGCCGCGTTGCTTGCTTCAGAATCAGATTTGACAACCTGGTGGCGTGGGGAGGGGAGACGGGGGGTGTCCGAGACCCGTCCCCTCCGGCGCAAGCCGAGCCACCAACATCCCAGATTGGGAACTCCTCCCAGGAAGTCCGCCCGAGAAGGGTCGTGGTCCCGGACACCCCCCGGCCCCCCTCCCCACGCCACACTACTCCGCGTCGTGAAAGATCACCCCGAGCGTGTAGCGGAGCCCAGAAGTTACACGGCTCACGCCATGGCGAAGCGCCACCCGGTACACGCCGCGGGCGCCGCGGACCGGTCGCTCTCGCGTCGCGAAGATCACGATCTGGCCCTGCTCGAGTGGAATCACCTCGCCGCGCGACTGCGCCCGGGGCCGCTGCTCGACCAGCAGGAACTCGCCGCCGGTGAAGTCCGCGCCCGGGCGGCTCAGGAGGCAGGTCATCTGGAGCGGGAACGCGATCTGGCCGTAGAGATCCTGATGCAGACAGTTGTAGCCGCCGGCCTCGTACCGCAGCAGCAGCGGCGTGGGCCTGGTCTGGCCGCGCTCGGCGCAGATGGCCAGGAAGCCGTCGAGGTCCGGCGGGTGGGTGGGCTTGCCCCCGAGGGCCATGCTCCACGCGTCCGCGATCGGGGCCAGGCGCGGGTAGGCGTGACGCCGCAGGTCGAGCACGGTCGGAGGCAGCGGGTTCGCGAAGTACTTGTACTCGCCCTCCCCGAAGCGGAAGCGCGCCATGTCGACGCGGCTGCGGAACCGCCCGTCCTCCGGGTACAGCGCGATCAGCTCCGCGCACTCCGCCGCGGTCAGCAGCGGGGGTGTGGTGGCCCAGCCCTGGTCGCCGAGGCCGCGGGCGATCGCCTCCCAGTCGATCCGCTGCAACCGGGTCTCGACCGACGACGCGGCGGTCAGGCCGCGGGGCGACATACTTTGCACGGCCGGTAGCCCACCGACCGCGCGTCCTCCACCGAGGCGAAGACCACCCGGTTGTCCGGCCGCATGTTCCGACCGTGGATGCAGCCCACCCGGCACACGATGCGCGTGCTCGTGCAGCCCTCCAGCACCGGGGTGGTGCGCTCGAGCGCGGCCAGCCGATCCTTGACGTCCGCCCCGAAGATGTAGCCGCCGAGGCCGCCGTCGCTCCGCCACACGCGGTGGCACGGCAGGATGAGCGGCACCGGATTGCGGCCGAGCGCGGTGCCCACCGCCCGGACCGCGCGCGGATGGCCGACGCGCGCGGCGATCCACGCGTAGGCGCGCGCCTCGCCGAACGGGATGTGCCCCGCCGCCTGCAGCACGCTCCGCTGGAAGTCCGGCACGGTGGTGAGATCCACCGGCACCCGGAAGAAGGCGCGCTGCCCGCGCAGGTACTCGTGGATCTCGAGACGGGCCTGCTCGATCAGCTTCCGCGCCGCGGCGGTGGCCGGCTTGCCCACCGGCCCGGTGCCCACCCGCGAGATCCCGCGCGCCGTCGCCTCGATGCCGAGCCGCGCCTCGAGCCACTCGAGCGCGGCGCTGGACTCCCGGGCCGCGGCCGCGATGCGTCGGGGCAGCTCCGCCGCCGCCGACTCGGGCCGGAAGTAGTCTGTCAGCAGGAGGTCCAGCCGATCCGGTCGCTTGCCCTCGTCCATGTCATCCATGATCCGCTCCTCGCTTGCCGAGCTCGGCCCGCAGCAGGGACTTGCCCCGCGCGAGCTGGCTCTTCACGGTGTTGATCGAGATGCCCCGGATGCGCGCCAGCTCCCCGTAGGAGAGCCCGTCGACGTAGCGCAGGGCCAGCAGCACCCGCGCCTCGCGCGGTACCTGCTCGAGGGCCCGGTGGAGATCGAGATAGGCCGCGGGCGGATGGTGATTGCTCGACCCCGCCGAGAGCTCCCCCGCCACCGATCGCTCGTCGTGGGCGGTCCGGGTGGCCCGCCGGCGCAGCTCGTCGACGCAGACATTGGTCAGGATGCGATAGAGCCACGTGGAGACCGCCCACCGGGGGTCGTAGCCGGCGGCGGCCGCGAAGCACTGAAGGAAGGCGCGCTGGACCGCGTCCTCGGCATCGGCACGGGAGCCGAGCAGCCGCCCCGCCACCGCGAGCAGCTTGCCACTGTAGCGCTGGGCCAGCTCGGTGAACGCCGCCTGGTCCCCCCGCGCCACCCTCGCCATCAGCCCCCGCTCGGCGTCCATCTCACGAGATATACGCCCGAGCAGCAAAAAAGGGCGGAAGCCAGCTTCAAACAGTAGCCCGCGGCCCTGGGGGAGTGCGGGGGCCATTTCCGGGCCCCCGCAGATGAAGAGTTTGAAGACTTAAGCGGTTGCCCGCCCTCGGCTGTAGACGGTTGTCCGCCCTTAGACTCCAGACGATCGCCCGCTCCCAGGCCTGTGAGGGTGCTAAATCTTCTCGCCGAGCTTGTTCCAGTCGTCGAGGAACTTCTTGAGGCCGATGTCGGTGAGCGGGTGCTTCATCAGCATCTCGAGCACGTTGAACGGCATCGTGGCCACGTGCGCCCCCGCCTTGGCTGCGTCGATGACGTGCAGCGGGTTACGGATCGAGGCGGCCAGCACCTGGGTCTTGTACCCGTAGTTCCGGTAGATCTCGCAGATGTCCCGGACCAGGTCCATGCCCACGTGCCCGATGTCGTCCAGGCGGCCCAGGAACGGGCTGATGTAGACCGCCCCCGCCTTGGCCGAGAGCAGGGCCTGCGGAGCCGAGAAGCAGAGCGTCTGGTTGACCCGGATGCCCTCGCCGCTCAGGTACTTCACCGCCTTGAGCCCGTCCTTGGTGAGCGGGCACTTGACCACCACGTTGGGGGCCACCTGCACCAGCTCCTTGCCCTCCTTCACCATGCCGTCGAAGTCGGTGGCCACCACCTCCAGGCTCACGTCGCCCGGCACCACCTTGCAGATCTCCTCCACCAGCGGCCGGAAGGGGCGCTTCTCCTTGGCGATGAGCGAGGGGTTGGTGGTGCAGCCGTCCACCAGGCCCATGGCCACGCCCTCGCGCAGCTCGTTCACGTTCGCGGTATCCAGAAAGATCTTCATGTCATCCTCCGGCTCAGGCGCGCTCCACGCGGACCATGGTCCCGGAGCGCACCACCTTGAACACCTGGGAATCCCCCAGCACGCGACCGAAGACGTTGACCGGGCTCGCGGGCCGGATCTCGCTCCCCCGGCTCGCCGGCGTCGGCCCGTAGAAGATGCAGAACGCGGACCCCGGCGGCCAGTAGGCGAGATCCCCGAGCTCCACCACCTCGCGGGGATCCTCGCTCTCGGCCTTCACCGGGATGCCGAAGTAAATCTCGTCGCCCCAGGTCTGCCCGGCGACGCTGAGAGGCAGGGCCTTCCAGACCGCCGAGGCGGTCTCCGAGTCGTTCAGGACGGCGTCCGCGGTCACCTTGCCCACCGTGATGCGGATCTTCCGGTCAGCCATGGACTCGCCGCGTGCGCACGGTCGAGTGTAGCCCCGGGTCGAGCCCGGTAGCAAGCGCCGGGCCGCTCACCCGACCTGGCGGCGTCGGTAGGCCGCGAGCCGCGCCTCCAGGGTCGCGCGGTCCGGGATCGCCGCGACCCCCTCGCCCTCGACGGAGGCGGCCGCGCAGCACGCCGCGACCGCGGCCGCGTCCCACGGGTTGCCGTCGCGGTTGTAGGCGATGAGGAACGCGGTGGCGAACACGTCGCCGGCCCCGGTGGGGTCCACTTCCTGCCGCGGCAGGCCCGGGACCTGCTCCACCGCGTCCCGCGTGAGGAGCGACAGGCCGCGCCAGCCGGCGGTGACCGCGATCATCGGCACGTAGGCGAGCAGGTCGCGCGAGCGGCGCATCGCGTCGGGCAGGTCGTGCTTGGAGAGGAAGAGCGCGTGCAC
>DATGBR010000150.1:0-5399 GCA_035312605.1 Candidatus Methylomirabilota bacterium
TGAGAGCCGGGCTCGGGGCGTGAGCACCGAGTTCTGGATCGCGCAGTCGTTCAACGGCATCTCCTACGGCGCGCTCCTCTTCCTGCTGGCGAGCGGCCTCTCGCTCATCTTCGGCGTCATGCGCATCGTCAACCTCGCGCACGGCTCCTATTTCATGCTGGGCGGCTACGTCGGCCTCACCGTCGCGCTGCGCACCAAGTCGTTCACGCTGGCGTGCTTGGCCTCCGCGGTGGCCATCGGGCTGGTGGGCATGGGCATGGAGCGCTTCTTCCTCCGTCGCTTGCACGGCCAGGTGCTGGGCCAGGTACTCATGACCATCGGCTTCGCGCTGATCTTCCAGGACCTGGCGCTGCTCATCTGGGGCGGCGATCCCTACACGGTGCCGATCCCGGCGCTCCTGACCGGCACCACCCGCCTGGGCGGCGCGGTGTTCCCGATCTACCGCATCTTCATCGTCGGCGTGGCCATCGTGGTGGGCCTGGCCCTCTGGCTGGTGCTCGACCGCACGCGCGTGGGCGCGATGATCCGCGCGGCGGTGGACGACGCGGAGATGGCCCAGGGCGTGGGCATCAACGTGCCGCGCGTCTCGCTGGCCGTCTTCGCGCTGGGCGCCGCGCTGGCCGCGCTGGGCGGGGTGATCGGCGGCGGCTTCCTCGGAGTGTACCCGGGGGCGGATTTCGAGGTCCTGCCATACGCGTTCGTGGTGGTCATCGTGGGCGGGCTCGGCAGCCTGCCCGGAGCCGCCGCGGGCAGCCTGCTGGTGGGCCTGCTCGACAACTTCGGCAAGGCGCTCTTCCCCGAGCTCTCCTACTTCACGCTCTTCGCGCCCATGGCGCTGATCCTCGCCATCCGACCGACGGGCCTCTTCGGCCGCGGATGATCGCGCGCCGCGCGCTGCTCGCCGCCGTGGCAGTCGTGGTCCTGGCGGCGGTGGCGCCGCTGCTGCCGGCCTACCCGCTGACGCTCCTCACCCAGGCGCTCATCGTGGGCATCCTGGCCATGAGCCTCGACGTCCTGCTGGGCTACACCGGCCTCTCGTCGCTGGGCCACGCGGCCTATTTCGGCGTCGGCGCCTACGCGGTCGCGATCATGGCCACCGAGAAGCAGGCCGGCCTCGTGGCCTGCCTGGCGATGGGCGTGCTGCTGGCCGCGGCCACCGCCGCCGTCTTCGGGCTGCTCGCCATCCGCGCCACCGGCACCTACTTCCTCATGATCACGCTGGCGCTCGGCATGGTGATCTGGGGCCTCGCGTTCCGCTGGGTCTCGCTCACCAAGGGCGACAACGGCATCGCCGGCGTGCCGCGGCCGTCGCTCGGGCCGCTCGACCTGAGCGGGCCGGTGCCGTTCTTCTACTTCTGCCTGGTGTCCGCCGCGGTGGCGTGGGCGCTGATGGGGCTGCTGGTGGTCTCGCCCTTCGGTCTCGGCCTGCGCGGCATCCGCGGGAGCGAGACGCGCATGCAGGCGCTGGGCTACAACGTGTGGCTGCACAAGTATGCGGCGTTCGTCATCTCGGGCGTGTTCGCGGGCTTCGGCGGCACGCTCTGGGCCTACTACAACGGCTTCGTCAGCCCCAACGACGTGCAGCTCGTCACCTCGGTGGAGACCCTGCTGATGGTCGCGCTCGGCGGCCCCGGCACGCTGATCGGGCCCGCGCTGGGCGCCGGCATCATCGTGTTCCTGAAGAACTTCGTCAGCGTCTACACCAAGCGCTGGCTGCTCATCCTGGGCGGCGTCTACATCGGTGTGATCCTCTTCGCACCCAACGGCATCGTGGGCGCCCTCCGAGGCCGCCGCCGATGACCCCGAATCCCCCCCTCTCCCCCCCGGGGAGAGGGCAGGGTGAGGGGCCCAGAGGTGAGGGGCCCCCCGCCCTCCGCCTCGACAACGTCTGCCGCTCCTTCGGCGGCCTGCAGGCGGTGGACGGCGTGACGCTCGAGATGCGCCCGGGCGAGCGCCGCGCCCTCATCGGCCCCAACGGGGCGGGCAAGACCACGCTCTTCAACCTGATCTCGGGCGCCATGCCGCCCAGCTCGGGCCGCATCTCCCTCTTCGGCCAGGACGTCACCGGCGCCCCCGCCCACCGCCGCGCCGCGCTCGGTCTCGCCCGCACGTTCCAGATCACTAATCTCTTCCCCGATCTGAGCGTGCTGGAGAACTGCCTGCTCGCGGTGCAGGCGCAGACCCCGACGCGCTTCGCGATGCTCCGCCCGGTGCGCCGCTACACCGCGCTGCTCGACCGCGCGCGGGCCACGCTCGCCTCGCTCGAGCTGGGAGCGCTGGCCGACGCGGTGGTGAAGAACCTCTCGCACGGCGAGCAGCGCCAGCTCGAGATCGCCCTGGCCATGGCCGGCCAGCCGAAGGTGCTGCTGCTGGACGAGCCCACCGCCGGGCTCTCGCCCGCGGAGTCGCGCCTGATGGCGGGGCTGCTGCGGCGGCTCGATCCCGCGATCACGGTGCTGATCATCGAGCACGACATGGATATCGCGCTGGAGCTGTCCGAGATGGTCGCGGTGCTCCACTACGGGCGCGTCATCGCCGACGGCCCGCGCGAGCGCGTGAAAGCGGATCCCCAGGTGAAGGAGATCTACCTTGGCGCTTGAGGTGGAGGCCATCCACACCTACTACGGCGAGAGCCACGTCCTCCACGGCATCTCGCTGCGGGTCGACCCGGGCGAGGTGCTCGCCATCCTCGGGCGCAACGGCATGGGCAAGACGACGCTGGTGCGCTCCATCGTGGGCTTCACCCCGCCGCGCGATGGCCACGTCCGCTACAAGGGCGCCGAGATCACCCGCCTGCCGTCGTTCCGCATGGTGGAGCTGGGCATGGCGCTGGTGCCGCAGGGCCGCCGGGTGTTCCCCTCGCTCAGCGTGCGCGAGAACCTGGAGGTCGCCCGGCGCGGCACCGGGCGATGGAGCCTGGAGCAGGTGTATGCTTTGTTTCCACGCCTGCGGGAGCGGGCCGCGAATCGGGCCAACAAGCTCTCGGGGGGCGAGCAGCAGATGCTGGCGATCGGCCGCGCGCTGATGTCGAACCCCGACCTGCTGCTGCTCGACGAGCCGACCGAGGGGCTGGCGCCGCTGCTGGTGCGCGAGGTGGGCCGCGTCCTCGCGGAGCTGAAGCGGAGCGGGCTGTCGATCCTGCTGGTGGAGCAGAACCTGGCCCTCGCGCTCTCGGTGGCCGATCGGGTGCACGTGCTGAGCCGCGGGCAGATCGTCCACAGCGGCACGCCGGACGACCTCATGACCAACGAAGATGTGAAGACTCGATACCTGGGAGTCGCGTGATGCGCTTCGGCACCTACTTCTTCCTGCAGGCCGCCCCCGGCCGTCGCCACGCCGAGATCATCCAGCGCGAGCTGGACCAGATGGTGCTCTCGGAGGAGCTGGGCTTCGACGAGGTCTGGCTCACCGAGCATCACTTCATCGACTACGGCCTCTCGGTCGACCCGGCCACCCTGGCCTCCGCGGTGGCCTCGCGGACGTCGCGCGTGCGCATCGGGCTGGCCGCCGCGATCCTGCCCTTCCACGACCCGATCCGCATCGCCGAGCAGCTGGCCCTGGTCGACATCATCTCGGGCGGCCGCCTCGACGTGGGCGTGGGGCGCGGCAACCGGCCGTCGGAGTTCATCGGCTACCGGGTGCCGCAGGTGGAGAGCCGCGAGCGCTTCGACGAGGCGGTGCAGATCATCCAGCGCGCGTGGACCGCGGAGCGCTTCTCGTACGACGGCCGCTACTTCCAGATCCCCGAGGTGCGGGTGATCCCGAAGCCGTTGCAGCGCCCGCACCCGCCGCTCTACCAGGTGTGCGTGTCCCCCGACTCCATCGAGGGCACCGCGCTGCGCGGCTGGCCCATGCTCAACTCGCTGCTCTTCGGCGGCGTGGAGCAGCTCGTGGCCAGCCGCGACCGCTACGTGGCCACCCTGCAGAAGGCCGGGCGCAGCGCGGACGACATCGCCGCGCTGCTCTCGCGCTGGGGCGTCTCGCGGCAGATCTACGTGGCGCCCACCGACGCGCAGGCGCTGGAAGAGGCCCGCGACGCCGAGATGTGGTACCAGGAGTCCTTCCGCAAGTTCCTCATTCCCGAGCGCATCGAGGCGAGCCACCCGACGCTCCAGCCCGGATTCCGCGCGATGGTCGAGCGGCTCTCGAAGATCACCTGGGAGGGGCTCGTGGCCGAGACGCTCGCCTTCGGCTCGCCCGACACGGTGGCGCGCCACATCGAGCAGATGCGCCAGATGGGCGTGGGCCAGCTCATGTGCTGGATGAACTTCGGCGGCCTCCCCGAGGACCGGGTCCGCCGCTCGATGGACCTCTTCGCGCGCGAAGTCCTCCCGAGATTCAGGTAAGACGAGCCGTTCCTCCACTCACCCCGCTCCCCTCAGGGGAGAGGGCAGGGTGAGGGGCGGTGCCGAGCTCCCTCACGTCCCAGCCAGCCGCTCCACCATCGGCGCGAACACCTCCAGATCCCGATCGAACACGGTGAGATACGAGACCCCGTACGACTCCCGCCGCTGCCGCAGCGTTGCGCAGACCTCGTCGACGGTGCCGATCAGCACGTAAGGACTCTCGAGCACCACCTCGCGCCCGACGCGGAACCGCGTCGTCGCGTACCCTCCCGACCTTCTCCCGGAGCGCCGCCTCGCCGAAGTCCCCTCGATCGAGGCCGCCGCCGTCCCGCCGCGCGCGCGGCACGAGCCCGACGATCGAGGCCTCGCGCGCCGCGAGCGAGAGGGTGCGCGGCCCGCCCCCGCCGATCAGGATGGGCGGATGCGGGCGCTGGATCGGGCTCGGCCGCCCTTGCAGGCCCGTGATCGTGTAGTGCCGGCCCGCGAACGTCACCGGCCCGCCTCCCAGCAAGCCCTTGACGATGGAGACGGCTTCGGTGAGCCGCTCGATCCGGGTGCCGGGCGCGTCGAAGGAGATGCCGGCCTGGTCGTACTCCTCCCGGAGCCAGCCGGAGCCGAGCCCCAGCTCGAAGCGCCCGCTCGAGAGCACGTCGATGGTGGCGGCCTCCTTGGCGAGCACCACCGGGTGGCGGAAGTCGTTGGAGAACACGAGCGAGCCCACGCGGAGCCGCGTGGTCGCCATCGCGGCGGCGGTCAGGGCGGGGACCGGGGCGAGCTGGTCGCGGAAGTGGTCGGGGACGTGGACGATCGAGTAGCCGAGCTGCTCGATGCGCCGGGCGCGCTCCACCCAGGCGGGGCCCGACAGGACGGTCGGCGCGGTGACGCCGAAGCGGAACGGGTGGAGCGCCACCGTCACACCACCTTGTAGACGTTCACTTCCTCGGCGCGGCCCTTCACGCGCACCGCGGGCAGCTCCTCGACCGGCACCGAGGGGTCGAGGCTCTTGCGGGTGGCCTCGCTGATCAGGATGTCGACCTTGAAGTCCTTGGTGAG
>DATGBR010000151.1:0-7459 GCA_035312605.1 Candidatus Methylomirabilota bacterium
CCCTCGGCCTGGCCCCGGTGCCGGGCATCTTCCTGGCGGCGGCCACCCAGCGCACCCGGCGCATCCGCCTCGGGCCGTGCGTGTACTGCCTGCCGCTCTACGACCCGCTCCGGCTCATCGAGGAGGTGTGCATGCTCGATCAGCTCTCCCGGGGCCGGTTCGACTTCGGGGTGGGGCGGGGGATCGTGCCCTACGAGATGGCCTTCTTCGACCTCCACCACCTGGAGACCGAGGAGATCTACCGGGAGATCCTCGAGATCGTGCTCCAGGGCCTGACCAGCGACGTGCTCGACCACCGGGGGCCGAAATACACCTATCGAAAGGTCCCGATGATCTTGAAGCCGCTGCAGAAGCCACACCCGCCGCTCTGGTACGGGCTCGGGCACGCGGCCGGGGCGGAGTGGGCCGCTACCAATCGGGTCAACGTGATCACGAACCTCGGAGCCGAGATGTCGGCGCCGCTCTTCGAGCGCTACCGGGAGGTGTGGCAGCGCAAGCTCGGCGACGCGCCGACTCCGCGGCTCGGGATGGGCCGTCACGTGGTGGTGGGCTCGACCGAGGACGCGGCGATGGCGCTCGGCCGGGCCAACTACGCGGTCTGGTATGCGAACCTCACCAAGCTCTGGCGCGACTTCGGCGCGGTCCCGTTCCGCTTCGCGCCCGACTTCGACGAGGCGCGCCGCCGCGGGGTGGCCATCGCGGGCACGCCGGCCCAGGTGCGCGCGGAGATCGAGCGCCAGGTCGCGGCGAGCCGCTGCACCTACATGACCTGCCGGCTGATGTTCGGCGAGATGACCGAGGCGGAGGCGGCCGCCAACGTCGATCTCTTCGTGGCCGAGGTGATGCCGCACGTCACCGCGCTGGCGGTGCCCGCGTGACGGCCACGAGCGCTCCGTCGACGAAGTTGAAGGGCCGCACCGCGTTCGTCACCGGCGCCAGCCGCAACATCGGTCGCGCCATCGCGCTCGCCTTCGCGGCCGAGGGCGCCGACCTGGTGCTGAACACGCGCGCCAACCGCGACGAGCTGGAGGTGGTGGGGGACGAGTGCCGCGCCCGCGGGGTCCGCGCGGTCTGCGTGCTGGGCGACGTGGGAGACCCGGAGGCGGTCACGCGCATGGTCGAGGGCGGGCTCGCGGTGCTCGAGGCCATCGACGTGCTCGTGTGCAACGCGGCCATCCGCCCGCACAAGTCGCTCACCGAGACCGCGATCGAGGACTGGCACCGGGTGTTCGCGGTGAACCTGCACTCGGCCTTCTACCTGGCCCGCGCGGTGGTGCCGGGCATGCAGGCGCGCGGGCGCGGAAGCATCATCGCGCTGGGCGGGCAGTCGAGCCTGACCGGGCGGTCGGGCACCGCCGCGGTGACCGCGGCCAAGACCGGTCTGCTCGGCCTGGTGCGCGCCCTCGCCGCGGAGCTGGGGCCGTCGGGCATCCGGGTGAACATGGTGGTGCCCGGCACGATCGACACCGAGCGCCGCTACGCCGAGTGGTACCCTGAGTTCCGCCAGGCCCCTCCCGGCGGTCCCGATCAGCTGAAGCGCATCCCGCTCGGCCGGCTCGGCCGCCCCGAGGAGATCGCGGACGCGTGCGTGTTCCTGGCCTCGGACGCCTCGTCCTACATCACCGGCGACACCATTCGCGTCATGGGCGGCAGCCTTATTGGATAGAAGTGAGGATAGCAGAGAGAGGAGCGACGAGTGAGCGCACAGGCGATGGTCCTCGAGTTCGGGATGGGCGTGGACGTGCACGGGGAAGAGGGCACGAAGGCCGCGTGCCGGGCGGTGTCGGACGCGATCCGGCACTCGAGCCTGCCGCTCTTCACCGAGGTGCGCGCCAAGGGCGGGCGCATGCTGGTCGACGTCACGGTGGGCGTGCCCGATCCCGGCAAGGTCGACGTGGAGCGCGTGAAGAAGGAGCTGCCCCACGGCGAGGTGACGGTGCGCCCGGTCGCGGGCGGCCTCAAGGTGCCGGGAGCCGACACCATCATCGCGTGCGCGGCCATCACGGTCAGCGTGGAGTACCCGGGCCGATGAGCGCCCGGGAACCGGGCGCATTACCGGTGGAGGTCGCGCAATGAACAGCGGCATCGGGCTCAAGCGGCTGCAGCACCTGGTGCTTTGGGTGTCGAACGTCGATCGCAGCGTGCGTTTCTACTGCGACGTCCTCGGGTTCGAGGTGAAGACACGCTATCCGAACGCGGCCTTCCTGCGCATCGCGGGCAGCACGGAGGATCACCACCTGGGGCTCTTCGAGCAGCCGGGAGTGACCGGCCCCGACGAGGGGGCGGTGCGCATGTACCACTCGGCCTGGGAAGTGGGCGAGCTGACCGACCTGGTGCGGGCCCGCCGGCGCCTCATCGAGGCGCGCTCGCTCGTCGGCTCCTCCGATCACGGGGTGAGCCTGTCGCTCTACGCCAAGGATCCGGACGGCCTCGAGTTCGAGGTGTTCTGGACGGTGCCGGGTGGCCGTCCGGTGGGCACCCGCGCCCTCGATCTGCAAGGTGAGTTGTCCCGACGCGGCATCCCGATGCCCCAGGAGATCGACGTCGCTCCGTCCACATGACGTGTAGCGGCTGCCGCTTCGACGCGCCTCCCGACTTCGCATTCTGTCCGAAGTGCGGAGCGAAGCTGGCGACCGCGCCGGCGCCTCCGCCTTCGCCGCCCTCCGCGCCCGACAGCGACCGGCGCCCGGTCACCGTGCTCTTCGCGGACCTGGCCGGCTTCACCGCGCTGAGCGAGGGACTCGACCCCGAGGACGTGCGCGGGATCCAGGCCGACCTGTTCCGCGAGATGTCCGCGTCGATCGAGCAGTACGAGGGGTTCGTCGAGAAGTTCGTCGGCGACGCGGTGATGGCCGTCTTCGGCGCTCCCACCGCGCACGAGGACGATCCCGAGCGCGGCCTGCGCGCGGCCCTCATGATGCGCGATCGGATGGAGACGCTCAACCGCCGCTGGGAGCGGCGGGTGGGCAGGCCGCTCGCCCTGCACATCGGGGTCAACACCGGTCCGGTGGTGGCGGGGCGGATCGGCTCGACCGCCGACGCCGCCTACGCGGTGACCGGCGACACCGTCAACACCGCCGCGCGCCTGCAGAGCGCGGCGCCCTCGGGCGAGATCCTGATCGGCGACGCGACGTATCAGCTCACCCACCACGCCTTCTCCTTCGCCCCGCGCGAGGAGGTGGCGCTCAAGGGCAAGAGCGAGCCGGTGGGGGTGCATCGCCTGCTGGGCCCGCTCGCGGCGCCCCGCTCGGCGCGCGGCCTCGAGGGCCTCGGGCTGGCCGCGCCCCTCGTGGGCCGCGAGCGCGAGCTCACCCGGATGGAGGCGGCCTTCGCGGACATGCGGGCGGGGCGCGCCCAGGTGCTGAGCCTCATCGGGGAGCCCGGGGCCGGGAAGTCGCGGCTGCAGCGGGAGTTCTTCGCGCGCCTCGAAGCGGCCGGGCGTCTCGAGGGCGTCACGATCCGGCGCGCGGCGTGCTCGGCGCTGGGCGAGCAGACCTACGGGGCGGTGGCCACGCTCCTGCGCGACGCCTACGGGGTGGAGCACGGCGATTCCGTCGAGGCCGCCCGGAGCAAGCTCGCGGCGGGCCTCGAGACGCTCGGGGTCGGCGCGGAGGATCGGGCCGCGATGGTGGCCGCGCTCGCCCGCCTGTTCGGGCTCGAGCAGGCCGACGCGCGCATCCGCCATCTGGAGCCGGCGCAGCTCAAGCGCCAGATCTTCATGGCCACCCGCACCCTGGTGGAGCGGCGGCTCGCCGCCGGCCCGCTGGTGCTGCTCGTCGAGGACCTGCACTGGGCCGACGCCGCCTCCATCGAGCTGATCGGCGCGGTCGCGGACCGGCTCGCCGATCGGCCGCTCCTGGTCCTGCTGATGTATCGGCCGACGCTCGAGCCGGACGCGCTCGGCACGAGCCACACCCCGCACACCGCGATCGAGGTCACGCCGCTGTCGCGGTCCGGCAGCGAGGACCTCCTGGCCGCGTGGTTCGGAGACGCGACGCACCTGTTCCCGGAGCACCTGCGAGAGCTGATCCTGGAGCGGGCCGGGGGCAACCCGCTGTACCTCGAGGAAGTGGTGCGCGCGCTGGTCGCGGCGGGGGTGCTGGTCCGCGACGGCCTGGCGTGGCGCTGCACCGCGGAGGCCGCGACCGCGCAGGTGCCCGCCACGCTGCACGGGCTGCTGCTGGCGCGCCTGGACCGGCTCGCCGCCGCGGAGCGACGGGTCATCCAGGAGGCGGCCGTGATCGGGCCCCGCTTCGAGGTTCCGCTGCTGAAGGCGGTCGCGGCCGAGCCCGGTGCGGTGGACGCGGCGCTCGCCGCGCTCGCCTCGGCCGATCTGGTGACGCCGGGGCCGGATCACCGGTTCCGCCACGGCCTCCTCCAGGAGATCGTGTACCAGAACATCCTCGTGGCCCGGCGCACCGAGCTGCACACCCTCGTGGGGACCGCCCTCGAGGCCCAGGGGGCGGGCGACCTCGAGAGCCTCGAGCGACTGGTGGCCCTCGGCCATCACTGGTCCCTCGGCGCCGACAAGCGGCGGGGCGCGCGGTACCTGGTAGCCGCCGCCGACTGGGCCCGCGGCATGTACGCCAACGCGGACGCCATCCAGCACTACCAGCGGGCCCTCGAGGCGCTCGAGCACTGCGACGAGCCGGCCGCGGCGGCCCAGATCGAGACCGAGCGGCTCGTGGCCCGGGAGCGGATGGCCGACCTGCTCGGCCCGACCGGGCGGCGGGCGGCCGCGCTCGGCGAGTACGAGATCGTCGAGGCCGGATACCGCGCCGCGGGAGACGCGGCGGCCCAGGCCCGGATCCTTCGCAAGATGGGCGGCCTCCACTGGGATGCGGGCGCGCGGGCCCGGGCGCTCCAGTGCTTCGAGGCCGGGCTCGCCCTGCTCGGCGACGATCGCGAGCACATCGAGCAGGCGCACCTCTACCAGGAGATGGGCCGGCAGGCCTTCCGCAGCGGCGACAGCCAGCGGGCCGTCGACTGGGCGGAGCAGGCACGGCTCCATGCCGAGCGGCTCGCGGCCGACCCCGCGCTCGACGCGGACGGGCGCGTGGAGGCGATGACCGCCGCCGCGCAGAGCCACAACACGCTCGGGGTCGCGTTTGCCCGCCTGGGGCGGCTGGAGGAGGCGGTCGAGCACATCGAGCGGAGCGTGGCTCTCGCCCAGGAGACCGGCCTGCTCCAGGCCGCCTGTCGCGGGCTCGCGAACCTGAGCGTGCTCTACAGCACGCTCGATCCGGCCCGGGCCATCGAGACCTGTGCCGCCGGCCTCGAGATGGCCAAGAAGATCGGCGACCTCGGGTTCCAGTCGCGCCTCTACACGAATCTCGCGGTGGCCTACTGCGCGCTCACCAACCGCTGCGACGAGCAGGGCATCGGCGCGGCGCATGCCGCCATCGATCTCGACCGGCGCCTCGGCCAGCTCGATCACCTCGCGGTGCCGCTCATCGTGCTCGGGCAGATCTACCAGTGCCACGGCGAGCCGACCCGTGCGATCGCGCACTACCGCGAAGCGCTCGTCCTCGCGGAGGAGGCCGACGAGCCGCAGCTGCTGTTTCCCTGCTACGATGGCCTCGCGACCGTGCACCTGGACCTGGGTGACGAGGTTCAGGCGGAGGAGTTCATGGTGAAGGCCCAGGCGGTGTGCGAGCGGGCCGGGCTCGAGCCCGACGCGCTGGTGGTCCTGCCGTTCCTGGATTGACGCGAACACAACCCGAACAAGAAAGGCAGCCCGCTCATGGCGCCTACACGCCTTCGTCCCGGTGATTCCGCTCCCTCCGTCACGCTCCCCGCGGTCAACCGGGAGGGCCAGGTCTCGCTCGACGACTATCGCGGGCGCAGTCCGGTCCTGATCGCCCTGTTCCGCGGGCTGCACTGCCCCTTCTGTCGTCGCCAGCTCGTACAGCTGGGCACCACGCAGGACAAGCTCAAGGCGTTCGGCGTGGAGACGATGGCGGTGGTCAACACTCCGCTGGAGCGCGCGCGGCTCTACTTCAAGTACCGCCCCGCGCGCGTGTTGCTCACCGCGGACCCCGAGGCCGCGACGCACCGGTCGTTCGGGGTGCCGGCCGGGGTGGTCGTCGAGAAGGAATCGGAAGCCTCGTGGGCCCAGGGGAAGCTCACGATGGGCCAGCTGCTCGCGATGAAGATAGATCCCACCGGGGAGCTGCCCGAGCCCCAGAACCCCTTCGCGGCGATGGAGACCCTGAACAAGAAGGATGGGTTCGAGATGACCGAGATCGACGGGCAGATCGCGCACGCGCACGGCACCCAGATGACCGGGCACTTCCTCATTGACCGGGAGGGTATCATCCGGTGGGAGCACATCGAGTGCGCCGAGCGCCTCGAGGACCTCTCCAAGTTCCCGAGCGACGAGGAAATTCTGCAAGCGGCCCGCGGCCTCTAGGAGATCATCCCCATGGACATCGCGATCCCGCTCTTCGAGGGCATCACCGCACTTGACGCCATCGGCCCCTACGAGGTGCTCTCGCGCCTGCCCGGCGCCCGGGTCCGCTTCGTCGCGGTGACTGCGGGCCCCTACCGCACCGACAACCGCCAGCTCACCCTGATGGCGGACGAGCCGCTGTCGGCGGTGCCGCATCCGGAGGTGGTCATGGTGCCGGGCGGCTTCGGGACGCGCGCGCTCGAGGCGCCGAACCCACTGCTGGACTGGATCCGCGCGGCCCACGCGACGAGCCAGTGGACCACGTCGGTCTGCACCGGCTCCATGCTGTTGGCCGCCGCGGGCATCTTGAAGGGGCTCGAGGCCACCACGCACTGGATGTCGCTCGACCGCCTGCCCGCCTACGGTGCGCGTCCGACGCTCCGGCGCGTGGTGGAGCAGGGCAAGGTGATCACTGCGGCGGGTGTGTCCTCGGGCATCGACATGGCGCTCACGCTGGCCGCCCACATCGCGGGCGACGACGCGGCGCAAGCCATCCAGCTGAGCATCGAGTACGATCCGCAGCCGCCGTTCCGGGCCGGCTCCCCCGCGACCGCCCCCGCGCACATCGTGGAGGGCCTGCGCGCGCGGATGCGGGCGCGGATGGAGCGTGACGAGGTGGCCGCGTCTCGGACGGCCTGACCCGCGTCCGGTCATGGAACGCCGCCGGCTGGGACGGACCGACATGGACGTGAGCGTGCTCGGCTTCGGCGGCTCCGAGATCGGCTACGAGCGGGCCGGCGGGCGGACGGTGGCCCGCCTCCTCGGCGGAGCGCTCGACGCCGGGCTCAACGTGATCGACACCGCCGAGTGCTACGAGGACAGCGAATCGCTGATCGGCGCCGCGCTGGGATCCCGGCGGGACGAGATCCACCTCCTGACCAAGTGCGGCCACCCGCGCGGCTACGGCCGCGGCGACTGGCGCGAGGCGTCCCTCCTGTCGAGCATCGAGCGGAGCCTCAAGCGCCTGCGCACCGACCGGCTCGACCTGATCCAGCTCCACAGCTGCGA
>DATGBR010000152.1:0-13599 GCA_035312605.1 Candidatus Methylomirabilota bacterium
GGCGCGTTGGGCCCGTTCGTGTACATCTGGAGGTCGCTGTAGAAGTGGGGGTAGGTGTCGGGGTTGGCCGCGTCCGACGAGAAGAACACCGACGCGGTGACCGACTTGATCTCGATTTCGATGCCCGCCTTGGCCGCGGCCTGCTTGACGATCTGCTGGGTCTTCTGCCGGGGCGCGTTGATCGAGGTCTGGTACACGAGCTTGAGGCGCTTGCCGTCCTTGGCGCGGATGCCGTCGCCGCCGCGCTTCCAGCCCGTCGCATCCAGGATCTGGGCGGCTTTCTCCACATTGAACTCCCACCGCATGCTGGACGAGCGCACGCGCGGCGGCGCGTTGAGGTAGTTCGCGCTGGTCTGCCCCTGGCGCCCGTAGATCTGCTCCTGCACCGCGGAGCGATCCACCAGGAGGCTCAGGGCCTGGCGCACCGCGGGGTCGGACAGGAGCGGGTGGGTGGTCTTGGAGCTCGAGCGCTCGCCGTCGACCTCGGTCCACGGGTCGGTGGTGTTGAGCTGGATGTGCTCGACGTTGCCGGTGGCCCAGATGTTGACCCGGCCCTTGCTGCCCTGCTCGAGCCGCACCAGGATGTCGTCCTCGACCTGCATGTTCCACGCGTAGTCGTACTCGCCGGTCTGGAGCACGGCTCGCGCCGCCGACACCGCGTCTCCGCCGCCCTTCATCTCGAGCGTGTCGAAGTAGGGCCGGTTCGGGACGTGGTAGCTCGGGTTGATCTCGGCGCGCACCACGTCACCGGGCTTGAAGTCGACGAAGCGGAAGGGCCCGGTGCCGACCGGCTTGAGGTTCGCGGGCGCCTCGCGGGACTTGGCGCCGCGGAAGGCGTCGAAGTGGTGCTTGGGCACGACCAGGCCGCGGACGCCGCAGAAGGCGTCGGCCCAGAAGGGCTGGGGCTTGGTGAAGAAGAGCTTCGCCGTGTAGGGATCGGGGGTCTCGATCTTCGCGATCTCGCGGAACGAGCCGCTCGTGATCGCGGAGGTGGCCGGGTCGGACACGTACTCCCAGGTGAACACGACGTCGTCCGCGGTGAACGGCTTGCCGTCGTGCCAGGTCACGCCACGCTTCAGCCGCCAGGTCACCCACGTGAGATCCTTGGCGAGCGTGCCCGCCGAGACGCTCGGCACCTCGGTGGCGAGGATGGGGACCACGTTGCCGTCCGGATCGAAGCCGGCCAGCGGCTCGTAGAAGATGCGCGAGGCGTCCTGGTCCTTGGTGCCGGTGGCGAAGTGCGGGTTCAGCAGGGTGGGCGCCTGCCACCAGAGGGTCTTGAGCAGCCCGCCCCCGCCGCGCTTCGTCGCGTTGAACGCGGGCGCCTTCGGCTGGGCCTGTGCCACCCCGGCGGAGGCCAGCATCTGCGCGGCGAGCGGGGCGGTGAGGCCCAGCCCGACCATGGTCTGCACGAAGGCGCGGCGGCCGAGGCGGCCCGCCCGGACCTGGGCGATCAGCTCGTGGAGTGCGTGATGGTCCATCGTGGGGGCCTCGTTCTTCCGTTAGAGGGCGGCGATCACCGCGTCGGCGCACTCTCGCGTCGAGGCGGACCCGCCGAGGTCGCGGGTGTGGGCACGGGGATCGGTCAGGGCGCGGGCCACCGCCGCGTCGATGCGGTCGGCGGCGGCGGTCACCGCGGGGTCGCGTTGCTGGAGGCCGAGCCAGCGGCACAGGAGCGCGGCCGAGAGGATGGCCGCGATCGGGTTGGCGACGCCCTTGCCCGCGATGTCGGGCGCGCTGCCGTGGCAGGGCTGGAAGAGCGCGTAGCGGTCGCCCACGTCGGCCGACGGGGCCAGGCCGAGCCCGCCCACGGTGGCGGCGCCCAGGTCGGACAGGATGTCGCCGAACATGTTCTCGAGCACGATCACGTCGTAGCGCCACGGCGCCTGCACCAGGTACATGCTCATCGCGTCCACGTACGCCAAGTCGGTGCGCACGTCGGGGTAGTCGCCCGCGGTCTCCTGGAACACCTGCCGGAAGAACGCGTAGGAGCGGAACACGTTGGCCTTGTCCACGCAGGTGACCCGGGTCACGCCGTCCGCGGGCGCCCCGTGGCCGCGCACCCGCGCGGTTTCGAAGGCGCGGCGCACCACCCGCTCGGTGCCCTTGCGCGTGATCACCAGGGTGTCCACCGCGAGCTCCTCGCCCACCTTCGATCCGCCGCCGAGCGAGGCGAAGAGGCCCTCGGTGTTCTCGCGGAAGATCACGTAGTCGATGCGCCCGTCGGCGGGCAGGCGCAGGGGGCTCGGCACGCCGGGGTAGAGCTTGACCGGGCGCATGCCCGCGTACAGGTCGAGGCCCATGCGGAGGGTGATCTGGGGCGTGAGCTCGGTGCCGTCGGCGTGGCGGATGTCGGGCAAGCCGGCCGCCCCGAAGAGGATGGCGTCGACCGCCCGGCAGAGGTCCACCGTCTCGCGCGGGAGATCCTCGCCGGTGCGCCGGTAGAGGGCGGCCCCGACTTCCGCCTCCTCGAACGAGAAGCGCAACCCGTCCCGCTGGGTGGCCTCGAGCACGCGCACCGCCTCGGCCAGCACCTCGGGCCCGATGCCGTCGCCGCCGATCTGGGCGATGCGGTAGTGGGACACGAGCTAGCGCGTGTGGTGATGGCGGTCGGGGCGGCCGTTCGTGGGCGGCGACCCTGACGGCTTGTTCTGATCGGGGGGGAGCGGGCGCCGCTCCTCCCCCGAGCCCCCCCACCGCTCGCCGTATGTCCCGCGTCGGTGGAGGGTCACTGGTCTCGGTTCGCGCTTCCCGCGGTGAGCATGCGTACGGCGACGTCGATGGCTTCGAGCATGCTCTCCGGGTTGGCGATGCCCTTCCAGGCGCGGTCGAAGGCGGTGCCGTGGTCGACCGAGACGCGCAGGAACGGCAGGCCCACCGTGACGTTGACCCCGGAGAGCCCGGTCCAGGTGCCGCTCTTCTCGTCGTAGTTGAAGCCGAGGGTCTTCACCGGCACGTGGCCCTGGTCGTGGTACATGGCGACCACGATGTCGAATTCGCCGCCGCGGGCGCGCGAGAAGAGCGTGTCGGCGGGCAGGGGGCCGTACACGTCGAGGCCCTGGCGCCGCGCGTCCTCGACTGCGGGGATGATCTGGGTCTTCTCCTCGTCGCCGAAGAGGCCGTCCTCGCCCGCGTGCGGGTTGAGCCCGCACACCGCGATGCGGGCCCGCGTCCGCCCGAGGCCGGTCATGGTCTGCTGCGCGAGCTGGATGACGCGGCCCACGCGCTCGCGCGTCACCAGGTCCGGCACCTTGCGGAGGGCCACGTGGGTGGTGACGTGGATCACGCGCAGCTCCTTGCCCAGCAGCAGCATCGCGAAGTCCTTGGTGGCGGTCAGGCGGGCCAGGATCTCGGTGTGGCCGGAGTGCTGGACGCCGGCCGCCGCGAGGGCCTCCTTGTTGACCGGCGCGGTGACGATGCCGTCGATCTGCCCGGCCTGGCAGAGGCGCACCCCGGTCTCGATGTAGGCGTAGGCGGCCCGTCCCGCGTCGGCGCTCACGGTGGACTTGGGCAGCGTCGCGCACTCCACGTTGGCGAGGTCCAGGCACTCGAGGTGGCCCGGCCGGAACTCGCACGCGTCCACCGAGGAGACCGCGTGCAGGACGAGAGGCGAGCGCAGCAGCTCGAGCGTGGCCGCCATCACCGACCGGTCGCCGATCACCACCGGCCGGCAGGAGGCGACGACCTCGGGGTGGGCGAGCGCCTTGGCGATGATCTCCGGCCCGACGCCGGCGGGATCGCCCATCGTGATGCCGAGCACGGGAACGCGGGCAGCGGTCACGGGGTTCCTCCAAGGAGCGTGGTGAAGAGGTCCGGCCCGCCGAATCCGCCCGCCTTGGTGAGCAGGGGCAAGACGAGCCCGTCCTCGAGGGCCAGGCGGCCCAGCGCGAGGCCGGCCGCGGGGGAGCCGAGCAGCTCGAAGTGTCGGGGCCGGAGCGCCTGGATCAGCGCGTAGGCGGTGGCGCCGCCGGTGACCGCCACCAGGTCCGCGGCCGCGCGGTCGAGGATGCGCGCGGCGGTCCGGCCCAGGTGACGGACCATCGCCTCGCGGGCAGCGGGCGCGGCGGTGCTCGCCACGACCGCGGGGCGCCCGCCCTCGAGCGCGGCGATCGCGGGCGCCAGGTCGCCGTGGCCGACAGCGTCGACGGTCACCACCGCGACGCCGGCGCGTCCGAGCGCCCCGAGCTGCGCGCGGCTGGCGGGGTGGAGGCTGCCCACCACGACGAGCCGGGCCGGGCCCGCGGGCAGGGCGACCGCCGGCCCGTGGAGCCCGAGGGCGCGGCTCACCGCGCGTCCGAGGCCCGCGGAGCCCGCCGCGAGCGTGCCCGGCACCGACAGCGCGGCCTGGGCCAGGCTCGCCAGGTCGTCGTCGGTCTCCGCGTCCGCGGCCACGACGGCGCCGCGGTGCTGCTCGAGCACGTGGGCGATCTTCTCGCTCCCCGCGCGCACGTCGTCGAGCGAGAGGGCCACCACCGGCGCCGGGCCGGCGAGCAGCGCGGCCAGGTCCGAGGTGGCGCCGCGGAAGCCGGGATCGCGGGCGATCGGGGATTCGTGAACCGGGATGGAATCGACGAGGAGACGACCGTGGCTCACCACGCGGCGCTGGGCGGGAAAGGCCGGGCACACCAGCGCGCCCGCGAACGGCGGCCCGTGCGCGAGCAGCGCAGCCACCTCGGCGGCCACCGGCCCGCGCATGGTCGAGTCGATCTTCTTGAAGACCGGGCCCGCCCCGAGCCGCGCGTGGAGGCGCGTGGCCGCGTCGCGGAGGGCGTGGGCCGCCGCCGCATCGGGGAGCGCGCGGGTCTCGGTGTCGACGGTGATCACGGGCCGATCGTCGGCGGCACGGATCGGGGAGACCACCACCGCGACCGGCCCCGCGCCCGCGAACAGGCAGCCCGCGTCGCAGGCGCCGGTGAGGTCGTCCGCGAGAATCGTCACCACGGGGAGGGGCGTCGCCGCCATGGGTGCATCACCCTACCATAGAATCCCGATGGCACCGACCGCGCCCCGGTGGCCGGGGCGGCGGGGGACGCAGTGTATACTGGCCGCGTGAAAAGCCGCGTCGTCGTGGCGCTCGTCGCCCTGGCCGCGGCGCTCCTGCCCGGCCGGATGGCCCCCGCCGAGGATCCGGTGGCGGCGCTCTCGCTCATCCGGCCCAAGCCGGCCAAGGACGCCCCCGATTTCCGGGTCCGCACCCCGGACGATCGCCCGCTCCACCTGGCCGAGCTCAAGGGCAAGGTCGTCTTCCTGAACTTCTGGGCGACCTGGTGCGAGCCCTGCCGGGAGGAGATGCCAAGCATGGAGCGGCTGCACCGGGCCTACAAGGATCGCGGCCTCGTGGTGCTCGCGATCTCCCTCGACTCGCAGGGGGCCTCCGTGGTGAACCCGTTCGTCAAGAAGTTCGCGATCACCTTCCCGGTGGGCCTCGATCCGAAGATGGCGGTGCGGGAGACGTACGGAGTCTGGGCGGTGCCCTCCACCTTCATCATCGATCGTCAGGGCAAGCGCGTCCTCTTCGCCAACGGCTCGCGCGAGTGGGACGGCAAGGCCGCGCACGCCCTCTTCGAGTCGCTGCTCAAGTGAGCGAGTCGCTGGGCGTCCTGGTGGCCTTCTCGGCGGGGCTCTTCTCGTTCCTCTCGCCCTGCGTGCTACCGCTCTTTCCTTCGTACCTGTCGTTCATCACCGGCATGTCGGTCGATCGCCTCACCAACGAGGTCACCGCGGGCGCCCGCACCCGCGTGCTCCTGCACTCGGTGGCGTTCATCGTGGGCTTCAGCGTGGTGTTCGTGAGCCTCGGCGCCTCCTTCAGCATGGCCGGCCAGTTCCTGCTCGACTACCGCGACTGGATCCGGATCGGCGGCGGGATGCTGATCGTCGTCTTCGGCCTTTACATCGCGGGGGTGCTCCGCGTCGGCATCTTCGGCCGGACCCAGCAGCTGCAGATCCGCAGCAAGCCCGCCGGTCTCGTCGGCTCGTTCCTGGTGGGGCTGACCTTCGCGATCGGCTGGACGCCCTGCGTGGGCCCGATCCTCGGCTCCATCCTCACCCTCGCCAGCAACGACAAGACGGTGGGGCAGGGGATCACGCTGCTGCTCTGCTACTCGGCCGGCCTCGGCCTGCCCTTCCTCCTCTCGTCGATCGCCCTCGGCAGCTTCCTCCGCTTCTTCAAGCGCTATCGCCCGTTCATCCCGACGGTCGAGCGGGTGGCGGGTGTGCTCCTCGTCGCGGTGGGTATCCT
Organism: Candidatus Methylomirabilota bacterium; assembly: GCA_035312605.1. Classification (GTDB taxonomy): domain Bacteria; phylum Methylomirabilota; class Methylomirabilia; order Rokubacteriales; family CSP1-6; genus CAMLFJ01. The sequence continues at coordinate 6,239 of DATGBR010000152.1, forward strand.
GGTGGCCACGAACTACTACGTGGTGCTGAACTCGTGGGCCATCAGCCTGACCCCCGAGTGGCTGCTGAAGCGTCTCTAACCTGAGCTTGGAGGCCGCGCATGGTCATCAACCGGGTAGGGCCCCTCTCGAGCGCAAAGGTGGTCGGCCTGCTGTACGCGATCATCGGCCTGGTGTTCGGGGCGATCATCTCGCTCGTCGCCGCCATGGGCACCTTCGGCCACAGCGGCGGCGCCGCCGGTCCGTTCTTTGGGATCGCGGCGGTCGTGTTCGCGCCGGTGGCCTACGGGATCATGGGCTTCGTCATGACCCTGATCATGGCCGCCCTCTACAACGCGCTCGCGAACCTGGTGGGCGGCGTGGAGATCGATCTCCGCTGACCGGGAGCCGCGGTCAGACGAGCTCGCGGAGCCAGCCCGCGATCTCGTCCTGAACCTGGACGAAGACCTGGGCCTGGGGCACCGCGCCGCGCTTCGGCACCTTGAACGAGTGGTCGCCGTCGGCCACGACGTGCACGCGAACGGTCGAGCCGAGCGGGGCCAGGATCGGCGCCAGCTCCTCCGGCGTCCCGAACGCGTCGCGGGCGCCCTGCACGAACAGCATCGGCTGCCGGATTCGCGCCAGGTGCTCGGCGCGGAGCTTCTGCGGCTGCCCGGGCGGATGAAGCGGGTAGCCGAGGAAGACGAGGCCGGCCAGGTTGTCGAGGCCGGCGGCGGCCACGTGCGAGGCCATGCGCCCCCCGAGCGACTTGCCGCCGATGACGAGCCAGCCCGTTGCGGCGTCGGACCGCTCGCGCACCGCCGCGATCACCGCCCGGAAGCAGGCCTCGAGGGTGCTGGACCGGTCCGGCAGGCGGCGGCCCTGTTCCATGTAGGGAAAGTTGAACGTCACGGTGGGGAAGCCCCGGCGGGCCAGGGCCTGCGCGAAGTCGACCATGAAGGCGCTCGTCTGAGGGGCTCCCGCGCCGTGGCCGAGCACCAGGGTGAGCGGGGCGGCGGGCTCCGTCGCGGGATAGCGCAGCGCGGTCACCGCGCCGGGGGCGACGACGACCCGGATCGACTCGGCCACGACCGGGCTAGCCGAGGAGGTTCTCGGCCGCCTCCATGAGCGTCTCGGAGAGCGTCGGGTGTGCATGGATGGTCGCGGCGACGTCCTCCACCAGGGCCGCGGTCTCGACGGCGAGGGTCGCCTCCGCGATCAACTCGCCGGCCCCGGGCCCCACGATGCCGGCGCCGACCACGCGCCCCGACGCGGCATCCGCGACCAGCTTGGTGAGCCCGTCCGTGCGCCCGATCGTGGCCGCACGACCGGACGCCGCCCACTGGAATTTCGAGACCTTGGTCTCCATTCCCTGACTCTTGGCCTGAGATTCGCTGAGTCCGCACCAGGCGATCTCGGGATCGGTGAAGACCACCGCCGGGATGGCCACGTTGTCGAAGGCGGCCGGCTGCCCGGCTAGCGCCTCGGCCGCCACCTTGCCCTGTCGCATGGCGCGATGGGCCAGCATCGGCTCGCCGGTGACGTCGCCCACCGCGTAGACGTGCGGGTCGTCGGTCCGGCAGCGATCGTCGATCTGGACGAAGGCGCCGCGGTCGGTGAGCCGGACGCGGGTTGCCTCGAGCCCGAGGCCGCCGCTCCGGGCCCGGCGGCCCACCGCGACGAGCACTCGATCAAACGTCTGGGGGTCCTGACCCTCCAGCGTTGCCTCGACGCGGTCGCCGGTCTCGCGCAGCCCGGTCACCTTCGTGCGCAGGTGAACCGCCGCGAACAGCTTCTCGATCCGGCGCTGCAGGGGCTGGACCAGGTCGCGATCCACGCCGGGAAGCAGGCCCTCGGTCATCTCGACGAGGGTGACGCGGCTGCCGAGGGTCGCGTACACCGTGCCCAGCTCGAGCCCGATGTAGCCGCCGCCGATCACGAGCAGGCGCTCCGGGATGTCCGGCAGCTCGAGCGCGGCCGTCGAGTCCATCACCCGGTTGTTGCGTAGCGCGGCGCCGCTTATCGGGCTCGGCTCGGATCCGGTGGCCACGACGGCGTGCTTGAAGCGGACCTTCTGGAGCGTGTTGCCCTCGATGCGCAGGGTGCTCGAGTCCTCGAAGATCGCGCGCCCGCCGATCAGGGTCACGCCCTTGGCCTTGGCCACTCCCGCCAGGCCGCGCGCCAGCTTGCCCACCACGCGCTCCTGCTTCCACTTGCGGAGCGGATCGAGCGAGATGCGCGGCTCGCCGAAGTCGACGCCCCACTCCTTCGCGCGCTCCGCCTCGCTCACCACCGCGGCCACGTGGAGCAGCGCCTTGCTCGGGATGCAGCCCTCGAAGAGGCAGGCGCCACCGAGGCGCCGGTCGGCGTCGATCACCACCGTCTCGAGCCCCAGCTCGGCGCAGCGGAAGGCGGCCGAGTAGCCGCCGGGCCCGCCGCCCACCACCGCGACGTCCACCTCGTCGACCATGTCGCCCATCACCATCAGCCGAGGTCTCCGATGAGGCGCTCCGGCGCCTCGAGCCGGCTCACGATCTCGGTCGCGAAGCGCGCGCCGTCGGCGCCGTCGGCGACGCGGTGGTCGAAGGTCAGGGTGATCGGCAGCATCAGCCGCGGCACGATCTGGCCCTGGCGCACCATCGCCTCCTGGCGGGCGCGCGCGACGCCGAGGATCGCCACTTCGGGGTAGTTGATGATCGGGATCGCCGCGGTGCCGCCCAGCGCCCCGATGTTGGTGATGGTGAAGGTGCCGCCCCGCAGATCCTCGAGGGTGGCCTTGCCGTCGCGCACGCGCTGGGCCAGGGCGCCGAGCTCGCGGCCGATCTCGAGCACCGGCTTGCTGTCGAGGTCGCGGAGCACCGGTACGATCAGGCCGCGCGAGGTGGCGACCGCGACGCCCAGGTGGTAGTAGCGCTTGAGGATCAGCTCGCCCGCGGCCGGGTCGAGGCTCGCGTTGAACTGCGGATGGGCGCGCAGCGCGAGCGCGGCCGCCTTCAGCAGGAAGGCGGTCAAGGTGAGCGTCACGCCGCGGGCCCGCGCCGGCTCGAGGTTGCGGGTGATGATCGCGTCGAGATCGGTGATGTCGGCCCGGTCGAAGTGGGTCACGTGCGGGATCAGCGTGGCCGAGAGCGTCATGCGCTCCGCGATGGTCCGGCGCAGGTGCGAGAGCGGCGCGCGCTCGACCGGGCCCCACTGCTCGAAGCGCGGCAGCGGCGGCGGCTCGAGACCGATGGCGGCCAGGGGCCTGGCCGGGCCCGTGGGGGCCGCGTCCCGGACCGCGGGCGCGGCTGGCTGCGGGTGCGCGCCCGTCAGCGCCGCCTGGGGCCGGGCCCCGGCGGCCGCGCGCACGTCGGCGTCGAGGACGCGGCCCTCCGGCCCGCTGCCCCGGACCGCGCGGAGCTCCACCCCCAGCTCGCGGGCGAGCCGGCGGGTGGCCGGCGTCGCGGCCACCGGTCCACCCGTGGGCACGGTCGCGCGCGCGGGCGGAGGCGCAGCGGGCGCGTTCGGCGTCGCCGCCGTCGGCCGCGGCCGCAGCGTGGAAGCGGTGGGCCCGGCGGGGGCGCCGGCCGGGACCGGAGCGCCGTTGTCGGAGAAGGTCACGAGCACGGCCCCGACCTTCACGGTCTGCCCGGGTGTGACGTGGATCTTCTCTACCCGGCCCCCGATCGGTGACGGGATCTCGACCTGCGCCTTGTCGGTCTCGACCTCGAGCAGGGGCGCGTCCTCCCGGATGACGTCGCCCTCGCGGACCAGCACGGCGACGATCTCCGCCTCGGTGAGGCCTTCTCCCAGGTCCGGAAGGGTAAACTGGCGCGCCATATCGGAGATCTAGAAGGCGAGCGTCTCGCGGCAGGCCGCGAGCACGCGGGGCACATCGGGGACGTTGGCGCGCTCGCGGGCGAAGCCCACGAAGGGCAGGTCGTTCGCGGTCACGCGCCGGACCGGCGCCTCGAGCGACAGGAACGCGCTCTCCATGATGCTGGCCGCGATCTCGGCCCCGGGGCCGAAGCTCCGCGGGGCCTCGTGCACGACGACCGCCCGGCCGGTCTTCCGCACCGAGGCGGCCACGGTCTCGCGGTCGAGCGGCGAGATCGTGAGCAAGTCCACGATCTCGACCTCGGCGCCGCTCTCGGCGTGGAGCTGCTCGGCCGCCTCGCGAGCCACCCGGACCATGGCCCCGTAGGCGATCAGGGTCAGGTCGGCACCGGGACGGTCCACGCGGGCGCGGCCGATCTCCATGGTCTCGATCTCGTCCGGGACGTCCTCCTTGGCCGCGTGGTAGAGGGCCTTCGCCTCGAAGAAGATGACCGGGTCGGGATCGCGGATGGCCGCGGCCAGCAGGGCGCGGGCGTTCCGCGGGCCGGAGGGGATCACCATCTTGAGCCCGGGCACGTGGGCGTAGAACTGCTCCTCGCTCTCCGAGTGGTGCTCGAGCGCGCGCACCCCGCCCCCGTAGGGCATCCGCACCACCATCTGGCAGCCGAAGCGGCCCTGGCTGCGCATGCGGTAGCGCGCCACGTGGTTCTCGATCTGGTGGAAGCACTGGAAGGCGAAGCCGGAGAACTGGATCTCGCAGATCGGCTTGAGCCCGTAGAGGGCCATGCCGACCGAGGCGCCGATGATGCCGGCCTCGGCCAACGGGCTATCCACCACGCGAGTGCCGCCGAACTTGCGGTGCAGGTCCTCGGTGACGCGGAAGACGCCCCCGTCGACGCCCACGTCCTCGCCGATGACGAGCACGTCGGGGTCGCGCTCCATCTCCTGCAGGAGCGCCAGGTTGAGGGCCTTCACCATGTTCAGCTTCGCCACGGCCGCCTCTGTCCCCGCATGGGCGGGCTCTGACCCTCGCTGGGCGCGGTCCCGGCCGCGCCCTCCGCTCCCGCCGCGGGCGCGACCGGCCCCGGCGCTGCGTCGGGCGCCCGGGCGAGGCGCGCCTGCATCTCGGCCCGCTGTCCCTCGAGCGGGGCGGTCCGCTTGGCGTAGGCATGGTCGAACATGGCGAGTGGGTCGGGGGGACCGATCGCCTCGAACGCGGCGACGGCGCGGGCGATCTCCGCGTCGACCTCCTCCTCGAGGCCGGCCGCGAGGAGATTCCGCCTCTGGAGATACGCGCCGAAGCGGGTGAGGGGATCCTTCCGCTCCCACGCCTGCACCTCTTCCGTCGAGCGATACTTGGTAGGGTCGTCGGAGGTGGTGTGCACGCCCAGCCGGTACGTCACGCACTCGATCAGCGTCGGCCCCTCGCCGCGGCGCGCCCGCTCCACCGCCTCCCGCGTCGCGGCGTAGACCGCGAGCAGGTCGTTGCCGTCGACCTGCAGCGCCGGGAAGCCGTAGGCGAGGGCCTTCTGGGCGATCGTACGCGAGTGGGTCTGCTTCTTGAACGGGATCGAGATCGCCCACTGGTTGTTCTGGATGAGGAACACCATCGGCACGTGCCAGACCCCCGCGAAGTTCATCGCCTCGTGGAAGTCGCCCTCCGAGGTGGCCCCGTCGCCGCAGTAGGCCATCACCACCGCGTCGTCGCCGCGATACTGCGCCGCGTAGGCCAGGCCCACCGCGTGCGGCAGCTGGGTGGCGACCGGGATGCAGATGGGCAGATCGCGCTGCTCGGGCGCCGGTTGCCCGCCCTCCAGATAGCCGGCGAAGAACAGCAGGAGCTTCTCCATGGTCCAGCCGCGCCAGAGCATGGAGGCGGTCTCGCGGAAGGACGGCACCATCCAGTCGGTGCGTCGCAGGGCCGCGACGCTGCCGATCTGGGCGGCCTCCTGGCCCTTGATCGGCGCGAAGGTGCCGATGCGCCCCTGGCGCTGCAGGCGCAGCATGCGCTCGTCGAAGCGGCGGCCGAGGAGCATCGCGCGGTGGAGGCGCTTGAGCTCGTCGGGGGCGATTGGGGGCTCGAGGGCGGAGTCCAGGTTGCCGTCGCTGTCCAGGATGGACAGATGCTCGACGATGAACTGCGGCTCGATCTGGGTCCTCGGCATGGCGGCCTGCTCGTTTCTCTCGCATTCTACCTCGGTCCGCTCTAGGCGGCCTCCGCGAAAGCGGGTAATCTCTCTGCCATGCGCGTCCGGGTGCGGGTGCCCGCCACCTCAGCCAACCTCGGTCCCGGATTCGACGCGCTGGGCCTGGCGCTGGCGCTCTACAACGAGGTCACGCTCGAGGAGGCCGACCGCGTCTCGGTCGCGGTGGAGGGCGAGGGGAGCGGCCGCCTCGACGCGGGCGCCAAGAACGTCGTCGCGCGCGGGGCGGCGCTGGCCTTCGAGATCGCGGGCCGCGCGTTCCCGGGCGCGCGCCTGCGCTGCGTCAACCGCATCCCGCTGAGCCGCGGCCTCGGCTCGAGCGCGGCGGCGTGGGTCGGCGGGCTGGTCGCGGCCAACGCCCTCATGGGCGAGCCGCTCGACCGCGACGCGCTACTCGCCGCCGCCACCCGCGCGGAGGGCCACCCGGACAACGTGGCCGCCGCGCTCCTGGGCGGGCTCACCGTCTCCTGCGAGGACGGCCCGCGCGTCACCGCGGTGAGCCTGGCGGTGCCGCGCGAGATCGAGTGGGTCGTGCTGGTGCCCGAGACCGAGAGCTCGACCCGCGAGGCGCGCGCGGTGCTGCCGGAGTCGGTGCCGCGCGTCGACGCGATCTTCAACGTGCAGCGCGTGAGCCTCTTCCTGGCCGCGCTCGCCGCGGGCCGCGTCGAGCTGCTCGCGCTGGCGATGCAGGACCGGCTCCACCAGCCCTATCGCCTCCGGCTCTTCCCGTGGATGGACGCGGTGGCCGCGGCGGGGCGCGAGGCCGGCGCGCTCGGCTGCGTCCTGAGCGGCGCGGGGCCCGCCATGCTCGCGGCGGTGCGGCGGCACGGCGGGGAGTCGATCGCCCGGGCCATGGAGCGGTCCCTCCGCGGGGCCGGGATCGAGGGTCGGACGCTCCACCTGCCGGTCGACGCGAGCGGTGCGACGTGGGAACGGCTTCCCCAGACTTGACTCGCCGTCTCGGCAGGCAGTACGATCTGAGCAAGGTGTATCTGTGATCAAGAGTGACCGCTGGATCAGGCGGCAAGCCCTGGAGAAGGGCATGATCAAGCCCTTCGAGGACCGCCAGGTCCGCAAGGGCGGGATTTCCTTCGGGTTGTCCTCCTACGGCTACGACATCCGCATCGCGGACGAGTTCAAGATCTTCACCAACATCAACACCACCATCGTGGATCCCAAGGCCTTCGACCCGCGCTCCTTCGTCGACTACCAGGGCGAGGTGGCGCTGATCCCGCCCAACTCCTTCGCGCTGGGGCGGTCGGTCGAGTACTTCAAGATCCCCCGCAACGTGCTGACGATCTGCGTGGGGAAGTCCACCTATGCGCGGTGCGGCATCATCACGAACGTGACCCCGTTCGAGCCGG
>DATGBR010000153.1:0-7401 GCA_035312605.1 Candidatus Methylomirabilota bacterium
CGCAGGGCTACTTCGTCAACAGCGAGAACAACGCGCGCAACCACGCCTACACCCTGGTCAACTTCCGGACCGGCTTCGAGCACAAGCCGACTGGCCTCGGCGTCTTCTTCGAGGCCCGCAACCTGACCGACCAAAACTATGCGGCGGCGGTCGCGGTGGACGACGCGAACCGGCGCTTCTTCTTCCCCGGCGACGGCCGATCCTTCTACGGCGGCATCTCCTGGAGGTGGCGATGAGCATGCGAGCCGGCGGCGCGGCGGTCGCGCTGGCGCTCCTGGTCGGCCCCGCGCACGGCGCGGACCTGACCCTGGGCCCGCGCCTCGAGTACGGGCACGTGAGCCGGGGACACGAGTTCCACGTCTCCGGGGCCGCGGTGGCGGCGCGGGCCGACGGCCGGCCGGTGGTGGCGTGGGCCGCGCAGGAGGGCCACGCCAACCAGCTCTATCTCCTCCTGCCCGATGAGACGACGCCTCGGCGGGTGAATCCCGACGGGCTGGGCGTGGAGGCTCTCCACCATCCGCCGCGCCTCGCGATCGCGGCGGGCGGCGGGCCGATGTACGTCTCGTGGTCCTCGGAGAAGCCCAAGCCCGAGGGCACGCTCTTCGCCTCCGACCTGCGCCTCTCCCGCTCCCTCGACGGCGGCCGCACGTTCGAGGCGCCGCTGCGCGTGAACGAGGACCGCCCGATCTCGCACTCCTTCGACGGCCTCGCGGTGGCCGTCGACGGCACCGTGCTCGTGACCTGGATCGACGGCCACGAGGGGCGGCCAGACCCGGCCACCTGGCTCGCCCGCGTGGTCGACGGGGGCACCCGCGTCGAGTCGATCCGAAAGGTCGGCGACGACACCTGCGTGTGCTGCCGGGTCGACGCAGCGGTCGGGCCGGCCGACACGGTGGCGCTGGCCTGGCGCCGGGTCTTTCCCGGCGACATCCGCGACATGGTGATGGCGGTCTCGCGCGACGGCGGGCGCACCTTCGGCGATCCGACCCTGGTGAGCGCCGATCGCTGGAAGATCAACGCGTGTCCTCATCGCGGGGGCGCGGTCGGCTGGGATGGCCGCGGGCGCATCTACATGAGCTGGTACACCGAGGGCACCGACATCCGGCCCGACCTGCGCTTCGCGGTCTCGACCGACGGCCGGCGCTTCGGTCCCGCCCGGCGGCTGCACACCTCGGCCACCTCCATTCCCGACAACGCGCGCATGGCGGTGGACCCCGCCGGCCGCGCGGTGGTCGTGTGGGAGGAGTCCACCGCGGTGCGCCGGCGCATCCTGCTGCGCTACACCCTCGACGCGGGCCGGACCCTGAGCCCGATCCACGTGCTCTCGAGGGCGATCAAGGCCTACGCGCCCGACGTCGCCTTCGCGAGCGACGGCTCGTTCCTGGTCGCCTGGCACGAGGAGCAATTCCCGGCGTTGAAGACCGTGGTACAGCCGGTCCGCCTGCCGGGCGCGCGATGAGAACGCGACGGCTCGCGGTCGCGGCGATCCTGGGTATCATCTGGGCATGCTCGCTCCCGCTGCCGGCCGCGCAGGCGCACGCCGTCATCCTGGAGTCGGCGCCGGCCCAGGGCAGCTCGGGCCCGGCGCCGCGCCGGCTGATGCTACGATTCAACAGCCGGCTGGAGCGGGCGCTCTGCTCGGTGCAGCTCCTGGGACCCCACCAGCGCTCGATCGCGCTGCTCCGGCCGGAGCCGGACACGCCGCCAGACACCCTCGCCTACCCGCTACCCCCGCTCGGGGCGGGGGCCTACCAGGCCCGCTGGAAGGTGATGGCCGCGGACGGGCACGTGACCGAGGGCACGGTGGCGTTCACAGTGGCCGGCTCCTGACCAGCCTCGCGCGGGCGTGATGACGCGTGGAGCCTGCTGGCCCCGGCTGGGCCTGGCCGCCACCGTGCTCCTCGCAAGCGCCCTCCTCGCCGGACCGGCCGCCGAGGCCCACGCGGTCCTGGTCCGATCGTCGCCACCGCACCGGGCGGTGCTCGCCCAGGCCCCGGAGCGCGTCGAGCTCTGGTTCAACGAGCGGCTCGAGCCCGCGTACAGCACCGCGTCGGTCTGGAGCGAGGCGGGCTCCCAGGTGGACGCCCGCGACGTTACGGTGACGACCGACGACCCCCGGCGGCTGTCGGTCTCGCTGACGACGCGCGCGGCGGGACTCTACACGGTCAAATATCGGGTGCTGTCGGTGGACGGGCACGTCGTCGACAGCCGCATCACCTTCACCGTGAAAGGACAGAAGCCATGACACGTGTCGCCCGCCGGACTCGCTCTTACTTCGTGATCGCGGGGGCCGCGACCCTGCTGGGCCTGGGCGCCACCGCGGGCTGGGAGGTCGCGCGCGCACAGCACGTGCACTCGCACGCGCCCGCCGCCGAGAAGGGCTGGCTCGTCCGCCTCGCTCCCGACGCCCGCACCCCGGCCATCGAGCGCCAGCTCCGCGGCTTCGAGACGACGATGGCCGAGGTCGCCTATCGCTACACCGAGATGTACTGGGGCGGCGTCGACGGGAACTGGGGCTACGCCGAGCACATGGCTCACGAGATGGGCAACGCGATGACGCTCGGTCTCGAGCGGCGGCCGCAGTACCGCAAGAACGCCGACGCGCTCTTCCTGAAGGGGCCGTATGTGCAGGTGATGGACGCGATCAAGGCCAAGGATCCGGACCTCTTCAAGCAGCGGATCGAGACCATGCGGGCGGCGTGCACCGCCTGCCACGCGGCGGAGGCGCACCCCTACATCAAGATCGGGGTGCCCACCGTGCGGCGGAACCCGGTCGTCAACGACTGACGTCAGAGCGTGCGCAGGTAGGCGACCAGGTCGAGCAGCTCGGGGACGGTCAGCCGGTCGGCGTAGCTCGGCATGATGGAGCGGCCGTCGGCGGCGGTGTAGCCGGGCCCCTCCACGATCACCGCGTTCGGGTTGATCACCGACTCGAGCAGGTAGCCCGCCGGGTGATGCTCGCCCGCGTCGGTGAGGTCGGGACCGACGCCCGTCGACGCGGACGGCGCGCCGTCGCCGACCCGGTGACAGGCCGCGCAGCCGAGGCGCGCGAAGACCTCGCGCCCCCGCTCGGCGTCGCCCGGCGGTGGGCTGAAGAGCCACCCCGGCGGGATCCCGCCCGAGGCGTGCAGCTCGGCCATGGTCACCCGCCTCGGCTCCTCCGACAAGGCCGCGTGCGCGGCGTGGCCCGCGTGGCGGGCCGGCGTGGACTCCACGAGCATGGCGGTGCACCAGAGGATCGCGAGGGCGAGCGCCGCCTCACGGAGCACCCAGGTGGCGAGCCGTGACGCCGGCGCCGGGCGCGCCGCGCGCCCCGGACCCACCAGCGCGAGCCGTCCGAGACGGAAGAGCCGCGCCGCGAGCCCGGTGGCCCGCCCCGCCCCCAGAGGCGGTAGCACGAGATATCGATTGACCGCGCCGCAGCCGACCAGCCCCAGGGCCAGGAAGACCTTCACCGCCAGCACGCGCCCGTAGGCAGTTTGCCAGAGCGCGGCCGCGGTGGGTAGCTCGATCCAGGCCCGGTAGCCGCCGGTCAGCACGACCACCGCGAGACACGCGGCGGCCAGCGTGGAGAAGCGGCGCATCACCGCGGGCAGGAGCGTGGGCGGCCACCGCGGCGCGGCGCGAAGCACGAGCATCACGAGGACGAAGAGGCCGCCGGCCCACGTAGTCGCGGCCACGACGTGCGCCCAGTCGAGCGCGGCGGTGATCGAGACGTCGCCCCAGTCCGCGGCGTGGCCGGTCAGCGTGACGGTGGCCGTGATGCCCAGCGCGAGCAGGGCGCCGAGACTCCGCCCCGCGCGCGATCGGGCGCCCGCCGGCGCGAGCAGGGCCAGCAGCACGACGGCGCGGGCGCTCCAGATCGCGCCGAAGTGGGTGCGCGTCAGCACCGCCGGCACCGCCGCGACGGCGACCCCGAGCCCGGCGCCGCTCATGGTGGCGGCGCGCAGCAGCAGCTCGCCGCCCGAGGCAGCGAGCAGGACGAGCGCGCTGCCGAGGCGGAGCGCGCGAAGGCGCCCGCGCACCGCGCCCAGCTCCGGAGCGTGCGCGGACAGGACGAAGAGATCCACCGCGAGGCCGCCGACCAGGCCGGCCAGCGCCACGAAGCCGACCCACCGCACGAGCCAGGCGACCGCCTCCGCCATCACTTGACCCGGAACGGGAAGCTGCCCTCGGTGCGGTGGCCGTCGCGGGCCACCACGCTCCAGAAGACCTGGTACCGCCCGGGCGGCAGCGACGGGAGGCTCACCTCGAGCAGGGTCCGGTCGCTCGAGTCGACGCGCGCGTCGTTGCGGTCCACGCGGCGCTTGCCCGCGTCCTCGACCCGGAGCGTGCTGAACACCGGCTCGATGGCGCCGTCGAACCAGATCCGCACCGCGGGCGGTGGGGTGTCCAGCACGTGGCCGACCCGGGGCTCGGAGTGATCCGGGAACACGTGAGCCCAGGCCGGAGCCACCGTGGCAAGGAGCGCTCCTGACACCAGCAGTATTGGCACTAGCCGCGCGGGCCGCAGCGCGCGCAGCGTCACTGGGGTTGGGTGGGTCCGAGCACGCCGTGGAACGGAGTCCACGTGAAGATCTTCGGGGCGATGTCGTCCAGGTAGAAGTGGATCTGGGCGAGCACGCCCACGTTCTTGCCGGTCATGGTGTTCGCCGGGATCACGGCCTCCACGCTGAGCTGCATGTAGCGCCCGAACCAGATGATGCCCGGATTGATCGTCCCGGTCGTGCGCCCGGTATGCGGGCCCTCGATTGGCGTCTGCATGGCGAACTCCACCACCGGGATCATGCGATTGAACGGCGCAGGTAGTCCCACATCCCGCACGAAGGATTGCAGATATTGCAAGTTGTACTGTACCGAGAAGCCCCAGTTGAAGGTCTTGGGGTTGAGGTCGTGCGTGGTCTGAACGTTGCCATCGTCATCGAGGGAGAAGGTCTTGTTTAGCCGCCGCACTGGGATGGCGAGACCCAGGGCCCCCGTGAGGGCGGCGGGCTTGAGCCAATCCACCGCATCGGGCAGGTCGCCGAAGCCCTTGCCGAAGAAGAACTGCGGCGTGACCGTGTCGAAGGAGTCCGCGCCGATCTTCTTGCTCCCGGTCCCGCCGATCTCCCAGCTTGCGCCCGCCGAGAGCAGCGTCTCGTGCTCCGCGTTCTGCCAGAAGACGTACTTGAGCGACACCTCCATGTTGTCGAACCCCGAGGTCGACTTCCCCGGGATCGGATCGAGGAACGTGTAGGTGCCTCCGAGCGAGAGACCCAGGTTCGGGCTGAGCCGCTTCGACAGCTCCCCGCTCAGATCCGTCTGGAGCGTCGGTGGGCTCTCGTCGGAGCCCCGGTTGCGGATGTGGAGGACGGTCGGCAGCGAGAGCTCGTCGGCCACGAACGGATCGTCGATGGCCAGGGTGGCGGGAAAGAAGCGCTGGCCGATCAGCCCGTGGGCCGCCACGGACTGAGTCGAGGCGGCCACGAGGCCGAGCGCCCACACTAGAATTGCGATTCGTCTGGTGCTCATCGGTATCCCCCCCGCGCCCGGACGAGATCCGGGCGTGGCGCGATCAGTTGGTGAGCTCGAGCGTGAGTCGCGGAGGGACGGTCAGGCGGGAGGAGCCCGTCCCTGGCTGGGACGGTGGAGCTGCCACCACGGGCCGTCGTCGGAGCGGACCGGCACCGCGGTGGTGCCGTCGAGCGGGGGGCCATCGGTGGCGACCAGGTCGGCCGCGCCCCAGGCGAGATTCTGGGATCCGGAGAGCACCGAACAGTCCGCGCCGGCTTGCGGATCGGCCAGGTGGTGGACCGAGTGCACCGCCGTCTCGACGGTGAAGACGGTCAGCACCAGCGACAGGGCGACCGCGATCGCGCGCCGGCGGGCGAGCGAGCCGGCCCGCCGCCACCCGAGCCCGGCCAGGACCGCGAGGCCGATCACGAGCAGGGCGCCTGCGGGCAATGCGAGGTGGGTGAGACCACCGGGCGAGGTCGAGGGCGCGCTGCCGTGGGCGTGCACGTCGAGGAGCCGCGCTCCCGTCCCGTGCGCCACCGCCGGACCCGCGCCGGCCAGGATCGCGAGCGCGATCAGGCCCAGCGCGGTGACCGTTCGCCCGCTTCGATGACGATCCATGGCCGGTTCGGGGACACTCTGCGCGTGGCTCCCGGGCTTGTCAAGGCGAGCCCCGGCGGGCGAAGGTGCCCCGGGCGGCTTCACCCGGGGCGCCCCCTCGAGACCGCGACGGGTGCTAGAAGCTGTCCGGGAACTGCTGGACGATCGCCTCCGCGAGCGGGTCGGCGATCATCTGCATGTGGCCCGCGCCGGTACGCTCGGCCATGAAGGCGCGGCCCGGGTCTTTCGCGGCCTGGGCGTCGATCACGTCCTTGAGCGTCACCACGTGGTGCTTCACCAGGTCGGCCACGACCGCCTTGGGCAGGTTCGGGCTGGCGCCGGACAGGAAAGCGCCGAAGTCCTGCGTGTAGCCGATCAGGGCGCCGACCGCCCGGTCCTGCTTGGCCTGGTCCTTCGTGGCCTTGCCCACCGTGTAGTCCACCACCATGCCGATGTGCTTGCGCCAGAGCGGCAGGAACGCCTTCTCGGCGTCCGCCCCGTACACCGCGCCGATCGCCTTCGAGATGGCCACGGAGTTGGCGTCGAGCGCGCCCGCCGCGGCCTTGAACTCCGCGTCGCGCCCGCCGAGCGCCGCGTTGGTGGCCGCGCTGGCCAGGTAGACGTGCTCGCGCAGGGCCAGGTTGAGCGTGGTGCGCAGCGCGGCGGCCGGCGTGTCGGACGCGCCCGCGATCCTGTCCGGGAACTGCTTGACGATGGCGCCCGCGAGCGGGTCCGCGATCATCTGCATGTGGCCCGCGCCGGCGCGCAGCGCGGTGAAGGCCCGGTCCTGGTCCTTCGCGGCCTGGGCGTCGATCACCGCCTTGAGGGTGAGCACGTGGTGCTTCACCAGGTCGGCGACCACCGACTTGGGGAGATTCGGGTTCGCCCCCGAGAGGAAGGCGCCGAAGTCCTGCGTGTAGCCGACCAGGTCGTTGACCGCCTTGTCCTGCTTGGCCCGGTCGCCGGTCGCCACGCCCACCGTGTAGTCCACCACCATGCCGATGTGCCTGCGCCACAGCGGCAGGAACGCCTTCTCGGCGTCCGGCCCGTAGACCGAGCCGATCGCCCTGGCCACGTCCACCGAGTTGGCGTCGAGCGCGGCGGCGGCCGCCTCGAACTCGGGCTGACGGCCGCCGAGCGCCGCGTTGGTGGCGGCGGCGGCCAGGTAGATGTGCTCGCTCAGGAGCGCGTTGAGCCCCACCCGCAGGCCCGCGGCCGGGGTGGCCGAGGTCGGCGCGTTGAGGCGGGCCGCCCAGACATCGCCCACTCCCATCGCGGTCACCGCGACGAGGGCGAGCCCTCCGATCA
>DATGBR010000154.1:0-5422 GCA_035312605.1 Candidatus Methylomirabilota bacterium
GAGCGAGGTGTGGCCCGCGATGGTCGAGCGGATGAAGAAGCCGGAGACGTCGCCGGACCTCGTCGTCTACTGGATCAGCACCTACTACGCCGATCCGAACAACTGGATCGGCGAGATGTTCCACTCCGGCCAGTGGGGCACCTTCAAGGCCTCGAGCTTCTACAAGAACCCGAAGGTCGACGACCTGCTGGACAGTGCGCTCAAGACCACGGACCGCGCGGTCCGCGAGAAGGCCTACCAGGAGGCGGCCCGGATCGTGGTGAGCGACGCCGCGGGGGTCTGGATCTACAACACCAAGTACTTCGGGCCCTGGGCCAAGAACATCGAGGGCATTCGCTTCAGCCCCATCGGCAACGGACAGGAGATCCGCTGGCTTTATTACTCCAAGTAGCCGTCACCCCGCGGTGCGGGCGCGCTGAGCCATGAGGCTCCTCGCGCTCGCGCTACACCGGCTCCTGTGGTTCGTCCCCACCCTGCTCGGGCTGCTGGTCGTCACGTTCGTCATTTCGCGGGTGATCCCGGCCGATCCGGTGGCCCTGGTGGCGGGAGAGACGGCCACGCCCGCGCAGGTCGAGGCGCTCCGGCACCAGCTCGGCTACGACCGCCCGCTGCCGGTGCAGTTCGTCGACTACGTCGCCCGGCTCGCGCGCGGCGACATGGGCGTGAGCCTCTTCACCCGGCGCCCGATCGTCGACGATCTCGCGCACCGCCTCCCGGCCACCATCGAGCTGACCGTGGTGGCCATGCTCGTCTCCGTCCTCGTCGGCATCCCCCTCGGCGTCGTCTCGGCGCTCTGGCGCAACTCCCTGCTCGACCACGCCCTGCGCGTCCTCACCGTGTCCGGGCTCGCCATCGCCGGCTTCTGGCTCGGCATCATGCTGCAGCTCCTCTTCTCGATGCGCCTCGGGTGGACGCCGCTGAACGGCCGCCTGCCCGGCTACCCCCCGCGCGACCTCACCGGCTTCTACCTGATCGACGCCGCGCTGACGTGGGACTGGGGCACCTTCGGCGCCGCCCTCCAGCACCTGGCATTGCCCGCGGCGACGCTCGCGTTCCCGGCGCTGGCCACGCTGGTGCGGTTCACCCGGGCCGGCGTCCTGGACGTCATGGAGTCGAACTTCGCCCTCTACGAGCGCGCGATGGGGTTGCCGCGCCCGCTCATCGTCTGGAAGTACGTCCTCCGCTCGGCGCTCACCTCCACGGTGACGCAGATCGGCCTGCTCTTCGGGATCCTGCTCGCGGGTGCGGTGGTGACGGAGGCGGTGTTCGACTGGCCGGGCATCGGCACCTACGCGGTCAACTCGATCCTGCGCTCGGACTACAACGCGGTGATGGGCTTCACGGTCTGGGCCGGGGCGATCTTCATCGTCGTCAACCTGCTCGTCGACGTCGCCCACACCCTCGTCGATCCGCGGGAGCGCGCGTCGTGATCCAGAATGTGTCTGCCGCATGGTTCGTGGTGACGCGGCTGGCGCGGGACCGGTCGGCGCTGATCGGGCTGGTGCTCATCGCGCTGCTGGTGCTGGCCGCGGTGCTCGCGCCGGTTCTGGCGACGCACCCGGACGACGTGTTCGAGCTGCACCCCTCCGAGCGCCTCAAGGAGCCGAGCGGCGCGCACTGGCTCGGCACCGACCGGATGGGCGCGGACGTCTACAGCCGGCTCCTCTTCGGGGCGCGGATCACCATCCTCATCGGCGTCATCGCGGTGGGCGCCTCGCTGGCCCTCGGGGTCCCGATCGGTCTCGTCGCCGGCTACCACCACGGCTGGGCGAGCGACCTGCTCATGCGGGTCTCCGACATCTTCCTCGCGGTGCCGCAGGTGGTGCTCGCCATCGCCATCGCCCAGACGCTGGGCCCGTCGCTCCCCAACGTCATCCTGGCGCTCTCGGTCACCTACTGGCCCTGGTTCGCGCGGGTGGTCTACGCCGAGACGCGGGCGCTGCAGAAGGAGGTCTTCGTCGAGAGCACCACCGCCCTGGGCGCCTCGCCGTGGCGGCTCACCGTGCTGCACGTGCTGCCGAACATCGCCTCGCCCATCATCGTGCGTGCGTCGATCGGCATGGGGTTCACGATCCTGACCGCGGCCGCGCTCGGCTTCCTCGGGCTCGGGCCCCCGCCGCCCACGCCGGAGTGGGGACGGACGATCGCGGAGTCGCGCGAGTTCCTGCCCGACGCGTGGTGGTATGCGGCCGCGCCCGGGGTGGCCATCTTCCTCACCGTCATGGGCTTCAACCTGCTCGGCGACGGCCTGCGCGATGTGCTCGATCCGCGGCTGCGCCGGAGCGCGGCCCGCGATGGCTGAGCTGCTCGCCGTCCGCGGGCTGCGCGTGGACTTCGCCACGGACCGGGGGCCGGCGCAGGTGCTCGACGGGATCAACCTGGACATCGCTACCGGGGAGGTGGTGGGGCTCGTCGGCGAGAGCGGCTGTGGCAAGACCACGCTCGCCCGCGCGATCCTCGGCATCCTGCCCGAGGGGGCCGCGCGGATCCGCGGCGGCGAGGTGCGCTTCCAGGGCACCGACCTGCTGCGGCAGGACCCCGCGACCGTGAACGAGCACGTCCGCGGCCGCGCGATCACGTTCATCCCCCAGGATCCGTTCACCTCGTTCAGCCCCCTGTTCCCCATCGGCACCCAGATCATGGACCTGATGAAGTGGAAGTCCCCGCGCGCCCGCAACGGGGCCGGGCCGTCGTCCATCTTCGGGCGCTATCCGCGGGAGCGCCACCGCGCCGACCGCGAGGCGGTGCTGGACACCCTGCGTGCGGTGCAGATCCCCGAGCCCGCGCGCGCGCTGCGCCGGCTGCCCCACGAGTTCTCCGGCGGCCAGCGCCAGCGCCTCATGATCGCGATGGCCCTGCTCCCGCAGCCCGACCTGATCATCGCGGACGAGCCGACCACCGCGCTCGACGTGACGATCCAGGCCCAGATCCTCCGGCTGCTGCGCGCGCTGGTGAAGGAGCGCGGGGTGTCGGTGCTCTTCACGACCCACGATCTCGGGACCGCGCACGAGATCTGCGACCGCGTGGTGGTCATGTACGCCGGCCAGGAGATGGAGGCGGCGCCGACCGACGCCTTCTTCGGCCGCCCCGCGCATCCCTACACGCGGCAACTGCTCGCCAGCGTGCCGGGCCCCGACGGCGAGATCCGCGAGATCCGGGGCGAGGTCCCGAGCCTGGTCACCCCGCCGTCGGGGTGCCGGTTCCATCCGCGCTGCGACTACGCGACCGCGGAGTGCCGCGACCAGCGTCCGGCGCCGCGCGCGCTCGCCAGTGACCACGGCGTCCGCTGCCACCACCCCGTCGACGCCCCCGCCGGAGCCGGCGCGTGAGCGCCCCCGCCGCGCCGCTGCTGGAGCTGGTCGACCTCGCGCGCCACTTCCCGGTGCGCAGCGCCTTCGGCCGCCGCGTCGGCTGGCTCCGCGCGGTCGACGGCGTCTCGCTCCAGGTGCGTCCGGGCGAGACGCTCGGCCTCGTCGGCGAGAGCGGCTGCGGCAAGTCGACGCTCGGCAAGACGGTGATGGGCATCTACCCGCCGACCGCGGGTGAGATCCGCTTCGCCGGCCGCGAGATCGGGCGACTGCCCCGGCGCGCGCGGCGCGCGGTCGCCAAGGATCTCCAGTACGTCTACCAGGACCCGGGCGCCTCGCTCGACCCCCGGTGGAAGATCGGGCCCTCGCTGCACGAGCCGCTCCGGATCCACACCAGGCTGACCCGGACCGAGCGGGACCGGGAGGTGGGCGCGATCCTGGCCGCGGTCGGCCTCCCGGACGCCCACCTCGACCTCTACCCGCACGAGCTCTCCGGCGGCCAGCAGCGCCGGGTGGGGCTCGCGCGCATCCTGACCCTGCGGCCCCGCCTGGTGATCCTGGACGAGCCGACCTCCGGGCTCGACGTGTCGGTCCAGGCCAGCGTGCTCAAGCTGTTCCGGAGCCTCCAGGAGACGTTCGCGCTCACCTACGTGTTCATCTCGCACGATCTCGCGGTGGTGCGCGCGATGTGCGCGGGCATCGCGGTGATGTACCTCGGCAAGATTGTTGAATGCGGCCCGACCACCCGCGTGTTCGAGGCGCCGCGCCATCCCTACACGCAGTCGCTGCTGGCCGCGGTGCCCCGCATCGGCGGCCGCCGCGTCACCGCCGACTTCGCGCTGGAGGGCGAGCCGCCGAACCCGCGTGACATCCCGAGCGGCTGCCGCTTCCGGACTCGCTGCCCGCTGGCCCAGGCCCGGTGCACGGCGGAGGAGCCGTCGCTCCGCCCGCTCGACGGGCGCACCGTCGCGTGTCACTTCGCCTGACGAGCCCGCCCTCAGCGCGCCGGGATCTCGAACTCCGCGGCCCAGCGGTCCAGGAACAGGGCGATCATCTTGGTCCGCTCGAGCAGCGTGGCCACCTCGATGAACTCCTCGTCGCTGTGCGCCCGGCTGCCCTTCGGCCCCATGCCGTCGAGGGTGGGCGCGATCGCCGAGGTGTGGTTGCCGTCCGAGCCACCGCCGGTCTTGATGGCGCGCACCTCCACGCCGAGCTCGCGCCCCGCCGCGCGCATGATCTCGAGCAGGCGCTCGGTGCCGGGCAGCCCCGGCGGCCACGGCGGGAAGTGGATCTGCCCCTCGAAGCGGGCCCGGGTGCCGTCGACGTGCGGCCGCTCGCAGATTCCCCGCATGGCCGCGATGGTCGCGTCCGCGTCCGCCTGGCTCCACGCCCGCAGGTCGATCTCGGCCGCCGCTCGGGCCGCGATCACGTTGGGCCGATCACCGCCGCGCACCGTCCCCACGTTCACGGTGACGCCGGTGCCGAAGTCGGTCAGCGCGTGCAGCGCCGCCACCTTCTGCGCCAGGTCCCAGATGGCGCTGGCGCCCAGCTCGGGCTGCAGCCCCGCGTGGGAGGCCTTGCCCGTGATTTCCAGCTGGAAGGTCCCCGCCCCCTTGCGCGCCATCACGTACTCGCCGCCCGGGCGCGCGGGCTCGAGGATGCCCACGCTGTGCGCCCGCCGCGCCTCGGCCTCGATCACCGGCCGTGAGGTGGGCGAAAGCCGCTCCTCGTCCGAGTTGAACACCACCGCGACGGTCGTCTCGGCCCAGGCGTGGGTGCGCGCCTCCTGGTGCGCGCGCAGCGCGTAGAGCAGCGCGGCGAGCCCGCCCTTCATGTCGTACACCCCGGGCCCCCACGCGCGACCCTGCCCGTCGATGCGGAACGGCCGCTGCTTGGCGGTGCCGGAGGCGAACACGGTGTCGTAGTGGCCGACGAAGAGGAAGCGCTTGGGGCCCGTCCCCGGCTTCTCGCCGACCAGGTGATCGCCGAAGCGCTCGGTGGCGACCCGGCGGAGCGTGAAGCCCAGGCGCTCCAGCCGCTCGGCGAGGATGGCCCCCACGCGGTTGACGTCCAGCACGTCGTCGGTGCCGCTGTCGTGGTTGACGAGGCGGGCC
>DATGBR010000155.1:0-6557 GCA_035312605.1 Candidatus Methylomirabilota bacterium
GTCATCAAGGAGCGGGGGACGCGTACCGCCGCGCTCCAGGCCGGCCAGCTCGACGTGTCGTTCCCGGGTGAGACCACCAAGACCGCGTCCGAGCAGCTCAAGAAGGCGGTGCCCGGTCTCGTGATCACCCCGGTGGCCCAGGCGGTGAGCGACAACATCATCTTGAACACCAAGAAGCCGCCCTTCGACAACCCGAAGGTGCGGCTGGCGGTGTCGTACGCGATCGATCGCCGGGCCCTGATCTCGGCGGTGCACCAGGGCGGGGCGGTGCCGGGGGCGTCCCAGCAGCCGAAGCCCTACGGGGTCTGGGGTCTGCTCGAAAAGGACCTGCTCGCCCTCCCCGGCTACGGCAAGCCGGCCGACATGAAGGCGCAGGCCAGGAAGCTGCTGGCCGAGGCGGGCATCACCCCGCAGAACCCGCTGCGCGTCGAGATGAGCACGCGAGCCATCGCGATGTACGTCGACCTGGCCTCGTTCGTGATCAACGAGCTGAAGCAGGTGGGCATCGAGGCCACCCTGAAGCAGATCGAGACCGCGCAGTGGCATCCGATGGCGACCCGCGGGGAGTACCAGATCGGGGCCAACCTGACCGGCCTCGGGGTGGACGAGCCCGACGCGAACTACTACGAGAACTACGCGTGCGGCTCGCCGCGCAACTACAGCCAGTACTGCAGCGAGGAAGTGATGAAGCTGATCGAGCAGCAGTCGCAGGAGCTGAACCCGCAGAAGCGGCTCGCCCTTGTGAGCACGCTGCAGAAGAAGGTGGAGGCGGACGCGGCGCGCCCGCTGCTCGACTGGCGGCTCGACTACTTCACGATGTGGCCGCACGTGAAGAACCTCGTGCCGCACGACAACATCTACAACTTCGGCCGCATGGCCGACGTGTGGCGGGACAAGTAACCAGCACGTCCCCGGGGGCCGGACCGTGAAGACGTACATCGCGCAGCGGCTGGGCATCGGTTTCCTGACCCTGCTCGGCATGTCGATCGTGATCTTCGGCATGCTGCGCCTGGCCCCCGGCGACATCGTGGACATCCTGTTCTCCACCGGCGGGTACGTGAACCCGGCGGAGCGCGCCGCCATCGAGAAGGAGCTGGGGCTGGACCGGCCGGTGTGGGTGCAGTACGTGGAGTGGATCCGCCAGATCGTGACCGGCGATCTCGGCAAGTCGTATCGCTACGATCTGCCCGCCTGGGAGATCATCCGCCCACTCATCCCGGTCACCGTCGAGCTGGCGGTGCTATCGCTCATCGTCTCGGTTGTGCTGGGCGTGCCCTTGGGCGTGATCAGCGCGGTCCGCCAGGACACCGGTCTCGACTACGCGCTCCGGGTGTTCAGCCTGGCCGGGCTCAGCATGCCCTCGTTCTGGCTGGGCATGGTGATCATCCTGAGCCTGGTCGCGTGGTTCGGCTGGATCCCGCCGGTCACCTACGTGTCGCCGCGGGAGAACTTCCTGCTGCACTGCGTGCAGTTCGCGCTGCCCTCGCTCGCGGTGGGCTACCGCTCATCCGCCCTGATCATGCGCATCACGCGCTCCTCGCTGCTCGAGGTCATGCGCGAGGACTACATCCGCACCGCGCGGGCCAAGGGCCAGTCCGGCCGCGTCGTCATCTGGCGCCACGCGCTCAAGAACGCGATCCTGCCGGTGGTGACCGTGATCGGGATCGAGTTCGCGTTCCTCATCGGCGGCCTCGTGGTGACCGAGACCGTCTTCAACCTGCCCGGGCTCGCGCGCTTCCTGGTCGAGGCGATCCTGTGGCGCGACTACCCGATCGTGCAGAACCTGGTCATGTTCATCGCGATCGTGGTGATCCTCTCGAACCTCTTCGTGGACATGCTCTACGGCTTCCTCGACCCGCGGGTCCGCTATGGCCACTAGGCCGCTCGGCGTCGAGGCGCCGGGGGTCGCGCTGGCCCTGCGCCGGCCCGGGGCGTGGACGGTGCTCGGTCGGTTCTGCCGCAAGAAGCCGCTGGGGGCGATCGGCGGCTTCCTGATGCTGGTGATCCTGCTCACCGCGGTGTTCGCCGACCAGCTCCAGACCCACGACCCCATCGCCACCGACGCCGGCCAGAGCCTGGCCCGCCCGGGCGCCGATCACTGGCTCGGCTCCGACCACCTCGGCCGCGACATCTACTCCCGGATCGTCCACGGGGCGCGGGTCTCGCTCATCGTGGGTCTCGCCTCCACCCTCATGGGCTCGGTGCTGGGCGGGATCATCGGGCTCCTCTCAGGCTACATCGGGGGCAAGACCGACCTCGTCACCCAGCGGGTGATGGACATCCTGCAGGGGCTGCCGCTGCTGGTGCTGGCGCTCGTGATGTCGGCCGCGCTCGGGCCGTCGATCCCGAACGTGGTGATCGCGATCTCGATCCCGATCATCCCGCGGGCCGCGCGGGTCATCCGGGCCAGCGTGCTCTCGATCCGCGAGATGCAGTACGTGGAGGCGGCGCGCGCGGTGGGGCTGCGCCACCTGCGCATCGCGTTCCGCCACATCCTGCCCAACACCATCGGCCCCTTCATCGTGCTGTGCACCGCCCAGCTCGGCAGTGCGATCCTGGTGGAGGCCGCGCTCTCGTTCCTCGGGCTGGGCGTCCCGGAGCCGTATCCGTCGTGGGGCCGGATGCTCTCGGTCTCCGCCGCGGAATACGCGCAGAAGGCGCCGTGGCTCGTCCTCTTTCCGGGCCTGGCTATCAGCCTGGCCGTCTTCGGCTCCAACCTGCTCGGCGACGCGCTCCGCGACACACTGGATCCGCGCCTCCGCGGCGCCTAACCACGACCCCCCCTCTCCCCTCGGGGGAGAGGGCAGGGTGAGGGGAGCTTCCATGGCTACCAACGACGATCTCTGCTGGATGCCCGCGTCCGAGATGGCCCCCGCGATCAAGCGCCGCAAGATCTCGCCGGTCGAGGTCATGAAGGCGGTGCTCGCCCGCATCGAGCGCCTGAACCCGCGCCTGAACGCCTTCGTCACCCTGACCGCCGACCAGGCGATGAAGACGGCGCGCGCGGCCGAGCGCGCGGTGGGCAAGAAGGGCGCGCGGCTCGGCGCGCTGCACGGGGTGCCGTTCTCCACCAAGGATCTCGTGATCACCAAGGGCATCCGCACCACGTTCGGCACCCGGCTCTTCGCCGACAACGTGCCGACCGAGAGCGCGCCCATCGTCGAGCGGCTCGAGGCGGCGGGGGCGATCCAGCTCGGCAAGACCAACACCCCGATGATGGGCTGGATCGGGGCCACCCACAACCTGCTCTTCGGGATCACCCGCAACCCGTGGAACCTCGACCGCACCCCGGGCGGCTCGAGCGGGGGCGCCAGCGCCGCGGTGGCCGCCGGCCTGGGGCCCCTCGCGATCGGCACCGACGGCGGCGGGTCGATCCGCATCCCGTCGTCGCTCGCGGGCATCTACGGCATCAAGCCCACCTTCGGCCTCGTGCCGATCTACCCGTTCAGCGCGGCCTGGGGGCTCTCGCACATCGGCCCGATGACCCGCACGGTGGCGGACGCCGCGCTCATGCTCGACGCCTGCGCGGGGCCCGACGCGCGCGATCCCTTCTCGCTGCCGGGTGCCCGCGTGGACTACGTGAAGGCGCTCAAGGGCGGGGTGAAGGGCCTACGCGTGGCGTGGACCGCCGATCTCGGCTTCGCCAAGGTGGTGGACCCCGAGGTCGCGAGCGCGTGCGGGCGTGCGGCCCGGCGCTTCCGCGAGCTCGGCTGCCGCGTCGAGGAGGTCGCCCCGAAGTGGCCGAGCCCGCACACCGCGTGGCGGACCATGTTCCTGGGCGGCATCGCGGCCCGGCTCGGCCCGGCCCTGCGCGACCGGCGGGACGACATCGATCCGGGCCTCGTCGCCATCGCGGACGAGACGCGCGGCTGGAGCCCCACCCAGTACGTCCAGTCCTGGTTCGACCGACTCGCCTGGGAGGAGCACCCGCGGCGCCTCTTCGAGCGCTACGACCTGCTGCTCACCCCGACCATCGCGTGCGCGGCCTTCAAGGTGGGGCAGGACGGGCCGCCCGAGATCGCGGGCACCCCGACCGGGATCTACGACTGGATCCCCTTCACCTATCCGTTCAACATGACCGGGCACCCCGGCGCCTCGGTGCCGTGCGGTTTCACGCGCGAGGAGCTGCCCATCGGGCTCCAGATCGTGGGCCGCCGCTTCGAGGACGCCACCGTGCTGCGCGCCTCCGCCGCCTTCGAGAAGCTCGCCCCCTGGGCGCAGCGGCGGCCCCCGCTCGACTGAGTGCCCGCCCGGGCCGGACCACCGGCCCGGGTCGATACACGTCTCTTCCGGAGCGCGTCCCGAAAGCCGGGCATTGCGCGGGCGGGCGGCGCCGGACACGCTCGCGGCGTGCGCCAGGCTCCCGCCGGCTACTCGCTGGTCGATCTCCTCGTCGCCCTGGCCGTGGGCGGCGGACTCATGGCCTCGACCCTCACGCTCCTGCACCTGGGGCTGCGCGCCTGGGTCTGGGGAGCCGCGCGCGTCGACGCCCAGCAGTCCGCCCGCTACGCGGTCGAGCGCATGGCCGGCGAGCTGCGCGAGGCCGGCTACGACCCCACCGTCGCAGGCATCGCGCCGGTGGTGCTGGCCGAGCCCACTCGCGTCGTCTTCCAGCGGGATTTCAACGGCAACGGGGTGGTGGACCCGACCCGCGAGCGGGTGACCTATCTCCTGCGACCGGGAGAGACGATCCTGCGTCGCGACGCGGGCGGGGGAGCGCAGCCCGTGGTCGAGCACGTGCGGACGTTCCGGCTCACCTACCTCGACCGCGCCGGCGCCGAGACGACCGATCCGGCCGCGGTGACCGCGGTGCGCATCCGGCTCGAGGTCGGCGAGACGGGATCCGCGGTGGTAGTGGAGACGCAGGCCACGCTGCGGAACCTGCTCTGGTAGAATGCGCGCGTGGCCGGCCGACTTCGCGCTCTCGCGCTCCTGCTGGTCGCGCTCGGCCTGGCGCCGCTCGGCTGCGAGACGGTGCCCTACACGGGCCGCCACCAGATCCAACTCGTCTCGCCCGACGAGGAAGCGAAGATGGGCGTGCAGTCCTACCAGGAGATCGTGGGCAAGGCGCCCCTGTCCACCGACGGTCAATCCAGCGCGATGGTCCAGCGCGTGGGCAGCCGCATCGCCGCGGTGACCGACCTCAAGTACCAGTGGGAGTTCAAGCTGATCGCCGACGACAAGCAGGCCAACGCCTTCGCGCTGCCGGGCGGGAAGGTGGCGGTCTACACCGGCATCCTGCCCATCACCCGCGACGAGGCGGGCCTGGCCGCGGTGCTCGGCCACGAGATCGGCCACGTGCTCGCGCGGCACGGGGGCGAGCGCCTGAGCCAGCAGATGGGCGTGCAGACCACGACGCAGGTGCTGGCCGGCCTGGCCAGCAGCAACCCGGCCACCGTCCAGCTGGTGAGCGCCGCCCTCGGTGCGGGAGCGCAGGTGGGCGTGCTGCTGCCGTGGAGCCGCCAGCAGGAGTCGGAGGCCGATCATCTGGGCCTGATCCTCATGGCCAAGGCGGGCTACGATCCCCACGCTGCGCTCGAGCTGTGGAAGCGGATGGCCGAAGCCGCCAAGGGCCAGCGGCCCTCCCAGTGGCTGTCGACGCACCCTTCCGAAGAGACCCGCATCGAGCAGATCCAGGGCTGGCTGCCCGAGGCCCTCACGTACTACCGTCCCACCAAGTAGACAGGCCCCTCCCTCGGGCCCACCGTCTACCTGCTGTAGGCCCGCCCGGGCCACCCCCCAACCGGTGGCCCTTCCAGCGGGACGGAATGGCTTGAAAATCCGGAGTTTTCGCTTGACACCCCCAATCGATCCCCCCTAGGATGGTCCCTCGAAGTGGGTTGAAATCCCATGAAGTGTCATTCAGGGCCGGTCCAGGGGCGAGTTTGGTGCCCCGGCGGGGGAGACAGTGTTTCGGGGACATTTCAGGCACACGATCGACCCGAAAGGGCGACTCAGCATCCCGGCGAAGTTCCGCGAGGTGCTGCGCGAGGCCGGCAGTGATCGGCTCGTGATGGCGCCCAACGGCACCGCGCTCGACGTGTACCCCGAGGACAAGTGGCGCGAGCTCGAGGACCGCGTGAACGGACTCGCCAAGCTCGATCCGGATCGCCGTCGCTTCCAGCACGTGTATCTCTCGGCCGGTCTCGACGTGGTGCTCGATCCGCACGGGCGCATCCAGATCCTGCAGGACTATCGCGAGCGGGGCGGCCTCTCGAAGAACGTGGTGATCATCGGGATGATGGATCACTTCGAGATCTGGGACGACGATCGCTGGGCGATCTACCAGCGCGAGCAGGCCGGCCCGCTCGACGACCTGCGCGAGCGCCTCGCGCAGAAAGGCGTTTGATTTGCGAGCTGCAGCCGAAGGCGAGGCGAGCGCATTTGAAAGAGAAGCTTCCGGTGGCGACACCTCGCGGGTGGAGCCGAGCGGATTCAACAGAGAAGCGTCCGGTGTCAGCCGGAGCGAGCCCGAACACGCTCACGTACCAGTCCTGAGCGACGAAGTGACCTTCCTCCTGCGCCCCCGCCGCGGAGGCTGGGTGGTGGACGGGACG
>DATGBR010000156.1:0-14320 GCA_035312605.1 Candidatus Methylomirabilota bacterium
GAATGTCGACAGAGGCTTGGCGACGGCCCGTTCGACACGACGCCTAGTAGGCGGCCCGAGCCGGGCGGTAGCACTGTCCCCTCTTAGAGTAAAAGTCTTCCGCTTTCCGGGCAGGGGCTACCGCGCAAAATCTACGCGAGAGCGCCCACGCTCGCTTGATGGCTCGGGACTGGACGAAAGCGGCCCCGAGCGCTATCTCGGTGCGGGCGTCTCCACGTGGGCCGGGATCAGATGCTTCACCGGCCCCGGCTCCGCGGCCATCCCGCGCTGCAGGACGGGCAGGATCTGGATGTCGCGCACCGCGAAGTAGCCCAGGGTGACCAGGGCGCCGACGACCCACACCACCCCGACGATGTTCAGGATCTTGCCGCTCATGTTCTTCCCTCCTTGTGCCCGGCCCTCAGCCGAGCAGCGTTTCGAGTGACGTCGCCGGCTCGCCGAGCGCCTCGGCCACCGCCGGGTGCACGATGCGCCCGCGCCAGATGTTCACGCCGTGCGCGAGCGCGGCGTTGCGGCGCAGCGCGGGCTCGAGGCCCTCGCCGGCCAGCGCGAGCGCGTAGGGCAAGGTCGCGTTGGTCAAGGCGAACGTGGACGTGCGGGGCACCAGGGCCGGCATGTTGGCCACGCCGTAGTGCACCACGCCGGAGACCAGGTAGATGGGATCGAGCAGCGTGGTCGGGTGGATGGTCTCCACGCTGCCGCCCTGGTCGACCGCGACGTCCACGATCACCGAGCCCTCCTTCATGGCCCCCACCATCTCCTTGGTGACGAGCACCGGAGCGCGTGCGCCGGTGATGAGCACCGCGCCCACCAGCAGATCGGCGCGCCGCAGCACCTGGTCGAGATTGTAGCTGTTGGACATGAGCGTGATCACCCGGCCGTGGAAGAGATCGTCCACCGCCCGCAGGCGATCGAGGTTCACGTCGAGAATCGAGACGTCGGCGCCCAGACCGAGCGCGATGCGCGCCGCGTTCACCCCGACGACCCCCGCGCCCACCACCACCACGTTGCCAGGCGGCACGCCCGGCACCCCGGCGAGCAGGATCCCGCGGCCGCCGTGGGCCTTGGCGAGGTAGAACGCGCCCTCCTGCACCGACAGGCGCCCGGCCACCTCGCTCATCGGCGCGAGGAGGGGCAGGCTCCCGTCGGGCCGCTGCACCGTCTCGTAGGCGATCGCGACGACGTCGGCGGCCTGGAGCGCCCGCACCAGCTCCGGCACCGCGGCGAGGTGCAAGTAGGTGAAGAGGATCTGCCCGGGCCGCATCCGGGCGTACTCCTCCGGCAGCGGCTCCTTCACCTTGAGGATCATCTGGGATCGGGCCCAGACCTCGTCGACTCCGGCCAGGGTGGCGCGCTCCCGCGCATACTCCTCGTCGCGGATGCTGCTGCCCTGCCCGGCGCTCCGCTCGACCACGACCTGGTGCCGCGCCTCGACGAAGGCCCGGACGCCGGCGGGCGTCAGGGCCACCCGCTGCTCGCCCGGCTTGATCTCCCGCGGAACGCCGATGAACACGCTGCCTGCATCCTGCCATACGAACGCGCGGCTATGCTAGCGTAGCGCCGATGGTGCTGGACTCGACGGTGCGGTCCCTCCGGGTGCGGCTCCTGCTGCCGCTGTCCCTCGTCGTCGTCGTCATCGTCATCGGCACCGTCGGCTATCACGCCCTGTGGCTCGACGTGGACGGGACGTGGATGGACGCCCTCTTCATGACCGTGACCACGATCACCACCATCGGCTACGGCGAGATCAAGCCGCTCACCACCGCCGGCCGCCTCTTCACGATGGGGCTCGCCATCACCGGCATCGGCAGCATGTTCTACACGCTGGGTGTCGTCATGGAGTACCTGGTCAGCGTCCGCCTGGCCGATCCTATGGGGAGGCGTCGAATGGAGCGTCGAATCCGGGAGCTCGCCGGGCACGTGATCGTGGCGGGAATGGGCCGGGTGGGCCGGCAGGCCGCGCTGGAGCTCCACGAGGCGGGGACCGCCTTCGTGGTCGTGGACACGGACGAGCCCGCGATCCGGCACGCGGCGGAGCGCGGATACCTGGCGCTGGTGGGTGACGCGACCCAGGACGAGGTGCTCGAGCAGGTTGGCATCCGGCGGGCCCGCGGTCTCATCGTCACCACCGGCGAAGACGCCACCAACATCTACATCGTGCTCTCGGCGCGTGTACTCAACCCCAACCTGCACATCGTGGCCCGCGCGACCGGTGAGGCGGGGGTCACCAAGCTGGCCCGCGCGGGTGCCAACCGCGCGGTCAGCCCCTACGCGATCGGCGGTCACCGCCTCGCGCACCTGATGCTGAGCCCGGCGGTGGTGGATTTTTTCGAGACCGCGCTGCGGCGCGGCAACGACACCCTCGCCATCGAGGACCTGGCGATGCCGGCGGACAGCCCGTGTGTCGGCCAGACGCTCGACACCCTCAATATCCGCCGGAACACCGGCGCCACCGTCCTGGCCATCCTGCGCGACGGCAACCCGACCGTGAGCCCGCCCGGCGACCTGGCGCTCGCGGCCGGCGATCACCTCCTCGCGCTGGGCACCAGCGATCAGCTGCGACGGCTGGAGCAGCTGATCGGCTCGGGCGTGGCGGCCTGAGATGACCAGGATCCCGGGCTGGGTGCGCTCGCTATGCCTCGCGGCCGGAGGCGCCGCGTGTCTGCTCGGCTGTGCGACGGGCGCTCCCGTCCCCCCGACCTACACCCAGGACGAGCTCAAGGCCGAGTGCGACCGGCACCGGGGCTGGTGGCGGCCGGACGATCTCCGCGGAGGCTACTGCGACTTCCGGGGACCCTGAAGAACGCCGCGCCGAGACCCGAGCGAGCGGCGGTTACCGCGCCGGCGCCTCGAACCGCTGGACGACGAAGTCGGTGGCGCCGTGTCGCGCGCGGAACTCGTCGAAGGTGCCGCGGGTGTAGTCCCCGATCACGGAGCGCCAGAACGCCTGCGCCTCGACGTTCCACTCCATCTCCGCCACTTCCCATCGCCCGGGAAAGGCCTCCAGCACCTTGACCGCAGCCCGCCGTCCCACCCCGCGGCGGCGATACTTCCGCAGCACGAAGAACTCGCTGATCTCCCGGGCATCGTCGCCGCTGAAATGCGTGCCGTTCCGCGTCAGCACGAAGCCGGCAAGCCGGCCATCCACTCGGATCAGAAACGATGCGCGGCCGGCCTCGGTCCAGAACGTCTCGATCCTGGCCGCATTTCCATAGGTCCCGTCGTCGCTGATATCCCACCCCTCGGCCGACGCCAGGTCGTACAGGTAGAGCTGCATGAGCCGTCGGAGGACCGGGACATCGTCCGCGGCCGCGGGGTGAAGCTCGACGTTCATCCACTCACGCGAGCGCCCCGGCCCCGGCGCCTCACTCCATGAACGCGGCGAGATCCGGCGAGGGCACGCCGCGCTCCACGTAGCCGAATGTGCCCGCGTCCTTCACCTCGCGGGCCGCGTCGAGCAGGCCGCTCATCGCGGAGCGATAGAGTGACGTGGCGAGGCTGATCCGCTTCACGCCGGCCGCGGTCAGCTCGGCCACCGTGAAGGACTTGCCCTTGATCCCCACCATGAAGTTGACCGGCTTCGAGACCGCGCTGCACACCGCGCGCACCGCGGCCAGGTCGGGAAGGCCGGGGGCCATCAGCACGTCGGCGCCCGCCTTTTCGAAGGCCTGCAGCCGCTTGATGACGTCGTCCAGGTTCGGGTTGCCGCGCAGGAAGCTCTCGGTGCGGGCGGTCAGCGTGAACGGGAACTCGACCTTCCGCGCCGCCTCCACCGCCGCCGCCACGCGCTCGGTGGCCAGCCCGTGATCGAAGAGCGGCTTCTGCTTGTCGCCGGTCGCGTCCTCGACCGACCCGCCCACCAGCCCGACCCCCGCCGCGAGGCGGATGGTCTCGGCCACCACCTTGGGCTCGTCGCCGAAGCATTTCTCGAGGTCCGCGGCCACCGGCAGGTCGGTCGCATTCACGATGACGCGGCAGTGCGCGAGCGCCTCGTCCCGCGTCACCTTGCCGTCCTTGCGGCCGAGGGTGCCGGCCTGGGCCCCACTCGAGGTGGCCAGGGCCTGGAAGCCGAGGGCGGCGAGGATGCGCGCCGAGCCTCCGTCCCACGGGTTGGGGATCACGAAGGCGCCCGGCGCCTCGTGCAGGGCGCGAAACCGCGCCGCTTTCTCGCTCTGGCTGATCGGCATGATCGCTCTCCTCGGGTGGCCCGGACGAGGTCCGGGGCTGGAATCAGGCGACCGCGCCCTCACTCTACGCGTGCCGCGCGCCCGGTCAACCGGTTTGCGCGACGTCGCCGATCCACGCTTACCTGCGAGGTAATCGACAGGCCGGTCCGGTCCGCGTACTCCTGTTTCACCAGGAGGAGCCACACCATGACATCCATCGAGGATCTCGTCTGCCGTTACGTGGGGGTCTGGAACGAGCCCGATCCGACGCGACGGCGCCAGTGCATCGCGCGACTATGGGCGGAGGACGGCGCGTACTTCACCCCGTCGCTCGAAGCTCGTGGCCACGAGGCGATCGAGGCCCGCGTCACCTCCGCCCACGATCGCTTCGTGCGCGCCGAGGGCTACGTCTTCTCGGCCGCGTACCAGGGCGCGGGCCATCACGACGCGGTCACCTTCAGCTGGGAGATGCGACCCGCGGGCGGCGGCCCGGTCGCCGCGCGCGGCTTCCACTTCTTCGTGCTCGGCGACGACGGCCGGATCCGCTCCGACTACCAGTTCACGGAGCCCGTCTCGCCCGCGTGATCGCCCACCTGATCGGAGATCAGGCGCCCGCCGCGAGGGGCGGGCGCCGATTCGCCCACGGCTGCGCCGCCTCGAGCTGGGCGGCCAGGCGGAAGAGCGTCGCCTCGTCGCCGAAGCCGCCCACGAACTGCACGCCGAGCGGCAGCCCGGCTCGCGACCAGACGAGCGGCACCGACATCGCCGGGTTGCCGCACGCGTTCCAGAGCGACGTGAACGCGATGGTGGAGAGCACCGCCTGCCCGTAGCCCACCGGGTCGCTGGTCATCATGTCGATGACCCCGAGCGGATAGGGCGGGCGGCACATGGTCGGCGTCAGCAGCACGTCGTAGCGTGAGAAGAAGGGCGCGACCTGGCGCCCGGTGCGGTGCATGATCCCGATGGCCCGGGCGTAGTCGGCCGCGCGCGCGGTGTGCCCGTCCATCGCGCGGATCCACGTGATGCGCTCCACGTCCGTCTCGTCGAGCTCCCGCCCGAGCGCGGCCGCGCGCGCCTCGAGCGCGGCTCGCAGATTCGCCCCGATGATCACGAGCGTCGCCGCCCCGAGCTGACCGGCATCCGCGGCCGGGCTCGCCTCCTCCACCGAGTGCCCGAGGCTCTCGCAGAGCCGGGCCACCGCGCGGGCGGCCGCCGCGCACTCCGCATCCACCGCCTGGCCGTTCCAGGGCTGCGTGGTGATGGCGATGCGCAGGTGGCCCGGATCGCGGCCAACCTCCTCGAGGAAGGGGCGCGCGGGCGGCGGGGCCCAGTAGGGATCGCCCACGTCGGGCCCCGAGGTGGCGTCGAGCAGCGCCGCGCTGTCCCGCACGCTGCGGGTCACCGCGTGACCCACCGAAGCGCCGCCCCAGCCCTCGCCCTGGTCGGGGCCCATCGGGTTGCGCGCGCGCGTGGGCTTGAGCCCGAAGAGGCCGCAGGCGGACGCGGGGATGCGGATCGAGCCGCCGCCGTCGGTGGCGTGCGCCATCGGCACCATGCGCGCCGCCACCGCCGCCGCGGAGCCGCCGCTCGAGCCGCCCGCGCTGTGCGCGGGATTCCACGGGTTGCGGGTGGGCCCGAACAGGCGGGGCTCGGTGGAGCTGGCCAGCCCGAGCTCGGGAGTGTTGGTCTTGCCGACGATCACGAGGCCGGCGCGCTTGAGGCGCCGGGTGATCTCGCTGTCGTGATCCGGCACGAAGTCCTTGAAGAGCGCGCCGCCGCCGCTGGTGACCACGCCCTGGTAGTGCGCGCCCAGGTCCTTCAGCAGATAGGGCACCCCGGTGAAGGGCCCGGCGGGCAGCCCGGCCGTGATCGCGGCCCGCGCCTGGTCGTCGAGCCGGCAGATCACCGCGTTGATCTCGGGGTTACGGGCCTCCACGGCGGCGATCGTGGCGTCGAGCACCTCGCTCGCGCTGACCTCCTTTCGCCGTATCAGTTCCGCCAGTGCCGTCCCATCGTGGCGCGCGAACTCGTCGGTCTTCATCGTTCCTCCCGGGCGGCGTGTCCGACATTCTGGACATTGCGGCGCGCTCGCGCGACGCCGTAGCATGCGGGCGCGGTGATCAAGACGGGACGCATCGAGTTCTACGACCGGCCGACGGCCTGGGGTCTCATCGTGGGAGACGACCAGGAGCTCTACGTCGTTCGGGGACGCGACGGGCGCGGGGCGCTGCCGCGGGTGGGCGAGCGCGTGTCGTTCGAGGCCGGCACCGCGGGGGACGGCAAGCGCGCGGCCGAGGTGCGGCTGGTGAGCCGCGGGCTCTCGGCCTTCGGGCGCGAGGCGGCGAGCGGGATCAGGCCCCTCCGATGATCTCGGGCACGACCGCGAAGCCCCGCGTGCGGATGGCGTCGTCGACCTGGATCTGGCGGCGGCGCTCGGCCCGCCGGCGCTCGCTGTCGGTGGCCTCCGCGTTCTCCCGCCGCTGCCCGTGCCGGCGATCGAGGATGACGGTGACCGGCTCCCCCGCGTACTCCCGCTTGAGATAGTCGTAGAGCTGGATGTTGTGGCGCGCGACCACGAAGAGGTGGCCCATGTGCAGCAGCTCCTCGGCGGCCCGCGAGAGCCAGAACCGCATGTCCATCTCGCGCAGCAGGCCGAGGGCGGTCGCCAGGTGATCCTCGGCCCGCTCCCGATCGCCGGCCAGGCGCAGCAGCCGGCCCAGCCCGAGGTGGGTGCGGGCCTGCAGCGGGCGCATCTCGAGCTCCTCGGCCAGCGCGAGCGCCTGGCCGTAGTAGCCTTCGGCCTCGCCGACCGCGGGAGGCTCGGCGAGGGAGGCCACTTCTCCCATGAGTCGCAGCGCCCACGCCTGATGGCCGCGCTCCTTGTGCCGGAGCGCCAGGTCGAGCGCCTGCTGGGCCACCGTGCGGGCCCGGTCGAGCTGCCGCGCGGCGGCCAGGCCCTCGCCCAGGTTCGCGGTCCAGAGCGAGAGGTACGCGCGCACGCCCAGCTCCTCGGTGAGGGTGACGCCGTCCTCCAGGAGCCGCATCCCCTCCTCCACGCGCCCGAGCAGCACGAGCGTGAGCCCGAGCAGCGATGACGGGATCGGCCGCCACACGTCGAGGTTCTTCTCGCGGCAGGCGTCGAGACTCCGCTGCAGCGCGGGGAGCGCCCGCTCGAGCTGGCCGCGCCGCAGCCAGGCGAGCCCGGCCATGGTCCGCGCGATGGTCTGAGTGTAGGCGTGCCCGCTCGCCTCGCCCGCCCGCTGCGCCCGGTCGAGCGACATGGCGGCGGCATCGAACTCGCCGAGGTCGGCCAGGGTGAAGGCGAGCCAGCCGCTCGAGGTGACGTAGGCGACGCCGGTCTGGCCGCCCGGAGTGTCGCCCTGCACCAGCTCGAGGGCTTCCACGTTCTCACGCAGGATCGAGTGCGCGCGGTGATAGAGCCCCTGGGCGTGGCAGCTATAGCCCAGGTAGCCGCGGGCGAGCGCCTGGAGACCCACGTCGCCGGCCGCGTCGCCAATGCGCAGGCAGCGCTCGCCGTACTCGATGGCGAGGTCGGGCTCACCCTTGAGGTAGTGATAGTTGATCAGGTAGGTATAGACGCGCGCCAGCCGCTGCTCGTCGCCGAGCTTCTCGGCCATCGCCTCCGCTTCCTGCGAGAGCGTCAGCACCCGCTCGAGCTGTCCCGACTGCAGGAGCGGCGAGCGGAGGTCGAGCCGCAGGTCGATGGCCTGCTCGGTCGCCGCGCGGCCCTCGGGCAGCCGGCCGAGCGCGGCCATGGCCTGCTCAAGGAAGATAACCGCCTCCCGGTTGGAGGAGCGGCCCGCCGCCTTGATGCCGGCCTGGCGCAGGTACGCCACCGCCTTCGCCCACACCTCGCCGCGCACCGCGTGGTGGGCCAGCCGCTCGAAGTGCTCGGGCAGCCGGTCGGCGTAGAGCTGCTCCATGGCGGTCACCACGCGCCCGTGCAGGGCCCGCCGCCGATCCTGGAGCAGGCTCGAGTAGGCCACCTCGTGGGTCAGCGCGTGGCGGAACGTGTACTCCACGCTCGGGAAGAGGCTGATCTCGTAGAGGAACTCGCCGGCCTGGAGCAGGCCCAGGTTGCGGCGCGTCGCCTCCTCCGACAGGTCGGCGATCTCCTGCAGCAGCGCCAGCGACACGTCCTTGCCGATGACTGCGGCCGCCTGCAGCAGCCGCTTGGCCTCGATGGGCAGGCGATCGATGCGCGCGGCCAGCACCGCCT
Organism: Candidatus Methylomirabilota bacterium; assembly: GCA_035312605.1. GTDB lineage: Bacteria > Methylomirabilota > Methylomirabilia > Rokubacteriales > CSP1-6 > CAMLFJ01. The sequence goes on from DATGBR010000156.1 coordinate 8,407, forward strand.
GCACGGTGGCGGGCACCTGAACCTTCTGGACTTCTCGCGTGAGGTGGTAGTGACCGCGATTGCCCGCGAGCACCTTGGTCTCGACGAGAGTGTGCACGCTCTCTTCCAGGAAGAACGGATTGCCCTCGGTGCGCTCGATCAGGAGCTGCTTGAGCGGCCCCAGGCCGGGGTCGTCGCCCACCAGCGCCCGCAGCAGCTCCTCCGCGCTCTGGGGCGGCAGAGGATCGATGCGGAACTGGGTGTAGTAGCTCTTGCGGGCCCACCCGTGCTGGTATTCGGGCCGGTAGCTCACCAGGATGAGCGCGCGGGCGAGCGGGAGGCTGTCCACCAGGCTGTCGAGGAACGCCTGGCTCTCCGAATCGAGCCAGTGCAGGTTCTCGAAGACCGCGATCACCGGCTGCACCTGGCCTTCGCGCAGGATCAGGCGCTTGACCGCGTCGAGCATCCGCTGCCGGCGCTGCGGCAGGTCGGGAGTCTGCCACTCCGCGTCGTCCACGGGCACGTCCAGGAGCTGCAGGAACGCGGGCAGGGTCGGCCGCAGGCTCTCGTCGAGGGTCAGGAGCTTGCCGGTGACTTTCTCGCGCACCCGTCGCGGATCGTCCCGCTCCTCGAGCTGGAAGTAGCTCTGAAGCAGCTCCTTGACCGTGAGGTAGGCGGTGTTCTTGCCGTAGGAGGTGGCCTGGGCCTCGAGCATGAGCCAGCCGTGCGCCCGGTGGGAGTGGGTGAACTCCCAGAAGAGCCGCGATTTGCCGACCCCGGGCTCGCCCGAGACCGCGACGATCTGCCCGTGCCCGGCCGAGGCTCGCGCCATCGCCTGGTGCAGGCTGTCCACCTCCGACTCGCGGCCCACGAACGGGGTGAGCCCGCGCGCCGCGCTCGCCTCGAGGCGCGAGTGCACCTGCTCGGTGCGCACCAGCTCGAAGATCTCCACCGGCTCCGGCATCCCCTTCACCGGCACCGGCCCGAGCGGCTTGACCTCGATGTAGCCCTCGGCCAGGCGCAGCGTCTCGCGCGACACCAGCGTCGATCCGGGCCGCGCGAGCTGCTCCATGCGAGCGGCCAGGTGGGTGGTCTGGCCGATGGCCGAGTAGTCCATGTGCAGGTCGCTGTCGATGGCCCGCACCACCACCTCGCCGGAGTTGAGCCCGACGCGGATCTGCACGTCCACTCCGCGGCCGCGGCGCAGCTCCTCGGCGTACCAGCCCACCGTCTGCTGCATGCGCAGCGCGGCGTGGCAGGCGCGCACCGCGTGGTCCTCGTGGGCGAGCGGCGCGCCGAAGAGCGCCATGATGCCGTCGCCCATCACCTGGTTCACGGTGCCCTCGTAGCGGTGCACCGCCTCCATCATCCGCTCGAGCACCGGATCGAGCAGGCGGCGCGCCTCCTCGGGATCCCGATCGGCGAGCAGCTCCATCGAGCCCTTGAGGTCCGCGAAGAGGACCGTGACCTGCTTGCGCTCGCCCTCGAGGGCGTGGCGCGAGGTCAGGATCTTCTCCGCGAGGTGCTTGGGGGTGTAGGCCTGAGTCGAGGGCTGGCGCTCTACCGGGTCGGGGGTGGCCGGCGAGCCGCAGGAGCCGCAGAACTTCTTGTCCGGGAGCAGCTCGGCGCCACAGCTCGCGCAGCTGGTGACGAGGCGGCCACCGCACTCCTCACAGAACCGCACGCCCTCGCGGTTCTGGGACTGGCAGCGGGGACACTTCACCTCGGCCCTCCTCGGGTCGGAGCGGTCCAGATGGATAGTCCAACAAGAGTAGCCCCTCGGAACAGCGGGGGTCAAGGACCGTGGGGAGGGTGGTTCCACGCCCGCAAACCGGGCTCAGCGGGCCTCCTCCGCGCCCAGGCGGTAGCGCCGGACCTCGGCCTGGACGTCGCGGACCAGGTCGCCGTCCAGCTCGATCCGCACCTCGTGCCGCTCCACGTCCCAGCGCCGCACCGTCGAGAGCCAGCCGAAGACGCGGTGGGCCTCCGGCACGAGCCGGCGCCCACGGTAGATCAAGGTGGTGCGACCGGAGAGCTGATCCTGACGCTCCACCTCGGTGCCGCAGAGCCGCAGCACCTCCTCGCGGGTCGTCTTGCCGGGCACGAGCCGCTCGAGCGTTTCGCGGGGCAGGATCACGCCCTGCTGCCGATCCCGTCCGCCGACGCGCCACCCGCCGAGCTGTACGCGCGCGCTCACCACGTCGATCACACGCAGGAGCCCGCGGCCGAGGAGGGGCCCCATCGCCTGGCCCAGCACGAAGATGAGCAGCGGCGCGGCCACCAGCAGCACGGTCTGGGTGCGCGAGAAGTAGCCGAACTGCACCGCGAGCTGCTGCGGGGTGATCCCGTCCGAGCGGTCGAGGAACAGCGACACCACCTCGGTGGTCTCCAGCGTCTCGCTCAGCCGTCTGATGGCCGTCGGCGGGTAGACGTCGTCGATCTTCAGCCGATCGGACTGGGGAAACTGCACGACCAGCTCGGCGGGTGCGTCGGCCAGCCGCACCACCCGGTCGCGGTGCGCGAAGTACATCGGAAAGAGCGGACGATCCCGCACCTCGTGGAACCCGACCGCCACCCGGTAGTGGGTGCCGCGGACGAGGCGCTCCGCCCAGCCCACCTTCACCGGCTTGATGAGCCCGGCGGCGTCGAGGGTCAGCTCCATCAGCCAGCTCCGGTCGGCGAGCCGGGGCGTCCACGGGATGCGGACGAAGGTGGCCGGCCCGCTCAGGCCGAGCGGCCCGGTCTGCACGAAGGTCACGAAGGGCGCGCCGGACGGCAGGGCCTCCACGGTGCCCGCGTCGCCGAGGTTGCGGGCCACCAGCTTCACGTGGCCCTCCCCGGTGATCTCGAAGCCCTGGTCGGTGACGTAGCGGGCCAGGGTCGCGTCGGCCTTCCGGTCGGGCGCCGCGTTGACGACCTCGCCCGGCCAGAGGAGGAAGACGTCCTGGGCCACGTCGGCCGGGCTGCGGTTCGGCGCGAGCTGCAGGCTGAAGCCCACCACCACCGGCACCGGCCCGGGGCCCTCCGTCACCGTGGCCCGGACCATCAGCGGGCCGACGGTGAAGGGCGGATCGGAGCGCGAGGCGACGAAGAGCTGGGCCTGGGCGGGAGCGGCGGCCAGGATGATCGCGACGACGGTGAGACACCAGGCGAGCCGGCGCATGGGCGAGGCCCGATCATACAGGGCCGGCCGCGACGGTGCCAGGCACGGGGCCGACCGGGGCCGGGACTGTGCGATCCGGGCCTCTGTGGTAGGCTCCCGCCATGAACACCACGTCGATGCTGGCCGAGTTCGTCACCAAGAGTCGCCTGGAAGACTGCCCGGAGGCGGCACTGGGTGGCGCCCGCCGGGCCATCCTCGACTGCCTCGGCGTGATGCTGGCCGGCTCCATCGAACCGGCCGCCCGCATCCTCCAGCAGGTGGCGCAGGCGGAAGGCGGCCTGCCGCTGGCCACGGTGGTGGGCACCGGCCGGCGGACCGGGGCGGTGTGGGCCGCGATCTGCAACGGCACCGCGGCCCACGCGCTCGACTTCGACGATACCAACTTCGCCTTGATGGGCCATCCCTCCGCGCCGGTGCTGGCCGCGTCCCTGGCCGCGGGCGAGCTGGCGCTGGCCGACGGCCGGGCGGTGCTCCACGCCTTCCTCCTGGGTTTCGAGGTGGAGACCACGCTGGCCGAGGTCATCAACCCGGCACACTACGAGCACGGCTGGCACGCCACCTGTACGCTCGGGACCCTGGGCGCGGCGGCGGCGGCGGCGCGGCTCCTCGGGCTCGACGCGGTCCAGACGCGTCACGCCCTCGCGGTGGCGGCGTCGCAGTCCTCCGGGCTCAAGGAGAACTTCGGCACCATGACCAAGCCCTTCCATGCCGGGCACGCAGCGCGGAGCGGCGTGCTCTCCGCCCTCATGGCGCGCGAGGGCTGGACCGCGTCAGAGCACGCGATCGAGGGCCCGCAGGGGTTCTTCGCGGTGCTGGGCGCGGGCAAGCGGGCGCTCGAGCCGCTCGGCACCCTGGGCGCGCCGTGGAAGATCCTGACCACCGGGGTCGCGGTGAAGCCCTATCCTTCCTGCGCCTGCACGCATTCCATCATCGACGGCGTGCTCGAGCTGCGCCGAGCTCAGGGCATCCGCGCGGACGACGTGGAGGAGCTCACGGTGGGCGTGGGCGCGGGCGTCCCGCGTATCCTGATCCACTCGCGCCCGCGCACCGGGCTCGAGGCGAAGTTCTCGGCCGAGTTCTCGGCCGCGGCCGCGCTGGCCGACGGCCGGGTGGGCATGGCGACCTTCCAGGACGACCGCGCGCAGGATCCCGCGATCCGGCGCCTGATGGAGCGCGTGCGCGTCGTCGTGGATCCCGACATCCCGGGCGACCTCGAGCGGCACATGTGGACGCGGCTCACGGTGCGGCTCAAGGACGGGCGCCGGGCCACCATCGACCCGCGGCCGGTCCCCGGCCATCCCGCGAACCCGCTGTCGCTCGAGGCGCTGCGCGAGAAGTTCCGCGAGTGCGCGGGCCTCGTGCTGCCCGCCGATCGCGTCGACACGGTGGCCCAGATGGTCGAGTCGCTCGACACCTGCCCCGACCTGCGCAGCCTGACCGCGATCCTCGATCCCGGCCGTTGATCGCTGTCCCTCAGGCGGGCCGCGGCCACGTCCGGCGCAGCCGGACGAGCGCCCAGGCCACCACGAGCCCGGCGGCGATCACGAGCCCCGAGTTCAGCGCGTGGCCCTGGGGCGAGCCGAGCCACGCCGACAGCAGCACGGAGGCGGTGTTGTTGACCACGTGGCAGATCATCGCGGGCACCACGCTGCCGGAGCGCTCGGTCACGAGCCCCAGGTAGACGCCGATGCCGGCGGCGAGCAGCCCGTGCACCCACTCGCCGTGGATGATCCCGAAGGCGACCGCGCTCACCAGGATCGCCGGACCCGGGCTCCAGACCTGACGCAGGCGCGTCAGCATGTAGCCGCGGAAGAACAGCTCCTCGCCCACCGGCGCGAACAGCCCGACCACCACCACCGCGAGGGCGAGCCCGAGCGGCGGGGCGGACGCCATGGTGCGCGCCATCCACTCGAGCGCGGGGCCGGTGCCCACGTCCAGCAGGAGCACCAGCGACTCGAGCGCCTGGCTCAGCGCGAGGATGCCGACCACCATCACCACGATCTCGCGCGCGGGAACCCCGCTCGGCAGGAGCCGCAGGCGAAGGCTCCGCGGCCGGCCAGCGGCCAGCAGCGCGATGGCGATGAGGGTGAGCGACGAGGCGGGCACCCCGACCAGCAGCGCGGTGAGGGCGTCGCGCTCGAGATCGAGGGTGCCGGTGCGCCAAGTCAGGAGCGCGGTCACGGCCAGGAGCTGCAGCCCGAACACCGCGGCGAATGCGATCCCGTAGACGAGCAGCGTGCTCCAGATCGCGCGCATCGGCGCCCCACGCCGACCGCGGCCCGCGAGGCGCGGGCGCGGTGGGTCAGGCTAGTGGTGGCAGGTCACGCACTCGAGCGGCGCGTTGCGGCGCGCGCTCTCGCTGCCCGGAGCCGCCCAGACCGAGGGGATCGGCGCGTCCGCCGCCGTCTGCACGCCCTGCACGCCCTTGACGTTCGCGGTCCGGTGGCACTCCACGCACCAGCCCATCGTGAGCTTGCGCGGAGGCACGGGCATCCCGGCGAGGTTCTGCAGGTCGTTCAGGATGTGCTGGCCGGTCTCGGCGTGCACCCGCTCCATCGCCTCGATGCGGCCGTGGCAGGTCTGGCACTGCACGCCCGCCTGCACGTGCTGCTTGTGGGTGAACTGGGCGTGCTCGGGCACCTTGAAGATGCGCACCCACGGGATGGGCTCCTGCCGATCCCAGTAGCCGTGGAGCTTCTTGACCTCGGGGTTGCCCTCGGCGGCCACGATCTTGTGGCAGCCCATGCAGCGCTCCACCGACGGCACGCCCGC
>DATGBR010000157.1:0-11614 GCA_035312605.1 Candidatus Methylomirabilota bacterium
TCCGAGTAGAAGTCGAGATGGTGGAAGATCCCGAAGCGCTCCCGCAGCGGCGAGGAGAGCATCCCGGGGCGCGTCGTCGCCCCCACCATCGTGAAGGGCCGGAGCGGGATGCGCATGGTCCGCGCGTTGAGCCCCTTGTCCATCACGAAGTTGATCGAGAAGTCCTCCATGGCCGGGTAGAGCAGCTCCTCGACCACCCGGGGCAGCCGGTGGATCTCGTCGATGAACAGCACGTCCCGCTCGGCCAGGTTGGTGAGGATGCCCATGAGGTCGGCGCCGCGCTCGAGCGATGGCCCCGCGGTCGTCACGATCGAGGCCCCCATCTCGTTGGCCATGATGGTGGCGAGCGTGGTCTTGCCGAGCCCCGGCGGCCCGGAGAGCAACACGTGATCCAGAGGCTCGCTCCGCTGCCGCGCCGCCTCGACCGACACCCGCAGGCTCTCCACCGCCGCGCGCTGGCCGACGTACTCTTCCAGGCGCTGCGGGCGCAGCTGCCGCTCCACCTGGGTCTCGTCGGGCAGCGCCACCCGGCTCATCACGCGCGCCTCGTCGGTCACGGCCGCACCCCGCCGCGATAGATCTCGTCGAACAGCTCCTCGGGCGTGGTGACGCCGGGGCGCCGGCTCACCGCCGCGCTGATGAGCTGCGCCGCCTCGCTCGGGCGGTGACCGAGCTGCTTGACCAGGATCTCGAAGACCATGCCGCGCAGGCCTTCCTCGTCCGGCGCGGCGGCCGCGGACGGCTCCGGGACCGCCACCTCCGGCCGGGCCAGCGCGAACTTGGCGACCTTGGCCTGGAGCTGGGCGACGATGTTCTTGGCCTTCTGCGGCCCGATGCCGGGCAGACGCCTCAGATACCCCTCGTCCTGGCGCGCGATGGCGGCCGCGATCTCCCCGACGGGCGCGGCCAGCGAGCGCGCCGCCACCAGCGGCCCCACGTCCTTCACCGTGATCAGCTTCTCGAAGAACTCGCGATCGAGCTCCGACGTGAACCCGATGAGCACCGGCCGCGGCTGGTTCTGGGTGGCGTGATAGTGGATCGCCAGCACCACCTCGTCGGCCGCGTCGCCCTCGGCGGCCTTGGCGTGCACCAGCTCCTGCTGGGTGACGGGCGGCACGAAGACTTCATACCCCACCCCGGCCGCCTCGACCACGATCCGGTCCTCCAGCTTCCGCCGCAACCGCCCCCTCAGCGACGCGATCACGCCCGACGCCCCGGGTCGACCGCGGACCGCGCCGGGTCGGCCGCCAGCCGCGCCGCCTTGATCGCGGGCCGGACCGACTCCACCGCCAGCCCCGCCGGCTTGACCGCGGGCCCGACCGACTCCACCGCGATCCGCGCCCGGTCGACCGCGGACATGGGGGAGTGCGGGGGCCATTTCTGGGCCCCCGCAGCTGAAAAGAAGCTCCCGATCGTCCGCCCACCCCCGGTAGTGGGAAACCTCCCAGTCATCCGGGACATCCCGGTGGCCGCGAGCCCCAGCGCGTCGGCCACGTGGGAGGGCCGCGGCAGCTCCTTGAGCCCGAGCACGGTCTGGACCGCGCGCTGCACCTGCGCCTTGCCCGCGGCGCCGTTGCCGGTCATGGCGCGCTTGACCTCCGAGGGAGCGAGCGCGACCACCGCGACGCCGAGCTGCCGCGCGGCCAGGTAGATCACGCCCCGGGCGTGGCCCATGAGAATCGCGGTGCGCGGGAACTTGTACTCGGTGTAGAGGTCCTCGACCACGAGGAGGCCGGGGCCCTGCAGCTCGATGATCCGGTGCACCGCGCGGTGGAGCGCATTGAGCCGGGCCTCCAGCGGCTGCCCGGTGGTGGTGCTGATGACTCCGGCGTCGCGGACGGTGACTCCGTCCGCGCCCGCTTCCAGCACACCGAACCCGGTGGCGACGAGCCCCGGGTCCACCCCCATGACGCGCAGCGCGCTAGGCCGCGGTGATGGCGTCGATGACCTCGTCGGCGATGTCGTAGTTGGAGTAAACGGACTGGACGTCGTCCTGCTCCTCGAGGGCCTCGATGAGCCGCAGCACCGCTGCGGCCTCCTTGCCCTCCACCTTCACCGTGGATTGGGGCACCATGTCCACCCGCGCCTCGACCACCGGCATGCCCTGCCGCTCGAGCGCCTGCCGGACCGCCTCCATTTCATCAGGGTTCGCGGTCACCTCGAACACTTTTTCTACCTGCCGCACGTCGGTCGCCCCCGACTCGAGCGCCTTCTCGAGCAGATCGTCCTCCTTCACCTTCTGCGCGTCCACCTCGATCATCCCGCGGCGGTCGAACATCCAGGCCACGCAGCCGGCGGTACCCATCCGGCCCTCGTTCTTCTCGAAGATGTGCCGGATCTCGGGACCGGTGCGGTTCTTGTTGTCGGTGAGGGTCCGCACCATCACCGCCACCCCGCCCGCTCCGTAGCCCTCGTAGGCGATCTCGTCGTAGGACTCGCCCGGGAGCTCGCCGGTGCCCTTCTGGATGGCGCGCTTGATGTTGTCCGCGGGCATGTTGGCCGCCCGCGCCGACTCCGTCGCCGCCTTCAGGCGCAGGTTGCCCTTGGGGTCGCCGCCGCCGTTCTTGGCCGCGACCGTGATCTCGCGCAGGATCTTGGAGAAGAGCTTCCCGCGCTGGACGTCCGTCTTGCCCTTCTTCCGCTTGATCTGCGACCACCGTGAGTGTCCAGACATACCGGTCTCCTACCCGCTCGGGGATAGCCGCTTCAGTGATTTGACCCGCTCCAGCCGCCGGGCCCGTCGCTCGAGGGCCTGGGCGAAGCGGCGCTGCTCGGCCGGGGTCTCGGGCGCGAACGGCGGGCACGGCCGGGGCCGCAGCGGGGCGCTCGGATCCGAGCCCAGGTGGACGAACGAAAGGTACGCGGTGCAGGCGTGCTTGACCTCGCCGGTCCACGGCACCTCGCTCAGCACTTTCACCCCTATCTCCAGAGAAGTTGTCCCGACGTGGTTGAGGCCCGCCTTGAACGTCACGACCTCGTTTGCGTGGATCGGGGCGTAAAAGTCGAGTGCGTCCAGGCACGCGGTCATGACCAGGCCCCGGCAGTACCGCATGGAGAGGATACCGCCCGCCTCGTCGATGTCGAGCAGGAGCTTGCCCGCGAACATGGTGTTGCCGAACAGGAGGTCCTCCGGCAGCACCGACCGGCACGACTCGAACGTCCAGCGGAGCTGCTCGGGGGCCGCGTCGTCGTCCACCTCGCGCATGCGATCCGCGCGCCGCTCGAAGCGCTCCAGCCGGCGGGCCCGCCGCTCGCCCGCCGCCGCGTGCAGCGCCTCTTCCTCGACCCCGCGCGGCACCACCGCCTGCGGCACCGGCAAGGGCTTGCTGTGCTCGTCCACCTTGACGAAGACCAGGTGGGAGGACAGCGTCAGGGCCCGCTCGCCGGTGGCCGGCTTCTCGGCGTAGACCCGCACCCCGACCTCGAGGGAGCAGCGGCCCACGTACTCCACCTGGGCCCGCAGCACGGCCACCTCCCCCACCTTCACCGGGTGCAGGAAGTCGATGTCGTCGAGAGCGCCGAGCAGCACGTTGCCGCGGGCCACCCGGGAGGCGGCGATGGTCCCGCAGGTCGCGATCCACTGCATCATGCGCCCGCCGTGGATCTGCCCGGGCGCTCCCGCGTGCTCGGGGAACACCCAGTTCACCATCTCGGTGGCCGTGTCGGAGATCGAGAGCATGTGGAGCGCCGGATGACGCGTAAGTCTCGCATTTTTCTATCACGCCGGGCACTGCAAGTCCAGCCGGCCGAGGGCCCGGAGGCGTTGACAATCGCAGGTCTCGGCCCTAGGGTTGGGGCGACGCGGAGGACCTGCGGAACACCCATCGGCGCCGGGAGGCCCCACATGGAATTCGAGTACTCGAAGAAGACCAAGATGTACATGGAGCAGCTCACCGACTTCATGAACAAGCACGTGGTGCCGAACGAGCAGGTGTTCGTCGACCAGCTCAACTCGGGTCCGACGCGCTGGCAGATCCCGCCGATCATGGAGGAGCTGAAGGCCAAGGCCCGCGAGCGCGGCCTCTGGAACCTGTTCCTCCCCGAGAGCGAGCGCGGCGCCGGCCTCACCAACCTCGAGTACGCGCCGCTCTGCGAGATCATGGGCCGCTCCCCGATCGCGCCGGAGACGTTCAACTGCTCGGCGCCCGATACCGGCAACATGGAGGTGCTGGAGCGCTACGGCACCCCCGAGGACAAGAAGCAGTGGCTCCAGCCGCTGCTCGAGGGCAAGATCCGCTCCGCCTTCGCGATGACCGAGCCCAAGGTGGCCTCCTCCGACGCCACCAATATCGAGTCGAGCATCACCCGGGACGGCGACCACTACGTGATCAACGGGCACAAGTGGTGGACCTCGGGCATCGGCGATCCGCGCTGCAAGGTCCTCATCTTCATGGGCAAGACCGACGCCAAGAACCCGGACAAGTACAAGCAGCAGTCGATGATCCTGGTCCCGCGCGACACGCCCGGCATCAAGGTGGTGCGGATGCTGACCGTGTTCGGGTATGACGACGCCCCCCACGGCCACGGCGAGGTGCTGTTCGAGAACGTGCGGGTGCCCGCCTCCAACATGCTGCTCGGCGAGGGCCGGGGCTTCGAGATCGCCCAGGGCCGCCTGGGTCCGGGCCGCATCCATCACTGCATGCGGCAGATCGGGGTGGCGGAGCGGGCCATCGAGCTGATGTGCAAGCGGGCCACGAAGCGCATCGCCTTCGGCAAGCCGCTGGCCGACAACGACATCACCCTCGAGCGCATCGCGGAGTCGCGCATCGAGATCGACCAGGCACGACTGCTGGTCCTGCACGCCGCGTACATGATGGACACCGTCGGCAACAAGGCGGCGCGGCAGGCCATCGCGGAGATCAAGGTGGCGGTGCCGAACATCACCGGCCGCGTGGTCGAGCGGGCGATGCAGCTGCACGGGGGGGGCGGCGTCAGCCAGGAGTTCCCGCTCGCGTCGATGTGGGCGCACTCGCGGACGCTGCGGTTCGCGGACGGGCCGGACGAGGTGCATCGGCGGCAGATCGGGCGGCTGGAGCTGCGCAAGCACAGCTAGCGTCTCGGCGTCGCGTAAGCGGGAGGGAGCGGGCGGGGGGAGGGGCGGCGGGGGTGGGCCTCTGACCACGACCCGCTCCTTCGCTTCGTGGCGCGAGGAGTTCCCAATCTCTCGGTAGATCGTGTAGGCAATCGCCGGAGGGAACGGGTCACCCGGCCCACCCCCGCCGCCCCTCCCCCCGCCCGCTCCCTCCCTTCCGCTTGGTTGATCTGGTGGGTTTTGAGGCCTCGCGGCTTCGCCGCTCGACTTCTTATTTGAAGAAGCTGGGTCAGGGTTTGAATCTTGGGTCGAGGAGGTCGCGGAGGGCGTCGCCGAGGAGGTTGATGCCGAGGACCGCGAGCAACAAGGCGGCGCCGGGGAAGAAGGCGACCCAGGGGGCGGAGACGAGGAAGGTCTGGCCCTCGGCGAGCATGCTGCCCCAGGAGATGGTCGGGGCCTGGGCGCCCAGGCCCAGGAACGAGAGGCCGGCCTCGGCGATCATGTTGCTTCCGACGCCGATGGTGGCGGCGACGATGACCGGGCCCACCGCGTTCGGGAGCAGGTGGCGGAGCAGCATCCGGGTATGCCCGACCCCGAGGGCGCGGGCGGCCTGGACGTAGTCGCGCTCCTTGAGCGAGAGCACTTCTCCCCGCACCACCCGCGCGATGGTCGTCCAGCCCAGCACCACGAGGACGAGGGCGACCTTGTCGAGGCCCGGCTCCTCGAAGACGGCGATCAGCCCGATGGCCAGGATGAGCGACGGGAACGCCATCACGACGTCGGTCACGCGCATCAGGAGCGAGTCGCGCCAGCCACCGTAGTAGCCGGCCAGGAGGCCGATCGCGACGCCGAGCGCCGCGGTCACCATCTCGACGCCCAGGCCCAGCGTGAGCGAGACGCGGCCTCCGTGGAGCACGCGCGAGAGGAGGTCGCGGCCGAGCGCGTCGGTGCCCAGCAGATGCGCGGGCTCGGGCGGGCGCAGCATGGTCTCGCTGAGCGCGGCCGGAACCGCGGCCGGGTCGTACGGCGCGAGCCAGGGGGCCAGGAGGGCGGACGCGGCGAAGAGGCCGACGAGCGCGGCGCCGACGATGAGGCGGCCGCGCCGCCGGCCGCCCACCCCCGCGAGCCGCTCCGGCCGCAGGCGCACGAGCGCGGACGCGCTAGCGGCCACGGCGGATCCGTGGGTCGATGACCAGGTAGGCCAGGTCCACGACCATGTTGGCCATCACGTAGATGACCGCGAAGACGAGCACCGCGCCCATCACCACCGGCAGGTCCCGCTGGCCGACCGCGGCCACCAGCATCCGTCCGATTCCGGGCCAGGCGAACACGGTCTCGGTGAGCGGCGCGCCCACCAGCAGGTCGGCGAGCCCGATGCCGATCACGGTGACGACGGGAATCAGGGCGTTGCGCAGGGCGTGCTTGGCCATCACCCGCCATTCGCCCAGGCCCTTGGCGCGCGCGTTCTGGATGTAGTCCTGGCGGACGACCTCGAGGAGGCTCGAGCGTGCCATGCGCGCGATGGTCCCGGTATGGACCGCCCCCAGCGTCAGGGCGGGCAGCACCAGGTTCGCCCACGCTCCATCGCCGTAGCCGGACACCGGGAGCCACCCGAGCCAGACCGCGAAGAGCAGCGAGAGCATCATGCCGAGCCAGAACACCGGGGTGGAGATGCCTAGCACCGCCGCGCTCATCAGGAGCTGGTCGAGGAAACGCCCGGGGCGGAGCGCGGCCATCACGCCCGCGCCCATGCCGACGACGACCGAGAGCGCCGTCGCGGCCACCGCCAGGCGCGCGGTGGCCGGCAGCCGCTCCGCGATGATCTCGGCCACCGGGCGCTGCTGGTGATAGGAGGTCCCGAGATCGCCGCGCAGCAGGCGCGACATCCAGGCCACGTAGCGCTCGTGCACGGGACGATCGAGCGCATAGTCACGCCGGATCTGCTCGACCAGCTCGGGGTCGGCGCGCTGCCCCAGCATGGCGCGCACCGGGTCGCCGAGCCCCACCGCGGTGAGGGCGAAGACCAGCAGGCTGACGCCGAACAGCACCGGCAGGAGGGCCAGCACGCGCTTGGCGGCCGGTTCGATTAGGTCGCTGAGCATTTGGGAGAGGGCGGTCAGCCGGCGCGCTGGCGCGCGCTTGCTTGTGCTGCCGTTTTTTTCTTCATCTGCGGGGGCCCAGACATGGCCCCCGCACTCCCCCAACGGCGGACATCTGGCTCGGAGGACCCGACACGCCCCCGGCGGCGGGCATCCGGCTGCGAGCCCGGCCGCGGACAACCGTTGGCGTCACCTTCTATTCCAGGTGGACTTTGCGCAGGGGGGCGAGGAACTCGGGGGCGGTGGACAGCGGCGAGCGCTCGAGCCCCTTCACGCCGGGGCGGATCAGGGCGCGGCTCGCGTAGTGGTAGAGCGTCACCCAGGCCCCGTCGTCGAGCAGGCGCTGCTCGGCGTCCTGATAGAGCTTCATGCGGGCGGGCCCCGCCGCCATCGAATCGGCCTGCTCGAACAGGCGGTCGAGCTCCGGGCTGCGATAGCGGGAGGTGTTCCCGGCCGCGCCCACGTTGCGCGAGTGGAAGAGCACGGTGAGGAAGTTCTCGGGGTCCGGGTAGTCGGCGATCCAGCCCTGCCGGAACATGGTGATCGCGCCCGCGTCCACCACCTTCAGATGGGCGGCCCAGTCGAGGCGCCGCAGCTCGAGGGTGATCCCCACCTCGCGGAGCTGGGCCTGCAAGAGCTCGGCGATCCGCTGGTTGAGATCGCCGGTGTTGAAGTTGAACGTGATCGGTCCGAGCCCGCGGCCCGCCGGGAAGCCCGCCTCGGCGAGCAGGGCGCGGGCCTTCGCGCGGTCGAAGCCGGGCGCGGTCACCTCCGGGTTGTAGCCGGGGAGCGCGGGCGGCAGGATGCCCTTGCCCGCGATGACGCAGCCCTCGAGCAGCCCCTGCACCACGCCGCTCGGATCGATGGCGTGGGCCACGGCCAGCCGGATGCGCCGATCGTTGAACGGGGGCTTCTCCACGTTGAAGCGCACCGCGTGGGTCCCCAGGGTCGGCCAGATCGCGACCTGGGCCTTCAAGACCGGATCGCCCTTGACCGCGCGGCAGTGCCCGGTCGGGATGTCGGTCACGTCGAGATTGCCCGCCTTGTAGTCGTTGAAGCGGGTGATCTCGGCCGGGATGATGCGGAACACCACCCGCTCGAGCCGGGGGGCTCCGCGGAAGTGGTCCGGGAACGCCTCCAGCACCAGGCGGTCGTCCCGGCGCCACTCCTTGAAGCGAAACGCGCCGCTCCCGACCGGGTGGGTGGCGAAGCCGGCGCCCAGCCGCTCGGTCTCCTCGCGCGGCACGACCGAGGCCGCGTCGTAGGCCATCAGGAAGAGGAACGGAGCGAACGGCTTGTCGAGGCGGATCTCGACGGTGCGCTCGTCCGGCGTGCGCAGTCCGGTGATCTCGCCGGGCCCTCCCTTGATGAACGCAGCGGCGCCCGCGATCTTCTCGAAGACCCACGGCCGCTTCCCGCGCGCGGCGCGCTCGAAGGAGAACTTCACGTCGGCCGACCGCATCGCGCGGCCGTTCTGGAACTTCACCCCCGGTCGCAGCGTGAAGGTGTAGGTCCGCTGATCGGAGGAGATGGTCCACCGCTCCGCGAGCGCGGGCTTGGGCTCGAGCCGCTCGTCCAGCTCCACCAGGGTGTCGAAGATCTGGCGCACCACCGCGGAGGAAGTGGTGTCCGTCGCCTGGGCCGGGTCGAGCGTCGGCGGATCGGAGGTGAAGACCGCGCGCAGCGTGCCCGATGGCGAGCCGCCCTGGGCGCCGGCCACCCCCGCGTCGAGGATCAGTCCGGCGACGAGGATCGACCCGGCGACGAGGATCGACAAGATGAGCGAGAGGAGTCGGCGGCCCGTCATCGCCCGCTGCCCGCGGCGGGAGACGCCGGCTGGGCGGCCTGATCGACCCAGACCCGGTCGAGCCGGGGATTGCCGCTCGGGTGCAAGCGCAGGTTGCGAACCTCGGGACGCACCGCGGCCCAGTGCATGCGCACGTAGAGCGGAACCCAGGGGACCTCCTCGGCCATGATGCTCTGGGCCCGGGCGTAGAGACGCTGGCGCTCGGGACGGAAGGACACCTGGCTCGCGCGGACGAGCAGATCGTCGAGCGAGCGGTTGCGGTAGAAGGACATGTTCACCGCCCCCGTGCCCTTGCTCGCGCCCTCCGTGCTCGAGAGCGGGTACAGGAGGAAGTGCGGATCGCCCGCCTCCACCCGGGCCTCCAGCAGCGCCATCTGGTGCTGGCCCGTGCGGGCGAGCTGCAGCGCCGCATCCGCCGGCTCCACCTGGATCGGCACCGAGATGCCGGCGGTGGCCAGAGAGGCACGGATGGCCTCGGCCAGCTTCGCCTGATCGAGCCGCTTGCCGCCGTCGGCGATGAGCAGGCTCGCCGAGGTGCCGCGCGGGTAACCCGCTTCCGAGAGCAGGCGCTTGGCGTTGGCCGCGTTGGCCTCGACGACCGGCGAGCCGTCACGCCGTCCCCAGACCCCGAGCGGCAGGAACGAGAGGAGCGGAACGCCCACCGTCCCGACCGCGGGGGCGATCTGCGCGGGATCGAGCGCGGCGGCGACCGCCTGGCGCGCCTTGACCCGGTTGAAGGGCTCCTTCTCGGCCTCGAGCGCCAGGTAGCCGATCCGCCAGCCGGGCACGGACAGCACGCCAGACGGACGCTCGGGCGCGGTGTCCATGAGCACCACGTCCGCGGCCTGGGCCTCGAGCATGGCCTCCCCACGCCCGCCCTCGCCGATCTCCAGGAAGATCAGCCGCGCCGACCGCGGCGCGCCCCCCCAGTAGGCCGCGTGGGCGTCGAGGACCACCCGCCCGGCGCTCGCCTCGGTCAGCCCGAACGGGCCGGTCCCGATCCAGCGCTGGCCCAGGCTGCCGGCGAGCACGATCGAGAAGGCAGGGTGGGCCAGCACCGCGGGAAGCGGGGCGTACGGCAGGAGCAGGCTGATCTGGACGGTGCGCGAGTCGACCGCGCGGACCTCCTTCACCACGCCCGGGGTGCCCCGCACCAGCCGCGAGGCCACGTTCGGGCTGGGCGCGTGAGGGGCGCTCGGCTGGAGCACCCGGTCGAGGCTCTCCACCACGTGCTGGGCGGTGAGCACGGTCCCGTCCTGGAACCGGACCCCGTCGCGGAGGCGGAACGTCCAGACGAGACCGTCGCGCGAGACCGACCACTGGCTGGCGAGGCCCGGCTCGATGTCGCTCGTGATCTCCCGGTACTGCACGAGGGTGTCAAACATTTGCCGCGCGATGACAGAAACTGGCCCCTCGAGCGCGGTGGCCGGATCCAGCGTGGGCGAGACGATGGGCAGCCCGACCCGCAGCGTGCCGCCCTGCGCCCAGGCGGTGCCGGTCAGTGCGAGGAGCCAGACGACGGCCAGTCCCATGCCGCGCAAGCGCGCCATGTCCGTTGTTATACGACGGAACTGCCCGAGTGCGCGATGTGTAGACACGCTGCCGCTCGACTGCGCATCGCACGTGTGGGCCCGGCTCCGCCGCGGCTCGTCGCGACGCCGCGCGCCACGAAAATCGCGGGCCTCACGCGGTCTCGCGCGCGCGAATGGGGCTCGAGACATGGCACTGAAACTGCACGCATTTAATGCAGCGGACGATCGCCGCCGCGCCCCGGGTGGCCGCGGCGGCGAAGGAACCGCGCTCGACGGGCCGCGGTTTCTCTCGTGAAGCGATAGGTGATCGCAACGAGAGCAATCGGAGAAAGTGAAATGAAATCAACGGCTCCCGAGGGCAAAATGGGGCCAATTCGCTTGACTTACCGCGAAACGGGCTCCTATACTGAGGTCACCTTTCGGAGGCTTGGGCGGAGCGCCTTACGGAGCGCACGGGGAAGTGCCCGATGGTTCACCCGGAAAGGAATGGGCGAACATGAAGGAGTTCGACAAGAAGGGCAATCCGAGCCGGGACCCCTCGTCCGAAGGGATGAAAGGGCTCTCCAAATTCCTCCCCATGACTGACTCGAACTACCGGCGACGCCTCACCGAGTACGAAGTCCAGGTCCAGGACCTCCAGGCCTACGTCCGCTCGCTCGAGACCGAGACCGGGCGCCTCCGCAAGAAGCTCGAAGACGCGCCGAAGGAATTCATGATCCTCGAGAACAAGCTGCGCGAGGCCAATCGCCAGCTGGTGCAGGCGTTCAACCAGAACGAGAAGCTCGTCAACACCCTCTACGAGGCCCGGGAGCAGATCACCTCGCTCAAGGAAGAGGTGGACAAGCTCTGCGCGCCGCCCTCGACGTACGGGGTGTACCTGTCGGTCAACGAGGACGGGACGGTCAACATCCTCTCGCAGGGGCGCAAGGTGAAGGTGAACCTGCACCCGTCGATCAAGGCGGAGGACATCAAGCCCGGGCAGGAGCTGATCCTGAACGAGGGGCTGAACGTGGTGGAGACCGCGGGCTACGAGATCCAGGGCGAGGTCGTGATCCTGAAGGAGCAGCTCGACGCCGAGCGCGCCATCGTCACCCAGCGGGCGGACGAGGACCGGGTCGGCATCATCGCGGACCCGCTGCGCCAG
>DATGBR010000158.1:0-3648 GCA_035312605.1 Candidatus Methylomirabilota bacterium
TCGGTGCGCCCGAGGTAGGTGATGGCCAGCTCGCGGAAGACGTAGTCGATCACCGAGGTCGACATCTTGATGCGGTCGTTGCCCTTCACCATGCCGTTGGGCTCGAAGCGGGTGAAGACGAAGGCGTCCACGAACTCGTCGAGCGGCACGCCGTGCTGCAGCCCGAGCGAGATCGCGATCGCGAAGCAGTTCATCAGGGAGCGGAAGGCCGCCCCTTCCTTGTGCATGTCGAGGAAGATCTCGCCGAGCGTTCCGTCCTCGTACTCCCCGGTGCGCAGGTAGACCTTGTGGCCGCCCACCACCGCCTTCTGGGTGTAGCCCTTCCGGCGGTCGGGGAGGCGGTGCCGCTCGCGCAGGTACTGGGTCACCACCCGCTCGGTCATCTTCTCGGCCACCGCCTCGACGTCCGCGGCCACCGAGCGCTCCTCCTCCTCGTCCGTCGTGGAGTTGAGCGGTTGCGAGAGCTTCGAGCCGTCCCGGTAGAGGGCCACCGCCTTGACCATGCCCCGCCAGGCCAGGTCGTACGCCCACTTCACGTCCTCGATGGTGGCGTCCTGGGGCATGTTGATGGTCTTGCTGATGGCCCCCGAGATGAACGGTTGGGCCGCCGCCATCATCCGGATGTGGGCCTCGGTGGCGATGAACCGCACGCCCCGCTTGCCGCAGCGATTGGCGCAGTCGAAGATCGCGAGGTGCTCGGCCTGGAGGTGCGGGGCCCCCTCCACCGTCATGGTGCCGCAGCAGTAATCGTTGGCCGCGTCGATCTCGGCCGCGGTGAACCCGAGCGCCCGGAGGAGGTTGCCGTTCCACTCCGCGAGCTGCGCCTCGTTCAGGCCCAGGTGCGCCGCGATGTAGCCCTCGCCGAGCGTCCAGGCGTTGAAGGCGAAGGAGATGTCGAAGGCGGTCTCGATCCCGGTCTCGATCCGCTGCAGCCCCTCGTCGTCGAAGCCCTTGGCGCGGAGCGTGTCGTGGTTGATGAACGGCGCGCCGCGCAGCGTCGTGCGGCCCACGCAGTGGGCCACGATGTCCTCGATCTGGCCCGGGGCGTAGCCGACCGACTCGAGCGCCACCGGCAGGCTCTGGTTGATGATCTTGAAGTACCCGCCGCCGGCCAGCTTCTTGAACTTCACCAGCGCGAAGTCCGGCTCGATGCCGGTGGTGTCGCAGTCCATGACCAGGCCGATGGTGCCGGTCGGGGCCAGCACCGTCACCTGAGCGTTGCGATAGCCGAACTGCTCCCCGAGGGTCACCGCTCGATCCCAGGCCTCACGCGCCGCCTGCAGCAGGGGCGCCGGGCAGTGGGCCGGGTCGATGCCGAGGGGGGTGATGCTGAGGGCCTCGTACTCGGCGGCGGGCGTCCGGTAGGCCGCGCGCCGGTGATTGCGCATGACCCGGAGCATCGCGTCCTGGTTGCGCTGGAAGCCGGGGAAGGGGCCCAGGTCGCGGGCCATCTCGGCGGAGGTCGCGTAGGCCTCGCCGCACATCACCGCGGTGACCGCCCCGCAGATGGCGGTCGCCTCCGGGGAGTCGTACGGGATGCCCTTGCGCATGAGCACGGTCCCCATGTTGGCGTAGCCGAGCCCCAGGGTGCGGTAGTCCCAGCTCCGCTGGGCGATGGCCGGGCTCGGGTAGGCCGCCATCAGCACGCTGATCTCGAGCACCGTCGTCCACAGGCTGCAGGCGTGCCGGAAGCCGTCCACGTCGAAGGAGCCGTCCTCGCGCAGGAACTTCACGAGGTTGATCGAGGCCAGGTTGCAGGCGGTGTCGTCGAGGAACATGTACTCCGAGCAGTTGTGCACGACGACGCCGCTCGCCACGAAGTGCTGGGTCACCTCCTCGGTCAGATCGAAGACCGGGGCCTCGCCGGCCGGCTCGATGGATGCGACCTCGTCGGTCAGGTCCTCGCCGCCGGCCGGCTCCTCGCCGTTGATGCGGGCGAGGGCCGACGCCTTGGGGCTCTCCGCGTGGAA
Organism: Candidatus Methylomirabilota bacterium; assembly: GCA_035312605.1. GTDB lineage: Bacteria > Methylomirabilota > Methylomirabilia > Rokubacteriales > CSP1-6 > CAMLFJ01. The sequence continues at coordinate 1,971 of DATGBR010000158.1, forward strand.
GCCGATCTCCTGCTCGAAGAGCAGGCGGGAGGTCCGGCCGATCCGCAGCGAGTGCGTCGGATGCGGGCGGGACGGCAGGACCTCGGCCAGCCGCGCGTCCTCGTAGAGCCGCGCCTTGATCCCGAAGCCCAGGAGCAGGAGCTGGGTCTGCTGGAGCAGCTCGAGCGAGGTCGAGTCGAGCGAGATGTAGCGCGACTGCTCTCCGTAGTTGGCCACGCCCGCGTCCGCGGTGAAGAGGCCGCGGAGCACCGAGGCCAGCGCGGGCCGGTTCAGCTCGTAGACCGCCGGGGTGAAGCGGATGTTCGCGGCGCCCTCGTCGAGGACCGCGAACTCCCGGAAGAGATCGACGGTGGAGGTCTCGCTCAGGACGAGCCGGGCGGTCGCCGCGGTCCGGGTGATGACCCCCGCGCTCTCCGATCGTCCGCCCGCGCCCACCGCCTGCAGGGCGGCTCGCCCCGCGTTGACCGCGCTCGCGACGGCGGCCAGCACCGGCGCCTCGCCCGCGTCGGTGGTGAGCACGAGCGAGTCCTGGGCGCGCCCGCCGATCACCGAGTGCGAGAGGTAGCCCTCCGCGGCCGCCACCCCGATGCCGAGCGCCTGCCCGGTCGAGAGGCTCCGGCGGCCGAAGCCGGCCCCGCGGAGCAGGACCCGATTGCCAGCGGTGAGGTCCTGCACCGCGACGTCGCCGCGGCCGACCGTGAGGACCCGATGGTCCCCCGTGATCCGCACCCGATAGCCGAGGCGCGTCCGCAGATCGAACACCGGCTTGGTGCCGGTGGGGAAGATGCGGGTCACCAGGTGCGGCTGCCCGTCCGCGCCGATCACCTGCGCGGTCCCGCCCACCAGCGCGTCGATCCGCTGCCAGCCCTCGGCGGTGGCCACCAGGGTGTCGCCGGTCACGCACGGGTTGCTCGCGTTGATGCGCCCGTCCTCGGGGCAGGTGTGCCACTCGTTGATGGTCGTGTCGTACTGCACGCCCGGATCGGCGCAGGCCCACGCGGCGTGCGCGATCTCGTCCCAGAGCTGCTCGGCCGGGACGAACCCGGCGCTCTTGCCGTCGGTGCGGCGCTTGAGCTCCCACTGGCCGCGGCGCGCGAGCACGTCGAAGAAGGCGTTGGGCACGCGCACGCTGTTGTTGGAGTTCTGGCCGGAGACCGTGTAGTAGGCCTCGCTGTCCCAGTCGGTGTCGTACTCCGGGAAATGGACCTCGCGCACGCCCTGGGCGGCCAGGAGCAGCACGCGCTGGATATAGCCCTCGGGAACCAGCGCCGCGCGCGCCTCGCGCACCGCCGAGCGCAGCGCCGGGTTCTGGCGCGGATCGGTCTCGATGCCCGCCGGGGTACGCACCGCGGCCAGCACCGCCTGGAGCCGCCGCTTGGTCATGCGCGAGCCGCTGACCAGCGCCGCCACCTTCTGCTCCTCCACGACCTTCCAGCGGATGAAGTTGAGGATGTCCGGGTGGTCGAGGTTGAGGATCACCATCTTGGCGGCCCGTCGGGTCGTCCCGCCCGACTTGATGGCGCCCGCCGCGCGGTCGCCGATCCGGAGGAACGACATCAACCCCGAGGACTTGCCCCCGCCCGAGAGCTGCTCGTTCTCGCCGCGCAGGCTGGAGAAATTGGTCCCGCTGCCGGAGCCGTACTTGAAGATGCGGGCCTCGCGGGTCCAGAGGTCCATG
>DATGBR010000159.1:0-38699 GCA_035312605.1 Candidatus Methylomirabilota bacterium
GGCATCGTGAGCGTGCTGATCCCGCGCAACACCACGATCCCGACCCTGGCCAAGGAGTACTTCACGACGTCGGTGGACGGGCAGACCGCGGTCGACCTCCACGTGCTGCAGGGAGAGCGGGAGCTGGCCAAGGACAACCGCTCGCTCGCGCGCTTCGACTTGGCCGGGGTGGACCCGATGCCGGCCGGCATGCCGAAGATCGAGGTCACGTTCCTGATCGACGCCAACGGGATCCTCCAGGTGCAGGCTCGCGAGCTCCGCACCGGCAAGGCGGCCAGCATCGAGGTCAAGCCCACCTACGGGCTCACCGAGACCCAGGTGGAGCAGATGGTGGAGGACTCCTATACCTACGCGGAGGACGACGTCAACGCGCGGTTGCTGATCGAGACCCAGACCGAGGCCGACACCGTGATCAACCACGTGGAGCGCGCGCTGCGCCAGGCGGGCGGCATCACCACCGCGGAGGAGCGGGCCCGGATCGAGGCCGCGATGGCCCTCCTCCGGGCCACGCGGGCGGGCACGGACCGGGACCAGATCCGCGAGCGCACGATCGAGCTCAACCAGGCCACCGCGCCGCTCGCGGATCGCCTGATGGAGGCGGCGATCAAGGACGCGGTCACCTCCAAGCGGGCCGATCGGCTCCTGGAGAATTCATAGATGGCGGTGCACAAGGTGACGTTCCTGCCGCTCAACCGGACCGTCGAGGTCGACGACGCCAAGTATCCGCTCGCCGATCACGGCCGCCCCGGCTCGCTGCTCGACATCGCGCTGGCCCACAACATCCACCTCGAGCACAACTGCGGGGGCAGCTGCGCGTGCACGACCTGTCACGTGGTGGTGCGGGAGGGCGAGGGGAACCTCTCGCCGATGGAGCAGGACGAGGAGGACCGCCTGGACACTGCGGAGGGCCTCACCCTGCACTCGCGCCTCGGCTGCCAGGCGGTGGTGCGCGGGGACGTGGTGGTGGAGATTCCCAAGTGAGGTCGTCCAGATGACCTGGCCCAAATGATCTGGACAGACGCGGAGGACATCGCGCTCGCCCTGATGGACGCGCATCCGGACGTGGACCCGCTCACGGTGCGGTTCACCGACCTGCACCAGTGGGTGGTGGCGCTCCCCGGGTTCCGCGACGACGCCAAGAACTCGAACGAGGGGATCCTCGAGGCCATCCAGATGAAATGGCACGAGGAATACCAGGACCGCTAGCCTCTCCCTCTCCCCGCCGGGGAGAGGGTAGGGTGAGGGGCTAAAGGGTGAGGGGGTTTACCAGGTGATCACGTGGTCGTGAGCGAAGATCAGGTCGAGCAGGCCCGGGTAGTCGAGCTCGCCGTCGGCGAGCCGACGCATCGTCACCCCCGCGGGCAGCGACGGGGCGATCGCGCCGTCGAGCAGCACCACCGTGACGCGGGCGTCGGGCTCGGCCAGGTTCGACTCGATGACGGAGGCGGCGAGGGGGGAGGCCGAGTCCGCCTTGAGGAGATGGAGGAACGCGGGCATCAGAAGACGAGGTACCGCGTGGCGCGGGGCACCAGCGCGGCGATCTGGGCCCGGCTCACCGAGTCCACCGGATGGCGGTCCGCGTTCCAGCCGGGGGCGGTGGGCAGCGCGCCCTCCACGTGGAACGTCACCCCCAGCTTCTTGAGCGCGGCGCGGAACTTCGCGATGTCGTCGCCGTCGACCAGGTCGTCGGTGTCCTCGTCGAGCAGGTGCACCGCGGGCCCGGTGAGCACGACGTGGACCTCGTTGTCACCCGCCACGATCCCGAGCGCGATGCGTATCGCCTCGTTGGCCCGGTGCGAAACGCGCGGGTCCTCGGAGATGACCACCAGGGTGGGCTGGTTCTGGCTCACGCGACGGCTAGTTCAGCGAGACGAAGCGGTCGGTGCCGTTGATCACGTCGGTGAGGACCACCAGGCCGCAGTTGGTGGCGCGGTCCGACAGGGGCCGGCGCCGTTTCTGGCAGCCGTAGGCGCACACGAAGAGCTTCAGCCCGCGATCGGCGAGGGCCTGCAGGCGCTCGTCCTCCACCGCGGCGACCGCGTCGTCGATCAGGTAGAGGTACACGTCTCCGCCCCCGTCGAGCGCCGCCTTCGAGAGCCCGAGCGCGGTCTCGAGGTTCGGGTGGTCGGGCGCGGTGGACACCATCAGGCCGAGCTTCCGTCTGGCCGAGGCCATGCGGGCGCAGCGTAGCATCGCGAAAGGGGAGCGTCAATGAACCGACAGGTCTATCTCGATCACAATGCCTCGACTCCGGTGCATCCGGAGGTCGTCGAGGCGATGCTGCCGTACTTCAGCGAGCGGTTCGGCAATCCGTCGAGCGTGCACGGCTTCGGTCGCGAGGCGCGCGAGGGCCTCGAGACCGCGCGCGAGCAGGTCGCCCACTTCCTGCGGGTCGGCAAGGAGGAGATCGTCTTCACCTCCGGCGGCACCGAGTCCGACAACATGGCGGTCAAGGGCGTGGCGATGGCCCGGGGCCGGGGCCACATCATCACCTCCCGGATCGAGCACCACGCGGTCCTGCGCGCGGTGGAGACCCTGGAGACGCAGGGCTTCGCGGCCACCTACCTCGACGTGGACGGCCACGGCATGGTGGACCCGGACGCGCTGCGGCGGGCGATCCGTCCCGATACCATCCTGATCTCGCTCATGCACGCCAACTCCGAGATCGGCACCATCCAGCCCGCGCGGCAGCTCGGGGCGATCGCCCGCGAGCGCGGCATCCCGTTCCACATGGACGCGGTGCAGACCTTCGGCAAGGTACCGATCGATCTCGACGCGTTCAACATCGACATGCTGTCGTTCTCGGGCCACAAGATCTACGGGCCCAAGGGAGTAGCCGGTCTGTATATCCGGAAAGGAACCAAGATGGTCTCGCTCCAGCACGGTGGCGAGCACGAGCGGCGGCGCCGGGCCGGGACCGAGAACGTGGCCGGCATCGTGGGCTTCGGCAAGGCGGTCGAGATCCGGGGCCGCGACATGGTCGAGGAGGGCCAGCGGCTGACCGGGCTGCGCGACCGGCTCTGGGAGGGTCTGAAGGCCCGGGTACCCGAGGTCCGGCTCAACGGCCATCCCACCGAGCGGGTGCCCGGCACCTGCAACGTCTGCTTCCGGCACGTCGAGTCGGAATCCATCGTGCTCGGCCTGGATCTGAAGGGCATCGGCGTGTCGGCCGGCTCGGCGTGTACCTCCGGCAACGTGGAGCCGTCGTACGTGCTGGTCGCGATGGGTGTGCCGGTCGAGTGGGCGATGGGCGCGGTGCGGCATTCGCTCGGACGGAGCACCACCGCCCAGGACATCGACTACGTGCTCGACTCGACGGAGCCGCTGGTGGCCAAGCTGCGCAGCGCGATGCCGGTCCGGGCCTGAGGGCGGCCGAGCCCGGGCGCGCCGGTGCAGTACAGCCCGGCCCTCATCGACCACTTCCGGAACCCGCGGAACGCGGGGCGGATGCGGGATCCCGATGGGGTCGGGGAGGGGGAGTACAAGGAGTGCATGGACCTGGTGCGGTTCCACCTGAGGGTCCGGGAGGGCCGGGTGGTGGAGGCGCGGTTCCAGGCCTACGGCTGCGGGCCGACGATCGCGGCGGCCAGCGCGGCGACCGAGGTGGCGACGGCGTGCGGGCTCGAGGAGCTGCTCGAGCTGTCGGCGGCGCGGGTCGAGGCGGCGGTGGGCGGGCTGCCGGACGCGCGGCGACACGCCGCGGAGGTCGCGGTGCTGGGGCTGCGGGCGGCCGCGCGTGACGCGCTCGATCGGAGCCGGACAAGGAGCGAGCCGAATGTTTGATCGGATGCGGCAAGACGTAAGGACGGTGAGGGAGCGCGACCCGGCGGCCCGCTCGGCACTCGAGGTCGTGCTGTGCTACCCGGGCGTGCACGCGATCTGGAGCCACCGCGTGGCCCACGCGCTCTGGCGTGGCGGGTGGCGGCTGACCGCCCGCTTCGTGTCCCACGTGGCCCGCTTCCTGACCGGCATCGAGATCCACCCCGCCGCGGTGCTGGGACCGGGGCTCTTCATCGATCACGGTATGGGGGTGGTCATCGGCGAGACCGCCGAGGTCGGCCGGAACGTGAGCATCCTGCAGGGGGTCACCCTCGGCGGCACGAGCGTCAAGCGCGAGAAGCGGCACCCCACCATCGGCGACAACGTGGTGATCGGCTCGGGGGCCAAGATCATCGGCGCGTTCACCATCGGGGCGGGGAGCCGGATCGGGGCCGGCTCGGTGGTGGTGCGCGAGGTGCCGGGGAACTGTGTTGTGGTCGGGGTGCCGGGTCGCATAACATTCCGCAACGGCGAGCGGGTGACCGGGGCCATCGACCTCAACCAGGCGGATCTGCCGGATCCCCTGGCGCGGACCCTGGAGCAGATGCTCGACCGGATCCACACCCTGGAAGCGGAGATCGAGCGGCTCAAGAAGGCGTCCGACGCGACGTCGGGCGCCCGCGCAGACTGATCCACGACAGGAGGCGATCGCCGGTGCTGCCAAAGGACATGCTGCCCAAGGACACGATGGACGTGAAGGAAGCGGCGCGCTATCTGGCCATGGACGAGAAGACGGTAGCCACCATGGCCGTCGAGCGTCGCATCCCCGCACTGGAGCACGAAGGGAAGTGGCTCTTCTCGAAGAAGTCGATCGACAAGTGGCGCGGGCGCACGGGCGCACAGTAGCGGGCATAGGCGACCGTTTAGTTCTTCAAGCTCTTCATCTGCGGGGGCCCAGAAATGGCCCCCGCACTCCCCCAGTCGGCGGACAACCGTTTACAACACCGTGGCGCGGACGATCCTGCACGTCGACATGGACGCCTTCTACGCGTCCGTGGAGCAGCGCGATCGGCCGGAGCTGCGGGGGCGCGCGGTCATCGTGGGAGCAGACCCACGAGGGCGCGGGGTGGTCTCGGCCGCCTCCTACGAGGCGCGGCGGTTCGGCGTGCACTCTGCGATGCCGATCGGGCGCGCGGCGCGGCTCTGTCCCGACGGGGCGTTCGTCCCGGTCGACATGGACAAGTACGCCGCCGTTTCCCGGGAGGTCATGGCCATCCTGGCCGCGTTCACTCCGCTGCTGGAACCGGTCTCCATCGACGAGGCCTTCCTCGACGTTACCGGCACCGAGGGGCTCTCGGGCGACGGCCCCACCGTCGCCGCGACGATCAAGGGGCGCATCGCGGCGACCCTCCGCCTGACCGCGTCGGTCGGCGTGGCCGCCAACAAGTTCGTGGCCAAGGTGGCGTCCGACCTCCGGAAGCCCGACGGGCTCGTCGTGGTCCGGCCGGGCACCGAGGCCGACTTCCTCGCGCCGCTGCCGGTCTCGCGTCTCTGGGGCGTCGGCCGGGTCACCGCGGAGGGCCTCGAGGCGATGGGGGTCACCACCATCGGGCAGCTCGCGGCGGTGCCGGTCGCGTACCTGGAGGCGCGCTTCGGGTCGAGCGGGCGCGGTCTCCACGATCTGTCGCGCGGCTTCGACGACCGCGCGGTCGAGCCGTTCGCCCCGCCGAAGTCGATGGGCGCGGAGGAGACCTTCGGTCACGACCATCGCGACGTCGAGCGCCTCGCCGCCACGCTGCGCGGCCAGGCCGAGCGGGTGGCGCGCGAGCTGCGGGAAGGGGGCTACGCGACCCGCTGCGTGACCCTGAAGCTCCGCTTCGCGGACTTCTCGACGCTCACCCGTCGCCACACCGACGACCCGACCCAGGACGGGCTCGTGATCTACCAGCGCGCCCGGGCCCTGCTGGATCGCATCCCGCTTCGCCAGGCGGTGCGCCTCATCGGCCTCTCGGCATCCGGGCTCGGGCCCGCCGCGGCCGGCCAGCTCTCGCTGCTCGGCCCCGACCCGATGCGCCGCGAGCGGCTGGCGCGCGCGATGGACCGGGTGACCTCCCGCTACGGCGAGGGCTCCCTGCGCCCGGCCAGCCTCCTGCGCGGCCGGCGCGGCGCCCGGCCGCCCGAGGGACCGGCCGGCTCCCCGTTGCCTTCGACATAGGCTTCGGCTAGACTTCGCTGAACAGCGGTTCATTCCGGGAGGGAGCGGCCCATGGAACGCCTCATCGCCTACGACAAGCTGGCCCGCGAGGATCGCCTGGTGCGGATGCGGGCCCGCGAGGTCGCGCAGCTCAAGGTCGACCAGGGCCTGCCGCCGTTCCCGGACCTGCTCTCGCGCGACTCCATCAAGGAGCGGGTCCACGGCATCATGGTGGGCGAGCTGCAGGCGATGGAAGGGGCCGGGCGCTCCGTGTACGACTTCCCGGACACCCCGTGGGAGTTCACGATGGACATGGCCCGGCAGGTCTGGGACGAGTCGCGCCACGTCGAGATCTACGTGCGGCTCCTCGAACACCTGGATGGCTACATCGGGGAGTTCCCGGAGACCACCATCCTGTGGCGGTGCGCCTGCGCGGAGGACGCGGCGGCGCGGGTGGCCGGGGTCAATCGCGGCCTCGAGGGCCTGGCCTGCGACGTGTTCAATCAGCTCGTGCACATCGCGCGCAAGATGGGCGACCCGATCCTGGAGCGCGCGGTCGACTACGTGCTGGCCGACGAGATCACCCACGTGCGGATGGGCTCGAAGTGGCTCACCCGACTCACCGAGGGCGATCCCGAGCGCCGCCGCCGCGCAGTGGAGTTCCAGGAGACCATCGACGAGCGGTTCAACCTGGGCGGGATCCGGCGGGAAGGCGAGCACGACGCGGTGCCGATCTCCATCGCCACCGAGGCCCGGCGCGAGGGCGGGTTCACCGACGAGGAGATCGCCCGGCTCATCCGGACGACGCAGCGCTCGGCCGTCTACTAGACCCGCCCCGCCGGCCATGACCCATCCCCTGTCGGGCTTCCTCGAGGTCGACGAGTCCGCGCGGACCGTCCGTCACTACCGCTACGCGGTCGAGCGCATGATGCGCATCCTCGGCGGCTGGATCGCGCTGACCCCGGAGCTGTCGGTGAAGCTGCTGCTCGGCCGCCACGTCTGGGACAACGCGCAGCACGCCGACCTGTGGGGCAAGCGGCTGCCCGAGCTGCGCGCGGCGGCCCAGGTCTCCGAGCCGGCCAATGCGCGACTGGTCGTGTTCATGGACGCGCTCGAGGCCGCGGAGGCCCCCGGTGAGACGATCGAGCGGGTGGTGGGCGTGTACCGGGTGCTCAAGCCGCAGCTGCTGGCCACCTACGAGGCGCACCTGGCGAACGCCAACGCGGTCTACGAGCCGCCGACCTGCCGGATCCTCACCCGCGGCATCGACGACGAGCGCCGTCACGTCGCGGCGGGCGAGACCATCCTGCGCCACCTGCTGCGGACGCCCGCGCTCGAGACCCGTGCGCGGGCTGCCGAGGCGAGCCTCTGGGCGCTCCTGGAGGCGGCGGGCGGGGTCACCGGCGCGGGCCCGCTCGCGCGGGCGTCGGTCACGGGCGCGACGGCCGCGCCGCTGAGCGACGACGCGCGCGAGTTCATTCGGCTCGAGCAGGCCACCGGGGCGTGGCCGATCGCGCCGGAGCTGGCCGCGGCCCTCGGGGCCTTCGGCGACGCGCTCGCCACCGGCGATCCGGAGGGCGCGCGCCGGTGGCTCGAGCCGGCGGTCGAGACCGGTCCGGATCTGCAGGGCCGCCTGCTCGCCGCACGCGGGGGCCGCCATCGCGTCGTGGCGTTCGCGCGCGTAGGGCAGCAGCGCCTGGTGAAGCTCCAGCTCGACGGTGGCGCCGAGAGCCTCACCCTGCTGCTCCGCTGGGTGCTCACCGGCGCGGGCTGGCGCGTCGCCGCGCTCGAGCCCGTCGTCGCCTCCGCCGCGCAGACCGCCTGAGGCGCCGTGCTGCAGAGCGTCCTGGTCGCGAATCGGGGGGAGATCGCCCGGCGGGTCATCCGCGGCTGCCGCGCCCTCGGCGTCCACTCCATCGCGGTCTACTCGGACGCCGACCAGTCCTGGCCGCACGTGGCCGACGCCGACGAGGCCGTCGCCATCGGGCCCGCGCCGGCCCGCCAGAGCTATCTCGACATCGAGCGCATCCTCGACGCCGCGCGCCGCACCGGCGCCCAGGCCATCCACCCCGGCTACGGGTTCCTCTCCGAGAACTGGCGCTTCGCCCAGGCCTGCGAGGCCGCGGGGCTGATCTTCGTGGGGCCGTCCTGGCGCGTGATCCAGCAGATGGGCGACAAGATCGCGGCGCGCCGGCTCATGGCCGCGGCCGGGGTGCCGGTGGTGCCGGGCAGCGACGGCCCGGTGGAGTCGGTCGAGGCGGCGCGCGAGGCGGCGGCCCGCGCGGGCTACCCGGTGATGCTCAAGGCGGCCGCGGGCGGCGGCGGCATCGGCATGGTGAAGGTCGCGGACGAGGCGGCGCTGCCCGCCGCGTTCGCCTCGGCCCAGCGACGGGCCCAGGCCGCATTCGGCTCGGGGGGCCTCTTCCTGGAGCGCTACGTGGAGCGCGCCCGTCACGTCGAGGTCCAGGTCTTCGGCGACGCGAGCGGGAGCGTCGTCCACCTGCACGAGCGCGAGTGCTCGATCCAGCGCCGGCACCAGAAGCTGGTCGAGGAGAGCCCCGCCCCGCGCCTGCCCGCCGCATTGAAGGCGCGTCTGACCGAGGCCGCGGTGACCGGTGCCCGCACGGTGGGCTACGTCAACGCGGGCACGATGGAGTTCATCGTGGTGGGCGACGAGTTCTACTTCCTCGAGATGAACACCCGGCTGCAGGTCGAGCACCCGGTGACCGAGGAGGTGACCGGGCTCGACCTGGTGCAGGCGCAGCTACGGGTGGCCGCGGGCCAGCCGCTGCCGTGGACCCAGGCCCAGATCCCCCAGCGTGGCGCCAGCATCGAGTGCCGGATCTACGCGGAAGATCCCGCCAAGGGCTTCATGCCGTCCCCCGGCCGGCTGGCCCGGCTAGTGCTGCCGGAGGGGCCGGGCGTCCGGCTCGAGTGCGGCGTGGCGGAAGGCGTGGAGGTCTCGGTGCACTACGATCCGCTCCTGGCCAAGCTGATCACCACCGGCCGGGACCGCGACGAGGCGATCGCGCGGATGGCCGCGGCGCTCGACGCCTTCGTGGTCGAGGGAGTCAAGACCACGATCCCGTTGCACCAGCGCGTCATGCGGAGCGACCTCTTCCGTTCCGGGTCGGTGCACACGCAGCTGATCGAGCAGGGCGCCTTCAGCTAAGGCGCGGTCTCCCCGGGGGCGGGCATGGACACCACTCTCACCGACGCGCGGATCCGGGCCATGACCGGGGCGGGTCACTGGCGCGACGAGAGTCTCGAGGGCTATCTCGACCGGTGGGCGCGCGAGCGCCCCTCCCGGACCGCGCTCGTCGACGGGCGCGGCCGGTGCTCGTGGGAGGACCTGGCCCGGGCGGTTGACCGGGTCGCCCACGGCCTGCGGGCGCACGGGCTCGGGCCGGGCGGGGTCGTCTCCTGCCAGCTCCCGAACTGGAACGAGGTGGTCGTGCTCTTCCTGGCCGCGCTCCGCCTGGGCGCGGTGGTCAACCCGATCCCGCCGACCTACCGGGCGAGCGAGCTGCGGTTCATGCTGGGCCTGCTGGAGTCGCAGGTGGCGGTGGTGCCGGCCCGCTTCCGCGGCTTCGACCACGCGGGCATGCTCGACGCGCTCCGGCCCGCGCTGCCCCGGCTCCGGTCCGTGTTCGTGGCCCGCGGCGACGGACCCGACGGCACCACGCCGCTCGCGGCCCTCACCGACGAGCCGTGGGAGGCACGGAGCGATCGCCGGCCGCTGCCCGGCACCGACCCCAACGCGGTCCATGAAGTGGTGTTTACCTCCGGCACCACGGGGGAGCCGAAGGGCGTGATGCACACCCAGAACACCACGCTCTCCACGCTCCACCGGGCGATCGAGCGGCTCGAGCTATCGGACCGGGACGTGATGCTGATGGCGTCCACCGTCGGCCACCAGACCGGGTTTCTCTTCGGCTACTGCCTCAACCTGCTGCTGGGCGCCACCACGGTGTGGATGGATATCTGGAACGTGGAGGACGCGGCGCGGCTGATCGAGGCCGAGGGCGTCACGTTGACGATGGGGGCGACCCCGTTCCTGCGCGACCTGACCTACGCCGAGGTGCGGCAGGACCTGCGCTCGCTCCGGCTGTTCATCGCGGCGGGCGCGCCCATCCCGCGCGCGCTGGTGCGCGACGCGCGGGCGCGGCTCGGCTGTGTGGTCTCGGCGGGGTGGGGGATGACCGAGGACGGGCTCGTCACGTGCAACGGGCTGCGGGACCCGGAGGAGAAGATCTGCGGCAGCGACGGTTTTCCGCTGCCGGGCATGGAGCTGCGGGTCGTCGACGACGACGGCGCCCCGGCGCCCATCGGGACCGAGGGTGATCTGCTGGCCCGGGGAGCGGCCCAGTTCGTCGGCTACTTCCGGCGGCCGCAGTTTACCGCGGACGCCCACACCGCCGACGGCTGGTTCCGCACCGGGGACCGCGCCACCATCGATCGCGACGGCTATCTCGCCATCACTGGGAGAGCCAAAGACATCATCATCCGGGGCGGGGAGAACATCCCGGTCGTGGAGGTCGAGAACCTGCTCTACACTCATCCGAAGATCGCGGGCGTCGCCATCGTGGCCATGCCCGATCCCCGTCTGGGCGAGCGGGCGTGCGCGGTGGTGATCCCCCGGGAGGGGCAGACGCTCACGCTCGCCGAGATCGTCGGGTTCCTCGAGCGGCACGAGCTGGCGCGCCAGAAGCTGCCGGAGCGCCTCGAGCTGGTCTCCGAGTTCCCCACGACCCCGAGCGGCAAGATCCAGAAGTACAAGCTTCGCGACCTGATCGCCCAGCGCATGGAGAGGCCGGCATGAATCTCAATCTCGAGGGCAAGAGCGTGGTGGTCACCGGGGGCGGGTCGAACATCGGGCGCGCCATCAGCCTGGCCTTCGCGCGGGAGGGCGCGCACCTGACCGTCGCCGAGATCGACGAGGGCCAGGGCGGCAAGGTGGTGGCCGAGGCCCGGGGCCTGGGGGCCGCGTCCGCGACGCTGGTGCCCACCGACGTGACGCGCTGGGCGTCCGTCCAGGCCATGGTCCGCGAGGTCGAGGGCCGCGCGGGCCGGGTGGACGTGCTCGTGAACAACGTGGGGTGGACCTACGACCGGCTCTTCGTCGAGAAGGAGCGCACGGAGTGGGAGCGCGAGATCCAGCTCAATCTCTGGGGCATGATCAACTGCACGCGCGCGGTGCTCGACGGCATGATCGCCCGCAAGGGCGGCGTGATCGTGAGCATGGGGTCGGACGCCGGGCGCATGGGCGAGTTCCGCGAGGCGGTGTACGGGGCGTGCAAGGCCGGGGTGATCGCCCTCAGCAAGAGCCTGGCCCGCGAGGTCGGCCGCCACGGCATCCGTCTCAACGTGGTGTGCCCGGGCATGACCATCCCGGCGACCGAGGAGGACTTCGGCGGCTTGAGCATGTGGGCCGCCGACGCCAACCGCACCTTCAGCACGCCGGAGATGCAGGCGCGCATCGCCAAGGCCTATCCGCTGCGGCGCGTCGGCAAGCCGGAGGACGTGGCCCCCACCGTGGTGTTCCTCGCCTCCGACGCGGCCGCCTTCATCACCGGACAGACCGTGTCGGTGAGCGGCGGCTACACGATGATGTGAGGCGGGAGAGAGTCATGGAAAGAGTCAGGGACTTTCGAGCGATCACCTGCGCGACCGACGGCGGCATCGCGCGCATCACCCTCAATCGCCCCGCCCAGCTCAACGCGATCAGCCCCGAGCTGCTCGAGGATCTCGACCGGGCGTGCGCGCTCGTGGAGGGCGACGGGGGCGTGCGCGCGGTCACCCTCACCGCGGCCGGGCGGACGTTCTGCGCGGGGGCGGACCTGCGCGCGGTGCGGGAGCTCTCGCCCGATCCGGCGCGCTGGAGCGCCTTCATGGGCCTCTGGCATCGCGTGTTCGACCGGATCGAGGCCCTGCCGGTCCCGGTCATCGCTGGCGTGCACGGGCTCGCGCTCGCCGGGGGTCTCGAGCTGGTGCTGGTGGCCGACCTGGTCGTCGCCGACGAGGCGGCGCGGCTCGGCGACCAGCACGCCAACTTCGGCCTGGTCGCGGGCGGCGGGGGCAGCCAGCGCCTGCCGCGGCTCATCGGCGCCCGTCGCGCGAAGGAGCTGATGCTCCTCGGGGGCTGGCTGGGCGCGGGCGACGCCCTCGCGTGGGGCCTCGTCAACCGGGTCGTCCCCGCGGGCACGGTGGCCGCTGCGGTGGAGGAGATGGCGGCCGCCCTCGCGGGGGGCAGCGCCTCCGCCAACCGGACCGTGAAGACGCTGGTCAATCGCGCGTTCGACTGCGATCTCGCCGACGGGCTCGAGCTGGAGCGCCGGCTGGTGGCCGAGCACATGCGCTCGGCCGACGCCGCCGAGGGGCTGCGGGCCTTCGCCGAGAAGCGCAAGCCGGTCTTCCCGGGGCCGTGATGGACCTGGCATTCACGCCCGAGCAGGACGAGCTGATCCGCATCCTGCGCCAGTTTGCCCGGCGGGACCTGGCCCCGCACTCCGCCGAGTGGGACCGGAGCGGACAGTTCCCGTGGGAGGCGTGGGGCCGGATGGGCGAGCTGGGCCTGCTGGGCCTGCGCGTGCCCGTCGCGTACGGCGGGCAGGAGTCCGACTTCGTCACGTACGGCATCGCAATGGAGGAGATCGGGCGCGGCGACTTCGCCTGCACCTACGGCATCCAGCTCGCGGGCCTGGCCGGCCAGATCCTGGGCCGGAGCGCGTCGGACGAGATCAAGGCGCGCTGGCTGCCCCCGACCGCGCGCGGGGAGGCGGTGGTGGCCCTGGCGCTCACTGAGCCGGGCGCGGGCTCGGACGCGGCCAACCTGGCCTGCCGGGCCGAGCGCGAGGGCGACCACTACGTGATCACCGGCGAGAAGTCCGGGATCAGCCTCGGCATGGTGGCGCAGGCCGCGATCGTCTTCGCGCGGACCGACCCGGCCGGCCGGGCCCGCGGGGTCAGCGCGTTCCTGGTGCCGCTCGACGCGCCCGGAGTCTCGCGCAGCCCGCTGCGGGACATGGGCACCCGTGCCATCGCGCGCGCGGTGCTCGCCTTCGACCACGTCCGGGTGGCCGCGTCGCACCGGCTGGGCGAGGAGGGCACCGGCTTCTACCAGGTCATGCAGGGCTTCGACTACAACCGCATCGGCATCGCGCTGGCGTGCCTGGGCGTGGCCCAGCAGTCGGTCGAGGAGACCATCGCCTACGTGAAGGAGCGGAAGGCCTTCGGCCGGCCGATCGCGCAGTTCGAGGGGGTGTCCTTCCCGATCGCGGAGGCGGCCACGCACCTCGAAGCCTGCCGCTGGCTCTGCTACCGCGCGCTCTGGCTCGCGGATCAGGGACGGCCCCACACCAAGGAGTCGGCCATGACCAAGTGGTGGGGGCCGCGCCTCTCGGTCGACACCATCCACCAGTGCCTGCTGCTCCACGGTCACTACGGCTACACCGACGAGCTGCCGTTCGAGCAGCGGATGCGCGACGTCATCGGGCTCGAGATCGGCGACGGCGCCGCCGAGGTCATGAAGATGGTGGTGGCCCGCGAGCTCCTGGGCCGGGAGAGCCTGCCCTACTAGGCGGCCGGCCCGCTCCCGGCCGGATGTGAGAGAATGCCCCCGCTTCGCATCCCTCCGTGGCACGACAAGGAGCGCTCAATGTCTGAGGACGTCAAGGCTCACATCACCGGCGTGGTCTTCCAGGTCACGACCAAGCCGGGCGACGCGGTGGCGGCCGGGGACCCGGTCATCGTGCTCGAGTCCATGAAGATGGAGATCCCGGTGGAAGCCCCGCGCGCCGGCAAGGTGCGGGAGATCAAGGTCAGCGAGGGGCAGACGGTGCAGGAGGGAGACACCGTCGCGGTCCTCGACTGAGCCGCCGTCCGGAGGAGGAGACGCCATGTCCGTCGCGCTGATCCGGGAGCACTACGACTATCATCACTGGGCGAACCGACGCCTCTTCGGCCTGGCCGTGGACCTGGGGGACGGCGTCACCCGGGACATGGGCAAGCACTGGAGCTTCCCCACGCTCAAGGGGATGTTCGCCCACATCTACGGCGCCGACAACGTCTGGCTCACCCGCTGGAAGGGCTCGTCGCCGGGGCGGCTCCTGGGCGACGCCGACTTCGCCACCGTGGCCGACCTCCGCACGCGCTGGGACGCGCTCGAGGCCGAGCAGCGGAGCTTTCTGGCCGGCCTCGGGGAGGCCGACCTCACGCGGCCGGTCGACTACAAGAACACCGAGGGCAAGGCGTTCCGGGTCGCGCTCGGCCCCCTGCTGCACCACGTGGTCAACCACGCCACCCACCACCGGAGCGAGGCCGCGACCATGATTACCATGATCAGCGGATCGCCGCCCGACACCGGCATCAACACGTACCGGGTCGCGGTTGTCAAGGGCTGACACGGCGTGATGCCGGTCTGACCTGAAAGGAGACAGTCATGCACATCGGAATCTGCATGTTCGCCACCGACTACGCGATCCGGGCCGACGAATTGGCCCGTGCCGCCGAGGAGCGCGGCTTCGAGTCGCTGTTCGTGCCGGAGCACACCCACATCCCGGCCAGCCGCCGCACTCCGTTCCCGGGTGGCGGCCAGCTGCCCAAGGAGTACTCGCACACCTACGACCCCTTCGTCTCGCTGATGGCGGCCGCCGCGGTGACCACGCGCCTCAAGATCGGCACCGGCATCTGCCTGATCATCGAGCGCGACACCATCACCACCGCCAAGGAGGTGGCGAGCCTCGACGCGCTGTCGGGCGGGCGGTTCCTCTTCGGCATCGGCGCGGGGTGGAACGCGGAGGAGATGGAGAATCACGGCACCGAGTTCAAGAGCCGCTTCAAGCGGATGCGGGAGCAGGTGCTGGCCATGAAGGAGATCTGGACCAAGGACGAGGCCCAGTTCCACGGCCAGCACGTGAAGTTCGACCCGATCTGGGCCTGGCCGAAGCCGGCCCAGAAGCCGCATCCCCCGGTGCTGCTGGGCGGGGAGAGCGGTCACACGCTGCAGAGGGTCGTCGACTTCTGCGAGGGCTGGTTCCCGCGCGGCCGGGCGGGCGACGTGATCCTCGCCGGGCTCAAAGATCTTCAATCGCGCGCCGCGCGGGCGGGGCGCGACATGAAGACCATCTCGGTCTCGGTGTTCGGGGCCAAGCCGGACGAGGCCACCCTGGAGAGCTTTGCGGGGGCCGGCATCACCCGGTCGATCCTCCGGCTACCCTCTGAGGGGCGCGACGTGATCCTCCCGCTCCTCGACCAGTACGCCAAGCTAATCCACTAGGACGCAACGCGCGGGCGGAGTCCGCTTCGAGCGCGGGCTCCGCCCGCGCATCCCGCTGTCGGGGGGAGGTTCGGAAGGGGGGCGTCAGCCCCCCTCCGAGCTTAGTTCTCGACGAAGGCGCGGAGGGCGCGGCCGCGGAGGGGGTGGCGCAGCTTGCGCAGCGCCTTGGTCTCGATCTGGCGGATCCGTTCGCGGGTCACCGAGAAGCGGCGGCCCACCTCCTCGAGCGTGTGCTCGCCGGCCTCGCCGATGCCGAAGCGCAGGCGCAGGATCTCCTTCTCCTTGGCCGACAGGGTGCTGAGCGCCCGCTCCACCTGGGTGGTGAGGTCCTGGGTGATCAGGTTGTCGTTGGGCGACTCCGCCGCCTTGTCCTCGAGGAAGTCGCCCAGCTCCGAGTCGTCCCCGATCGGGGTCTCGAGCGAGAGCGGCTTGCGCGAGGACTCCAGGATGAGCCGCACCTTGCGCGCCGGCACGCCGGTGTGCTGGGCCAGCTCCTCCGGGGTGGGCTCGCGGCCCATCTCGTTGACAAGGGAGCGGTTCACCCGCGAGATGCGATTGAGCGTCTCCACCATGTGCACCGGGATCCGGATCGTGCGCGAGTGGTCCGCGATCGCGCGGGTGATGGCCTGCCGGATCCACCACGTCGCGTAGGTCGAGAACTTGAAGCCGCGCCGGTACTGGAAGCGGTCCACCGCCTTCATGAGGCCGATGTTCCCCTCCTGGACCAGGTCCAGCAGCGAGAGCTCGCTGCCCAGGTAGCGCTTGGCCACCGAGACCACCAGGCGCAGGTTGGCCTCCATCAGCTCCTTCTTGGCCTGCCGCACCACCCGGTCGTGCTCCTCGATATCGCTCAGCGACGCGAGCAGGGCCTTGCGGCCGAGCCCCGCGGTCTGCTCGAGCTGGCGCAGCTCCGAGCGTGTCTTGTTCGCACCCATGCTCTTGACGAGCTGGCGGATGTCGCCCACGAGCTGGTCGGCGAGCGCCGGCTTCAGCGGGAGGTTCTCCAGCACGGACTGGATCGAGGCGCGATTCTGCGCGATCCACTTGTTGTAGTTGGCCCGCGTGGTCTTGCTCCGCCGCTTGTCGACGAGCGCGGTCTGCAGACGCTCGATCTCACGCTCCAGGCGCCGGACGCGCGCGAACGCGGAGAGGCTCGACCGGACCTCGCCCGGCGTGGGCTCGCCGCCCTCGGGGAGCAGGATCACGTCGTCGAGCGGGACCTCCTCGCGGCGCACCCGGTCCACCAGGGCCAGCAGCTTGGCGGTGGCGAACGGCACGCGACCCAGGGCCCGCCGCAGCGCGATCTGGCCGACCTCGATCCGACGGCCGATCGTGACCTCTTCCTCGGCCTTCAGGAGCGAGACTTTGCCGATCTCCTTGAGGTAGAGGCGGACCGGGTCCTCGGCGGGCGACGCCGACGGACGCAGCGCCTCCTCCGAGAGGGCCGGCGTCTCGTCCAGTTCGACCGCGGTGTCCACCACGCGATCCAGCTCGTCGTCCACCGGGGGGTTCGCGCCCTTGCTCGGGATCTGGGGCTGACGCCCGCGCCGCTTTGGCTCCGTCGAGCTTCCTCTGAATTGGCCTGTCTCGATCGCGGTCATGCTGTCGGTCTCTCTAAAAGTCATTACGGCCTCGTATTCGTCGGGATGCTGCCGGTAATTGTTTCCCTGGGTCGTCCTTTTCGGCTCCGCCCTCGGTCGTTTAGATGGTGTGCGGTGCTCTTCGGTTGCAGCGCCCGACACCACCGGCCACGGGTTGATCGAGAAACCGGTGAACGATGGGGATCGTTCCTCGCAACTCCGCGCCGTTCCAAGCAGACGCGCCCGGAAGGGCGCGTATTCAATTCAGGGGTCGGCGAGGCTATGGCGGCCGACCGGTCGAGGGTCAGCCGTGGCTCCCGGAAGATATGAAATACCAGATGCTTACTGGGACTTGTTCAGGGTCAGGTCGAATAGCGCGAGCACGCTGTCCTTCATGCTGACCAGCCAGGAGCGAATCAGGGGGACTCCCCAGTCTCGAGGCTTCAGCCAGCTCTCGCCCCGGATCCAGAGCGCACCGCCGGGCCGGAGGCGAATCCGGCCCGCAAACGTCGTCGGGCGCTCGATGCCCTTGACGGACAGCACCCCGTGGATGGTCAGGATCACGTCGTTGTTCTCGGCCAGCGAGGGGAAGGAGCTGTCCATCTTGTCGATGCGGTACCGGATCTCCGGATGATGGTCTACGTCGAGCGCTCGGCGGATGTCCTTGTCGCGGCCGTTGTCTCCCGACCGAAAGCCAGCCGCCGACACGGTGAGCCCCCCCTTGACGGGCTGGCGGAGGTCGGAGATGTCGATCTCGAACTCGCCGGTCGGCCCCTCGCTGGCCGCCGAGAACACGCCGATCGTCCACGGATGGAAGGCGTCGAAGCTCACGCGGCTCTTCGCCGACTCGACGGTGAAGCGCTGCGTATCGGCGCACGCGCGCGAGGGGGCGGCCGCTCCGGCCACGAGGACGCAAAGGAGGACAACCAGGTTTCGTGGTCCGAGCACAGGGTGGAATACCACGGCGCGCGGTGGCCGGTCAACTTGCGGGGCGGAAATAAGTTGACTCCAGGTGGGGTGGGTCTTACCGTCTAAATGCCCGCCATGATGAGAGATTGCTGATTGTGAGAAATTGATGGCCGTCGCTCCCAGCGCCTCCTACAGCTTCACCGTCCGTCTCGAGATCCGGAACAAGCCCGGCATGCTAGGCCGCGTCACCTCGGTCATCGGCAAGGCCGGCGGTGACATCGGGGCGGTGGACTTGGTCGAGATGACCGGGGAGCGGGTGCTCCGTGACATCACCATCAAGGCCCGCGACAGCCGTCACGCCCATGACATCGCCGACCGGGTCAGGTCGACGGCCGGGGTCCGCATCGCCAACATCTCGGACCGCACCTTCCTGATGCACCTGGGCGGCAAGATCGAGATCCACAGCAAGGTGCCGATCCGCAGCCGCGACGATCTCAGCATGGCCTACACCCCGGGGGTGGCCCGGGTCTGCCTCGCGATCAAGGACGACCCGAGCCGGGCATTCACCCTGACCATCAAGCAGAACGCGGTCGCGGTCGTCACCGACGGCACCGCGGTATTGGGACTCGGCGACATCGGCCCCGAGGCCGCGATGCCGGTGATGGAGGGCAAGGCCATGCTCTTCAAGGAGCTGGCCGGCGTCGACGCGTTTCCGATCCCGCTCGATACCAAGGACCCGGGCAAGATCGTGGAGACGGTCAAGATGATCGCGCCCGCTTTCGGCGGCATCAACCTGGAGGACATCTCGGCGCCCCGCTGCTTCGAGGTCGAGGAGCGGCTGCGCAAGGAGCTCGACATCCCGGTCTTCCACGACGACCAGCACGGCACTGCGGTCGTCGTGCTCGCCGCCCTGCTCAACGCGCTCAAGATCGTGCGGAAGGACATCCGCCGGATCAAGGTGGTGGTCTCCGGGGTCGGCGCGGCGGGCACCGCCACCATCAAGATCCTGCTCTCCCTGGGCGCGCGCCAGATCATCGGGGTCGACGAGCACGGCACGATCTATCGCGGCCGGCCGGTGGGCATGGACTTCATGAAGACGTGGGTGGCCGCCGCGACGAACCCGCGGAACGTCAAGGGCCGGCTATCGGACGCGATCCGCGGGGCGGACGTGTTCATCGGCCTCTCGGTGCCGCGGGTGCTGACGGTCCGGGACGTCAAGAGCATGGCCCGCGACCGCATCGTGTTCGCGATGGCCAACCCGGTGCCCGAGATCCAGCCGGAGGAGGCCGAGCGCCACGTGCGGGTGATGGCCACCGGCCGCTCCGACTACCCGAACCAGATCAACAACGTGCTCTGCTTCCCGGGATTCTTCCGCGGCCTCCTCGACTCCCGGGCCCGGATGGTGAACGACGAGATGAAGATCGCGGCGGCCCACGCCATCGCCTCCTGCGTGGGGCGGGGCGAGCTGGGCCCCGAGTACATCATCCCGAGCGTGTTCAACAAGAAGGTCGCGCCCGCGGTGGCACGCGAGGTGGCCAAGGCCGCGCAGAAGACCGGCGTGGCCCGGCGGCGTCGCCGCGCCGACGCCCCCTGGGCCTAGCCACCGCGGTGAGCCGTCCCGCCCTCCGCTGGTCCGTGGTCATCCCCGCCTACAACGAAGCGGTGCGCCTGCCCGGGTACCTGAAGGACGTCCAGGCCTACTTCGAGGGCCGCGACGAGGCGTACGAGGTGATCGTGGTGGACGACGGCAGCCGCGACGGCACCGCCGAGCGGGTGGGCGAGGTGGCGGCCGGCCGCGCGGGGGTAATCGTCCACGCGCTCGAGCGGAACCGGGGCAAGGGGCACGCGGTGCGCGTCGGCATGGCCCGTGCGGTCGGCGCGCTCCGCCTGATGGCGGATGCCGACGGGGCCACCCCGATCGCGGAGGTGGCCCGCCTCGAGGCGGCGATCGCGGCGGGCGCCGACCTCGCGGTCGGCTCGCGGGTGCTCCACGACCCCGCGGTGGCCCGGCAGGTGCGGACCCACCGCATGCTCTCGGGCCACGTCTTCAACTTCCTGGTGCGGCGACTCGGGGTGGTGGAAGTCGTCGACACCCAGTGCGGCTTCAAGCTCTTCCGGGGCACGGTCGCGGAGGCGCTGTTCCCGCGGCTCGGCACCGACGGGTTCGGCTTCGACGTCGAGCTGCTCCTGCTGGCCCAGCGCCGCGGATACCGGATCGCGGAGGTGCCGGTGAACTGGGCGGACCAGCCCGGCTCCAAGGTCGGCGTGCTGCGCGACGGCCCCCGCATGCTGCGCGAGGTGCTGGCCGCGCGGCGGCGGCTCGCGCGGCTTCCGGATGGAGGGCGCACGTGATCGCGCGGCGGACGCAGGAGATCGAGCCGTTCCTCGCGGTGGAGGTCTTCCAGCGCGCGCAGGCCCTGGAGCAGCAGGGGATCGACGTCATCCACCTGGAGTTCGGGGAGCCCGACTTCGACACCCCCGCGGTGATCCGCGAGGCGGCCGAGAAGGCGCTCAAGGATGGGCGCACCCGCTACGCCCACCCCCTCGGCATCCTGCCCCTCCGCGAGGCGATCGCCGAGCACTACCACAGCCGCTACGGGGTGACGGTCTCGCCGGACCAGGTCCTGGTGACCGCGGGGACCTCGCCGGCCATGCTGCTGCTCTTCGGCGCGCTACTCGACCGCGGCGACGAGGTGATCCTCTCCGACCCGTACTACGCCTGCTATCCCAAGTTCGTGAAGTTCGCGGAGGGCGAGCCGATCTACGTCCCGGTAGAGGAGTCCGACGCCTTCCAGTACCGGCCGGACGCGGTGGCCGCGCGGCTCTCCCCGCGCACCAAGGCCCTGCTGGTCAACTCGCCGGCCAACCCCACCGGCACCGTGCTGAGCGCGGAGCGCCTCGCCGCGCTCTGCCGGATCGGCCCCTGGGTGGTGTCGGACGAGATCTATCACGGGCTCACCTACGAGGGGCCGGAGCATACCGTGCTCGAGTTCACCGACCACGCGTTCGTGCTCAATGGGTTCTCCAAGGCCTTCGCGATGACCGGCTGGCGGGTGGGGTACCTGATCGCGCCCCGCGCCTTCATGCCCGCGCTGACCGCGATGCACGGCAACTTCTTCATCTCCACGAACGAGTTCGTCCAGTGGGCGGCCCTGGCCGCGCTGCGCGAGGCGGGCGAGGAGAGCGCCCGCTTCCGGCGGATCTTCGACGAGCGGCGACGGGTCATGGTCGACGGCCTGCGCGGGATCGGGCTCGGGGTGGGCGCGCCGCCCACCGGCGCATTCTACGTGCTGGCCAACGCCCGGCGCTTCACCGGCGATTCGCTCGCCTTCGCGTTCGAGATCCTGGAGCGCGCGCACGTGGGCGTCACCCCCGGGGTGGACTTCGGCCGCAACGCGGAGGGCTACCTCCGCTTCTCCTACGCGCAGTCGCTCGAGCGGATCCAGGAGGCGATGGGCCGCATCGGGCGGTTCCTGTCCGAGCGCCGGTGACCGCCCCGGCCTGCGTGATGTGCGGCAAGTACGGCGCGGCCGGCGCCCGGCTCATCGCGGAGCTCGAGACCTCGCGCGCCTTCCTCCACGAGGACCAGTTCTTCCCGGGCTACGTCTTGCTGGTGCTGCGCCGCCACGCCACCGAGCTCTACCAGCTCGAGGCGGGGGAGCGCCGGGCTCATCTCGAGGAGGTGAGCCGCGTGGCCGAGGCGCTCGCGCGCGTCTTCCGGCCGGTGAAGATGAACTACGAGTTGCTCGGCAACCAGGTACCGCACATCCACTGGCACCTCGTCCCGCGCCTGCCCGCCGACCCGGATCTGCGCTCGCCGATCTGGCGCGTCGACCATCAGCCGGCGCCGCTCACTCCCGCGGCGGCCCGCGAGCGGATCGAGTCCATCCGGCGGGCGCTCGACGGGGCGGCCTGACCATGGATCCCGCCTACGCCGCGGTGCACGCCGAGGAGGACCGAGCCCACTGGTGGTTCCAGGGCCGTCGCGCGATCCTCCTCGCCGAGATGGCCCGCCTCCTGCCGGGCGGCGGCCGCCGGGTGGCGGAGGTCGGCTGCGGCAGCGGCGGCCTGCTCGAGGCGCTCGCGGGCCTCGGGACCGCGGTCGGGGTCGAGATGGATCCCGTCCTGCGCGAGATCGCGCGAGCGCGCGGCCTCGACGTGCGGGCGGGCTCGCTGCCGGACGACATCCCGCTCGAGGCGGGGCGGTGGGACGCGGCGTGTCTCTTCGACGTCCTCGAGCACGTCACCGACGAGGCGGGCGCCCTGCGGGCGTGCCGCCGCCTGCTCGCGCCCGGCGGCCGCCTGGTGGTGACGGTGCCCGCCTACGCCTGGCTCTGGAGCCGTCACGACGAGCTCCTGGGCCACCGGCGCCGCTACACCGCGGGCTCGCTGCGCGCCGTGGTCCGGGCGGCGGGCTTCGCGGTCGACCGGGTCACCTACTTCAACACGCTGCTCGCGCCGCCGATCATGGCGATGCGGGTCGTGCGGGCGGCGCTGCACCGGCCCAGCCACGATCTCGAGCGTCCCGCCCCGCTCGTGAACCGGATGCTGGCCCGCGGCTTCGGCGCGGAGGCGACCCTCCTGCGCTTCGTCTCCCTGCCCTTCGGCATCTCGATCTTGCTGGTCGCCCGCGCCGCCGAGCCCGCGCCGGGCCGATGACCGGACGCGCCACCGGGGCTCTGGCCGCGCTGCTCCTGGGGCTGGCCGCGGTCATGGCGGTCTGGCTCTCCATCGATCGACGCCCGCCGGAGTGGGACCACGCCAACCACCGCGCGGGGCCTGCGCCCGCGCCGTTCACCCTGCACGTCGACGGGGCCAGCTACGGGGGCGTGCGCCTGCCCGGTCTCCTTGTGCGCTGGATCGTGAGAAACTTCGACCCGACCCCGCGCCTGCGTCGACTGCCCATGGCGGTGTCGGTCGCCCCGATCTCCATCGGGGCAGGGCGGGTCGAGATCGGTCGAGATCCGGATCCGTCTTGCCTGCCAAAGGAGTCACGCTGATGGCCGAGAGCCTGCCCGCCAAGAAGGCGCGCGCCCGCCAGATCCTGAGCCGTCTCGCCCGCGTCTACCCGGACGCGCGCACCGAGCTCAGGTTCGACACCCCGCTCGATCTGCTGGTGGCCACCATCCTGTCGGCGCAGTGCACCGACGAGCGCGTCAACGCGGTCACCGCGGAGCTGTTCCCGCGATACCGCCGCGCGCAGGACTGGGCCGGAGTGCCGCTCCCGGACCTCGAGCGCCTGATCCACTCGACCGGGTTCTTCCGGGCCAAGGCCCGCTCGATCTCCGGGATGGCGAGGGCCCTCGTCGAGCGTCACGGTGGAGAGGTGCCCCGCACCCTGGACGAGCTCGTCGCGCTGCCCGGGGTGGGGCGGAAGACCGCCAATGTGGTGCTCGGCAACGCCTTCGGCATCCCGGCCCTGGCGGTCGACACCCACGTGTTCCGGGTTTCGCAGCGCCTGGGCCTGGCCCGGGGGGACGACCCCGAGAAGATCCACGACCAGCTCTGCCTGGTGCTGCCCCAGCCGGGCTGGACCCAGGCGAGCCACCTGCTCATCCTCCACGGCCGGCGGGTCTGCTTCGCCCGGAAGCCGGCCTGCCCCACCTGCCCGGTGGAGGCCCTCTGCCCCTTCCCGGGCAAGACCAAGACGGCCAAGCCGGTCAAGGCCGCGGCCCGGCCCCGCCCACGACGGTCTCGCAGTTGACCCTGGCAGTTGACCGGGTAGAGCCGTTCCTTTATGATTACCCGTTGCCATTCAACGGGGGACTCCGGACGAGATCATGACGACGCTGATGCCGAAGGAAGAGGAAGTCGAGCGCAAGTGGTTCCTGGTCGACGCCAGTGACCGGGTGCTGGGCCGTCTGGCCACCCAGGTCGCGACGGTCCTCCGGGGCAAGCACAAGCCGCAGTTCTCCCCGCACCTCGACGTGGGCGACCACGTGGTGGTCATCAACGCGGAGAAGATCCACCTGACCGGGCGCAAGCTGACCGACAAGATCTACCGCTGGCACAGCGGCTACATCGGAGGCCTCCGCGAGGTGAGCGCGGAGCGGATGATCAAGACCCATCCCGAGCGCGTGATCGAGTGGGCGGTGCAGGGCATGCTCCCCAAGGGCCGCCTGGGCCGCGCGATGGCCAAGAAGCTGAAGGTCTACAAAGGGGCGGACCATCCCCACGCCGCCCAGAAGCCCGAGCCGCTCGCCACGCGCGCGCGCGCCCGCTGAGGAGCCCCATGGCCGTCGTCACTCGCTTCTATGGAACGGGACGCCGCAAGACGTCGGTGGCGCGGGTCTGGCTGCGTGCCGGCAACGGCCGCATCCTGATCAATCGCCGCCCCTTCGAGGACTACTTCCCGCGCGAGACGCTGCGGATGGTGATCTCCCAGCCGCTCCAGCTCACCAACACCTTCGGCCAGTTCGACGCGATGGTGAACGTGGGCGGCGGCGGGCCGACCGGGCAGGCCGGCGCGGTCCGCCACGGCATCGCGCGGGCGCTGCTCCAGTTCGACGACAAGCTGCGCCAGACGCTCAAGCGGGCCGGCCTCCTCACCCGCGATCCGCGGATGAAGGAGCGCAAGAAGTACGGCCAGCCGGGCGCCCGGTCGAAGTTCCAGTACTCGAAGCGGTAGCCCGCGCGCGGATCCGGCCATGCTGAGAGTCGCGGTCACCGGAGCCAGCGGATACATGGGCGCGGAGCTGCTGCGTCTGCTCTCCGTGCATCCCAAGGTGCGCATCACCGCGGTCACCTCGGAGCGCCTCGCGGGCGAGCGCCTCGACAAGAGCTACCCGCACCTGCGCGGGCTCAGCGACCTCGTCTTCCAGGACATCGACCCCGAGCGGCTCGCCGCCCTATCGGACCTGGTCTTCCTCGCGCTGCCCCACATGGAGTCGCAGCGGCTCATGCCGGTGCTGCGCCGGAGCGGCCAGAAGGCGATCGACCTCTCGGCCGACTACCGCTTGAAGGACGCCGCGCTCTACACCACCTGGTACAAGGCTCCGCACGAGGACGCGGCGGGGCTCGCGGAGGCGGTCTACGGGCTGCCCGAGCTGCACCGCAAGCAGATCGCGGGCGCCTCGCTCGTCGCCTCGCCGGGCTGCTACCCGATGGGGGCGGTGCTCGCGACCGCACCGCTGCTCAAGAGCGGTCGGGGCGCGGTCGACGGCATCGTGATCGACGGCAAGTCCGGCGTCACCGGGGCCGGAGCGCAGGGGCGCAAGGCGGAGCCGATGTATCTCTTCACCGAGGCCAACGAGAACGTGCAGGCCTACGGCCTGGCCACCCATCGCCACACGCCGGAGATCGAGCAGGAGCTCTCCGCCCTCGCGGGACAGCAAGTGATCGTGAGCTTTACCCCTCACCTCGTTCCCCTCAACCGTGGCCTGTTCACGACCGCGTCGGTCCCGCTCACCCGGCCGGCGACCAGCGCGGAGCTGGTCGCGCTCTACCGCGAGTTCTACGCGGGCGAGCCGTTCGTGCGGGTGCTCGACGAGGGCCAGCGCCCGACCACCCGGTCGGTGGTGGGCTCGAACTACTGCGACGTCACGGTGGTGGCCGACCCGCGCACCAAGCGCGCGGTGTGCGTGTCGGCGCTCGACAACCTGGGCAAGGGCGGCTCCGCCAACGGCATCCAGAGCCTCAACATCATGATGGGGTGGGACGAGCGGACCGGTCTCGAAGCGCCTCCGGTGTATCCGTAGCCCGCATGGCGGACTTTCAGTGGCTGGAGGGGGGCATCACCGCCGTGCCCGGCATCCTCGCCTCCGGCATCGCGGCGGGCATCAAGCCGAGCGGTAAGAAGGATCTGGCCCTCGTCTACTCGTCGTCACCCGCGCGCGCGGCCGCGGTGTTCACCACCAATCAGGTCAAGGGCGCGCCGGTGCTCGTCTCGCAGGAGCACGTGCGTGACGGCCGGGCCCAGGCGATCCTCGCCTCCGCGGGTTGCTCGAACGTGTGCACCGGCGAGCAGGGGGTGAAGGACGCGCGCGAGATGACCCGGATCACCGGGGAGCTGCTGCGCATCCCGCCGCGCCAGGTCCTGATCGCCTCCACCGGCGTCATCGGCCAGCCGCTGCCGATGGACAAGATCCGAGCCGGGCTGCCCAAGCTGGTGAAGGGCCTCTCGCCGCAGGGCGGGCGGCTCGCGGCCGAGGCCATCATGACCACCGACACGCGGCCGAAGGAAGCCGCCCTGCGGGTCGACGTGGCGGGCCGGCCGGTCACCATCGGGGGCATCGCCAAGGGCGTCGGCATGCTCGAGCCGCACATGGCGACGATGTTCTGCTTCCTCGCCACCGACGCGATGGTGGCGCGCGACTCGCTGCCCCGCGTGCTCCGCCGCTCGGTCGACCGCTCGTTCAACCGCATCACGGTGGACGGCGACCAGTCCACCAGCGACACGGTGGCCCTGCTCGCCAACGGGCTGGCCGAGAACGCGTCGCTCGAGCGCGGAGGCAAGGGGCTGCGCCAGTTCGCGCGCGCGCTCGAGGCCATCACCGAGCGCCTCGCCCGCATGCTCGTCGAGGACGGCGAGGGCGCGACGAAGCTCGTGGAGATCGCGGTGCGCGGCGCCCGCACCCGGCGGGAGGCGGTGCTGGCCGCCCGCTCGGTGGCCAACTCGCCGCTCGTGAAGACCGCGATCAACGGCGCCGACCCCAACTGGGGCCGCATCATGATGGCGCTGGGCAAGGGCCCGGCCCGGGTGGCCGCGGACCGGGTGGCCATCGCGATCGGGGGCGAATTGCTCGTGGAGAAGGGGATGCTGCGGGCGGGAGCCCGCCTCGACCGGATTCACGAGGTGATGGGCGGGACGAGCTACACCATCGCCATCGACCTGGAACTGGGACGGGGCGAGGACGCGGTGTGGACATCGGACCTCAGTGAGGAGTACGTTCGAATCAACGCGAAGTACACGACCTAACACGCACGGTTGCGAGCTTCGGTCTCCGCGGGCCGCGTCGGCCCCCGGGGAAGTGTCGCCCCCCTTTCCGGGGGCCGGCCGCTCGCGACCGGAGGCCAACCGAACGACGACGGAAAGGACGGCAGGACCATGGCATCGCTGACCATGAAGGAGCTGCTGGAGGCCGGGGTGCACTTCGGCCACCAGACCAAGCGCTGGAACCCGAAGATGCAGAAGTACATCTTCGGCGAGCGCAACGGCATCTATATCATCGATCTACAAAAGACCCTCAAGAAGTTCCGCGAGGCCTACGCCTTCGTGCGCGACCTCGCCGCCGACGGCGGCACCGTGCTGTTCGTGGGCACCAAGAAGCAGGCCCAGGAGACGGTGCTGGAGGAGACGACCCGCTGCGGGCAGTTCTACGTCAACCACCGCTGGCTGGGCGGCACCCTCACCAACTTCACCACGATCCGGAAGTCCATCGCCCGACTCAAGAAGCTCGACGAGATGAGCGAGACCGGCGAGTACGAACGCCTGCCCAAGAAGGAAGTCATCGGGCTCGAGCGCGAGCGGGCCAAGCTCCAGAGCGCGCTGGTGGGCATCAAGAGCATGGACCGGCTGCCCTCCGCGATCTTCATCATCGACCCCAAGAAGGAGTCGATCGCGGTGGAGGAGGCCCGCCGGCTCGCGATCCCGATCGTGGCCATCGTGGACACCAACTGCGACCCCTCCGGGATCGACTACCCGGTGCCCGGCAACGACGACGCCATCCGCTCGGTGCGCCTGATCACCTCGCGCATCGCGGACGCGATCATCGAGGGCAGCGGCACCCTCGCCAAGCAGGAGGTGGAGGAGATCCCGGCTTCGCCGGACCTGCCGCTGGTGACCGAGGCCGAGATGTCGGCGACGGCGGAGCCGGGCGCCTGACGCCCCGAGGCGAGGACACTCACGGCATGGCATCCTCGGCGGAACAGGTGAAGGAGCTCCGGGAGCGCACCGGGGCGGGAGTGATGGACTGCAAGGCGGCGCTCGAGGCCTCCAAGGGCGACATGCAGGGCGCGATCGAGCACCTGCGCAAGAAGGGCCTGGCCGACGCGGCCAAGAAGGCCCACCGCGAGGCCAAGGACGGGGTGGTGGCCTCCTACATCCACCCCGGCGGCAAGATCGGGGTGCTGGTGGAGATCAACTGCGAGACCGACTTCGTGGCCCGCACCGACGACTTCCAGCAGCTGGTCAAGGACGTGGCGATGCAAGTGGCGGCCGCGAATCCGTCATACGTGTCGCGCGAAGATGTGCCGGGAGCGGTGGTGGAGAAGGAGCGGGAGATCTACCGGCAGCAGATGGCCGACCAGAAGAAGCCGCCCCAGGTCGTCGACAAGATCATCGAGGGCAAGCTCGAGAAGTTCTACGCCGAGTCCTGCCTGCTGGAGCAGCCGTTCATCCGTGACGCGTCCGGCAAGACCCGCCTCAAGGACATGGTGGACCAGTCGACGTCCAAGATGGGCGAGCGCATCGTGGTCAAGCGCTTCGCCCGCTTCCAGGTGGGCGAGAGCTAGGCCTCCATGGCCGCCGGCGCGGCTCCCGCCTACAAGCGCGTCCTGCTCAAGATCTCGGGCGAAGCGCTCGCGGGCAGCCAGGGCTACGGCATGGATCCCGACGTCATCAGCCGCATCGCGGAGGAGGTGGCCGAGGTGGTGCGGCTCGGCGTCGAGCTGGCGGTGGTCATTGGGGGCGGCAACATCTTCCGCGGCATCGCGGCCAGCGCGGGCGGCATGGACCGCGCCACCGGCGACTACATGGGCATGCTCGCCACCGTGATCAACGCGCTGGCCCTTCAGGATGCGATCGAGAAGGCGGGCGTGCCCACCCGGGTGCTCTCCGCGATCGAGATGCGCGCGGTGGCCGAGCCCTACATCAGGCGGCGGGCCATCCGTCACCTGGAGAAGGGCCGGGTGGTCGTCTTCGCGGCGGGCACCGGTAATCCATTCTTCACCACCGATACCGCGGGGGCCCTGCGCGCGGTGGAGATCGGCGCGGAGGCGATCTTGAAGGCGACCAAGGTGGACGGGATCTACACCGCCGATCCGGCCAAGGACAAGACCGCGGTGCGGCTCCCGCGGGTCGGCTACATCGAGGTGCTCAATCGCGGGCTACAGGTGATGGACACCACGGCCATCTCGCTGTGCATGGACAACAAGCTGCCGATCGTGGTCTTCGACCTCACGCGAAGCGGCAACATCAGACGGATAGTCACGGGCGAGCCGGTCGGGTCCGTCGTCTCCACCGACGCGATCGCCGCGAAGGGGTAGGCCATGACGCAACAAGCGGTGCAGAAGGATCTCGAGACCCGCATGCAGGCCGCCGTTGACGTGCTCGCGCGGGAGTTCGCGAGCGTGCGCACCGGCCGCGCCAACGCGGCGCTCCTGGACGGGGTGCGCGTCGAGGCCTACGGCAACACGACCCCGCTCAACCAGGTGGCGTCGGTGTCGGTGCCCGACCCGCGCACCATCCTGATCCAGCCGTGGGACGCCACCCAGCTGAAGGAGATCGAGAAGGGGATCGTCAAGTCGGACCTCGGGCTCTCCCCGAGCAACGACGGCAAGGTGATCCGGCTCACGATGCCGACGCTGACCGAGGAGCGGCGCAAGCAGCTCGCGAAGTCGGTGGGCAAGTTCGCGGAGGACGCGCGGGTCGCCATCCGGAACGTCCGGCGCGAGGCCAACGACAAGATGAAGGGGCTCGCCAAGGAGAAGAAGATCTCCGAGGACGAGGAGCGCCGCGGCCACGACCAGATCCAGAAGGCGACCGATCGCTTCACCGCCAAGATCGACGAGCTCACCAAGAAGAAGGAGCAGGAAGTCCTTACCGTGTAGGCGGGCAACCGCCGCGGGCGACCGGGGCGGACAACCGTTTACTTCTTCAGTCTCTTCATCTGCGGGGGCCCAGAAATGGCCCCCGCACTCCCCCATGTCGGCGGACGCTCGTTTACTCCCGCGGGCGGACGCGCGTTTACTGCGGGGCCAGGCGGATAGTCGGCGGTTGATTTGTCTGCGCGCGGGCCGATTTCGCCTGTATTTCGGCCTTTTTACTGGCAATCCGTGGGGGGCTCACGTAACATCGTTTGCTATGGCGGCGAAGGCCGGGGCGGGGGTGTCGGTGGCGGAGTTGTCGACGCTCCCGGAGGACGACCTCCGACAGCGCGTCATGGCGCGCCCGGTGCCCCGGCACGTTGCGGTCATCATGGACGGCAACGGCCGGTGGGCCACCAGCCGCGGGCTGCCGCGCGTGGCCGGCCACGGCGAGGGCGTGAAGGCGGTGCGGAACATCGTGCGCACCGCGGGTGAGCTCGGCGTCCAGTTCCTCACCCTCTACGCCTTCTCCTCCGAGAACTGGCAGCGCCCGCACCAGGAGGTCTCGACCCTCATGGCGCTGCTCGAGCGCTCGATCGAGCGCGAGCTCCCCGAGCTGATGGAGCGCAACGTGCGCTTCCGGATGATCGGCCGGCCGGAGGGCGTGCCCCCGCGGGTGGGGCAGGGAATCCAGCGCCTCATCGACACCACCGCGGCCAACACCGGGCTCACCCTGCTCATGGCCTTCAACTACGGCGGGCGCGACGAGCTGGTCGACGCGGTCCGCACCCTCGCGCGCGAGGTCCAGCGCGGCGCGCTCCGTCCGGAGGACATCGACGAGGTCCGGGTCTCGCGCGCGCTCTACACCGACGGGGTGCCCGACCCGGATCTGCTCATCCGCACCAGCGGCGAGCTGCGACTCTCGAACTTCCTCCTGTGGCAGGTCGCCTACACCGAGCTGTGGATGACCCCGACCCTGTGGCCGGACTTCGGCGCGCGTGAGTTCTGCCTCGCGGTGGCCGACTTCCAGCAGCGGGATCGTCGCTTCGGGAGAGTGTGATGTCCCAGGCCGAGGGTGTGCGCATCCCGCACCCGGTCGAGGCGGCCGGCCCCTCCCGCTCCGCCGCTCTCGTGCGGCGGCTGCTCAGCACGCTGGTCCTGCTCCCGCTCTTCGTGTGGATGGTGATCGACGGGCCGATGTGGCTCTTCGGGGCCGCCATGGTGCTGGTGGGCGCGCTCGGGCAGTGGGAGTTCACCGGCATGTTCGAGCGAGCCGGCGTCCGCACCCTGCGGTTCATCGGGCTGGTGGGCGGCTCGGTGCTGACCGCGAGCTTCGCCCTGCCGATCTCGGAGCGGGTGACCTTCACCGCGGTGCTCCTGGCCATCTGCGCGATCGGGTTCCTCCGGGCCGAGGTGGCCGGACGCGCCGCGTGGGAGCCGGTGGTGGTCACGCTCTTCGGCGTCTGCTACGTGAACTGGCTGCTCGGCTACACCTTCTGGCTGCGAGATCTCGAGCACGGGGTGGAGTGGATCCTGCTCCTGGTCTCGGTCACCTGGCTCGGCGAGACCGCGGCCTACGTGGTCGGCTCGACCCTCGGGCGCCACAAGCTCGCTCCGTCGATCAGCCCGCGCAAGACGATCGAGGGCGCGGCGGCCCAGCTCGTGATGTCGGCGCTCGCGGCCCTCGGGGCGCGCGCGTGGTTCTTCCCCGCGCTCTCGCTCCACGGCGCGCTCTTCGTGGGCTTGCTGCTGGGGGTGGTGGGGCAGGCCGGCGACCTCATCGAGTCCGCGATCAAGCGGAGCGTCGGCACCAAGGACACCGGCCGCCTCATCCCCGGGCACGGCGGCATGCTCGACCGCGTGGACAGCCTGCTCGTCAACACCCCGGTGCTCTTCTACTACGCAACCTACGCGAGGTCTCTGGGCGCATGAAGCGGCTGACCGTGCTGGGTGTCACCGGCTCCGTGGGGCGGCGCACGCTGGAGCTGGTCGAGCATTTCCCGGAGGAGTTCCGGGTCGAGGGTATGGCCGCGCGCGGGTCCAACCCGGAGCTGATCGTGGAGCTCTGCCGGCGTCACCGGCCCCGCGCGCTCGCCCTGTCGGATGCGGCCGCGATGGACGCGGTGGCCCGGGCCCTGCCCACCCCGCGCCCCGAGCTGCTCGCGGGCCCGGCCGGCCTGGTGACGCTCGCCCGCGAGGTGGAGGCCGACGTCGTCCTCTCGGCCATCGTGGGCGGCGCGGGCCTGCTGCCGACCATGGCCGCCATCCAGAGCGGCAAGAGCGTCGCGCTCGCCAACAAGGAGACGCTGGTGATGGCGGGCAGCCTGATGACCGCGGCGGCCCGGGAGCGCGGGGTCGCGCTCCTGCCGGTCGACTCCGAGCACAGCGCGGTCTTCCAGTGCCTCGAGGGCCACAATCGATCCGAGATTCGCCGCATCCTGCTCACCGCATCCGGCGGCCCCTTCCGGACCATGAAGGCGGCCGACCTCGCGCGGGTGACGGTGGCGGAGGCGCTCAACCATCCCACCTGGCGGATGGGCGCCAAGATCACGGTGGACTCGGCCACCCTCATGAACAAGGGGCTCGAGGTCATCGAGGCGCGCTGGCTGTTCGACGTGCGGCCCGAGCAGGTCCAGGTGGTGGTGCATCCGCAGTCGGTCGTGCATTCTCTGGTCGAGTACGTGGACGGCTCGGTCATCGCCCAGCTCGGGGTGGCCGACATGGGCATCCCGATCCTCTACGCGCTCACCTACCCGCAGCGGCTGCCGTGTCCGGCCGAGCGGCTCGACCTCACCCGGGTCGGCTCGCTCACCTTCGAGGAGCCGGACGCGGTGCGGTTCCCGTGCCTGGCCCTCGCGCGGCGCGCGCTGCTCGAAGGGGGCTGCGCGCCGGTCATCCTGAACGCGGCCAACGAGATCGCGGTGGCCGCGTTCCTGGAGGGCCGGATCCGCTTCACCCAGATCCCGGAGCTGATCGCCGAGGCGCTGGCGCGGGTGCCCGCGCGGGCCCTCGACGGGATCGACACGTGTGTGGACGTCGATACCCGGACGCGGGCCACGGTGCGGGAGTGGCTTCCTGGCCCGGTGGCCGCGGCGGTGAGATAGAGGAGGCGCTCGGTGGCGACGGTACAGATGCTCGTGTCGTTCGTGGTGGTGCTGGGGATCCTGATCGTGGTGCACGAGCTCGGCCACTTCCTGATGGCCCGTCTCGCCGGGGTCGGGGTCGAGCGGTTCTCCATCGGGTTCGGCCCCGTGCTCTGGCGGTTCCGCGGCAAGGAGACCGAGTACTGCGTGTCCGCGATTCCGATGGGCGGCTACGTCAAGATGATGGGAGACGACGAGAACCCGCTCGAGGGCGGCAAGGGTACGACCATCGACCCGGCCAAGGCCTTCAACGGTAAGCCGCTCGCGGCCCGCTTCCTGATCGTGTTCGCGGGACCGGCCATGAACTTCGTCCTGGCCGCCGTGATCGCGGGGCTGATGTTCATGCTGGTCGGACGGCCGGTCGCCCCCGCGCTGGTGGGGCGCGTCACCGACGGGAGCCCCGCCGCGCAGGCCGGGCTCAAGACCGGCGACCGCCTGGTCGCGATCGACGGCAAGCCGGTCCAGTACTGGGAGGATCTCGCCCGCATCGTGCAGGCCGCGCGCGGGCGTGCGCTCCAGGTCACGGCGCAGGGGCCGGCGGGCGAGCGCACGGTGGCCCTCACTCCGGCGCAGACCAAGCGCAAGGATCTCTTCGGCGACGAGCAGACCGTCTGGGAGATCGGCGCGAGCCCG
This sequence comes from Candidatus Methylomirabilota bacterium, assembly GCA_035312605.1. Classification (GTDB taxonomy): domain Bacteria; phylum Methylomirabilota; class Methylomirabilia; order Rokubacteriales; family CSP1-6; genus CAMLFJ01. Next base: position 33,241 of record DATGBR010000159.1, read on the forward strand.
TACATCCCCGCCGCCATCGGCGACACGGTCGCCGGCGACCCGGCGGATCAGGCCGGGCTCAAGGCGGGCGACGTGGTGGTGGCGCTCGAAGGGCAGCCCGTCCTCTCCTGGGACGAGCTGGCCGAGCGCATCCACCAGCGGGCGGGGCAGCCCACGAGGCTCGAGGTCAAGCGGGGGGCCGAGACGCTCGCGATCACGGTGACCCCGAAGAAGGGCAAGATCCCGGGAGCCGACGGCAAGGAGACCGAGGTCGGCCTAGTCGGCATCCGCCCGGGCGGCTCGGTGACGATGGTGCGGTCGAATCCGATCTCCGCGCTCTGGGAGGGGGTCGCCTGGTCGGGCGACGTCACCATGAAGACCGCGATCGGGCTCTACAAGATCGTGGTGGGCCAGCTCGACCGGAGCAATATCGGCGGCCCGATCCAGATCGCGAAGACCGCGGGGGAGCAGGCGCGCCAGGGCATCGTGAGCCTCGCGCTCTTCACCGCGGTGATCAGCATCAACCTGTTCCTGCTCAACCTGCTGCCCGTACCCATGCTCGACGGCGGCCACCTGCTCTTCTTCGCCTTCGAGGCGGTGCTTGGGCGGCCGCTGTCGGTGCGCAAGCGAGAGGTCGCCCAGCAGGTCGGCTTCGCCCTGCTGATGCTCCTCATGGTGTTCGCGTTCTACAACGACTTCAAGCGGATCGGCCTCTTCTGATGGGACAGTACCAGCGGCACGTCTTCGTGTGCACGGCGGGGGACACCTGCCCGGTCCAGGGCGAGGTGGAGAAGTACGTGAAGACGCTCAGGACCGGGGTGGCCACCGCGGGGCGCCAGGCCGAGGTCCGGGTGAACAAGGCGGGCTGCTTCTCCCAGTGCGGGCACGGCCCGATGGTCGTGGTCTACCCCGAGAACGTCTGGTACGCGGGGGTCCAGGAGAGCGATCTCCCCGAGATCCTCGAGTCGCACATCCTGAACGGGGTGCCGGTCAAGCGCCTGATCTACGATCCGGGCGTCAAGGGCGCGAACAAGGTCAAAGAGAAAGAGAAGAGCTAGGCCCGTCATGCGCTGGACCCGGTCGCTGATCCCCACGCTCCGGGACGACCCCGCCGACGCCGAAGCCATCAGCCACAAGCTCATGGTGCGGGCCGGCCTCGTCCGGCAGCTCGCGGCCGGCCTCTACGTGTACCTGCCGCTGGGCCTGCGCGTGATCGAGAAGGTCAACGCGATCATCCGCCAGGAGATGAACGGCATCGGGGGGCAGGAGATCGAGATGCCGGTGCTGCTCCCCGCCGAGATCTGGCAGCAGTCGGGGCGGTGGGACGGGATCGGCGACGAGATGTTCCGGCTGAAGGATCGCAACGGGCGCGACATGTGCCTCGGCATGACCCACGAGGAGGTCATCGCGTGGCTGGCCGCGCGCGAGATCCGCTCGTACCGCGACCTTCCGCAGATCTGGTACCAGATCCAGACCAAGGAGCGGGACGAGGCGCGCCCGCGCTCGGGAGTCCTGCGCACGCGCGAGTTCCTCATGAAGGACTCCTATACGCTCGATCCGGACGCGGCCGCGCTCGAGATCTCCTACCACGCCCACAAGGATGCCTACTGCCGGATCTTCGACCGCTGCGGGATCACCTACGTGGTGGTGCAGTCGGATCCGGGCATGATGGGCGGCTCGGGCTCGCACGAGTTCATGGCTCCGAGCGCGGCCGGCGAGGACGAGGTGGCCCTGTGCGAGGCGTGCGGCTACGCCGCCAACGTCGAGCTGGCCCGGGGGGTGCCGAGCGCCGCCCCGTTGTCGGACGCCAAGCGCGAGGAGGTGGCGACGCCGGGCGCGCGCACCATCACCGAGGTCTCGGCCCAGCTCAAGATCGATCCGGCGGCCACGATCAAGACTCTGGTCTTCATCGGGCCGGATGGGCCGGTGCTGGCGCTGGTGCGGGGCGACCACGCGCTCCACGAGCGCAAGCTCGCCCGGGCCCTCAAGGCCGAGGCGCGACCGGCCCATCCCGAGGAGCTCCAGAAGACCCTCGGGGTGGCCCCGGGCTCGGTCGGGCCGCTCGAGGTCCGGGCCGCCCGCATCATCGCCGACGAGTCGCTCCGGGAGGGCCGCTACGTGGTGGGGGCCAACCGCGAGGGCTTCCACGTGACCGGCGTGAGGCCGGGGCAGGACTTCGCCGCCGAGTGGGCGGATCTGCAGGTGGCCCTGGCCGGTGAGGGCTGCCCGAGCTGCGGCAAGCCTCTCCGGATCGAGCGGGTGATCGAGATCGGCAACACCTTCAAGCTCGGCACCAAGTACTCGGTGCCGCTGGGGGCCACCTACCTGGACGAGCGCGGCCAGCAGCAGCCGATCGTGATGGGCTCTTACGGGATCGGCCCCGCCCGGATCGCCGCCGCCGCGGTGGAGCAGCGTCACGACGCCGACGGCATCGTCTGGCCCTGGGCCATCGCGCCCTTCCACGTGCACCTGGTGCCGGTCTCGGTCAAGGATGCCGGACAGATGGCGGCCGCCGAGGACCTGTACCGGGAGCTCCGGGCGGCGGGATTCGACGTGCTGATGGACGACCGCGAGGAGAGGGCGGGGGTGAAGTTCAAGGACGCCGACCTGCTCGGGGTGCCGATCCGGGTGACCATCGGCAATGCCCTGGCAAAGGAGGGCGTGGTCGAGGTGCGCCAGCGCGCCACGCGGGCGGATCGCCGGGTGCCCAAGGCCGAGGTCGTCGGCGTGATCCGGGAGATGGCGCAAACGATTTCATAGACCATCTGCGTCTCCGTCCCCTTGCGGGGGTCAGATCCCTGTGCTAAAGTCCTGAAAAAAGTGGGCGGTCGCCCACTTTTTTTTCTGGGGGGCAGGGCATGGTGGATGATGCACAGTGGCTCGACCGGATCGAAGCGGTCGTGGCGCCGGTGCTCGCCTCGCGCGGCCTGGACCTCGTGGATACCGAGTGGCACCGCGAGGGGCGTCGCTGGGTGCTACGCTTCTTCGTGGACAAGCCGGGCGGTGTCGGCATCCAGGATTGCCAGTCCTTCAGCCGGGAGGCCGGCGACGTGCTGGACGTCTCCGGGCTGGTCGAGCCCTCTTATGACCTCGAGGTGTCCTCGCCCGGGCTCGATCGGGTGCTGAAGAAGGATCGCGAGCTCCGCTGGGCGGTCGGCCGCAACGTGCACTGCTGGGTCGGCGAGCCGGTGGACGGGCGGACCGAGTTCGCGGGACGGCTGGTGGACGTCTCGCCGGCCGCGTTGATGCTGGAGGAAGGTGCCGGAACACGGCGCGAGGTACCGCGCCGGCTGGTGACGAAAGCGCGCCTGCAGCTTCAGGCGTTTGGGCGGACCAAGGGATGATGAACAAAGATCTCATCTACGTTATCGAGCAGATCGGCCGCGAGAAGGGGATCGGGAAAGAGGTCCTCTTCGAGGCGCTGGAGTCTGCCCTGCTGTCGGCGTCCAAGAAGACCATGGGCGCGGCCGACAACGTCCGGATGCAGATCGACCGCCAGACCGGAAGCCTGCGCGTCTTCGCCCGCAAGAAGGTGGTCGGCGCGGTCACGGACCCGAAGCTCGAGATCACCCTCGACGAGGCCCGGCGGCTCAACGCCGCGGTCGAGATGGAGGACGAGATCGAGCAGGAGCTCGCTCCCCAGGAGTTCGGGCGCATCGCGGCCCAGACCGCCAAGCAGGTGATCCTCCAGCGGGTCCGCGACGCCGAGCGCGACGCGGTCTACGCCGAGTTCATCGACCGCGAGGGGAAGATCGTCCGCGGCGCGGTGCATCGCATCGAGAAGCGGAACGTGGTGGTGGAGCTGGGCAAGGCGGAGGCGGTGATCACCGAGCGCGAGCAGCTGCCGGGCGAGCGTTACAACCCGGGCGACCGCCTGCGGGCCTACATGCTGGAAGTCAAGAAGACGGCCAAGGGCCCGCAGATCCTCTTGTCGCGCACGCATCCCGGCTTCCTGGTGCGGCTGTTCGAGACCGAGATCCCGGAGATCGCGGAGGGCATCGTGCTGGTCAAGGCGGCGGCCCGCGAGCCGGGCGAGCGCGCCAAGGTGGCGGTGTCGTCCACCAAGCGCGACGTGGATCCGATCGGGGCGTGCGTCGGGCTGCGCGGCACGCGCATCCAGGTCATCAGCCGCGAGCTGCGCGGAGAGAAGATCGACATCGTGGAGTGGTCGCCCGACCCGGCGGTCTTCGTGGCCCGGGCCCTCTCGCCGGCCAAGGTCTCCTCGGTCACGGTGGAGGAGCGGCCGGAGGGCGAGGAGGGCGACGCCCTGCGCTCGGTGCTGGTGGTCGTCCCCGACAACCAGCTCTCGCTCGCCATCGGCAAGAAGGGGCAGAACGCCCGGCTCGCCGCGAAGCTCACCGGCTTCCGCGTCGACATCAAGAGCGAGGGCGAGATCGAGGAGGAGCGGCGCCGGGACGAGGAAGAGCGCGCCGAGGGCCGCCAGACCCTGGTCCACCTGCCCGGCGTCGGACCGCAGCTCGTGGAGAAGCTGGTCGAGGTCGGGCTGCACTCGCCGGCCCGCATCGTGGCCGCGGGCCTGCCCGCGCTGCAGGCGCTCCCGGGCGTGGGCGAGACGAAGGCCTCCTCGATCCTGGCCGCCGCGACCGCATGGATCGCGGAGCACCCGGCCCCGTCGACCGCGGAGCCGTCGGCCGCGGTCGAGGGCGATGGGGGGTCGGAGGTCGAGCCGAGCCCGCTCGAGCGCTGAGCGGGCGGGGCGGTCGGCCGAAGCGGACCTGCATCGCGTGCCGGACGGTGCGGCCGCAGGCGGAGCTGATCCGGCTGGTACGGGACGAGACGGGCGAGGTACGAGTGGATCGTGAGGGGATCGCGGCGGGGCGAGGCGCGTACATGTGCGCCGCCGTCGAATGCATGGAGAAGGCGCTGCAGGCGGGACGACTGGGCCACGCGTTCAAGCGGCCGAGCCGGCCGCCGCAGGAGAGTCCGGTAGTCATTCTCGCGAGTTGGCTCGCGAGCTGGAAGGGGAGGTAATCGCGCGTGGCGGCACGGGTAAAGGTCATCGACCTGGCGAAGGAGCTGGGCGTCACCAGCAAGGACTTGATCGTCGCGCTCGAGGGCATGGGCCAGAAGGGCATGCGGGCCATGAGCCCGCTCCTCGCCGCGCAGGCCAACGAGCTGCGGGTCAAGCTCGGACGCGGCCGCGAGCTGCCCGCCGAGGCGAAGCCCAAGCGCGCTCCCAAGCCCAAGGCGGCGGAGGGGGACGAGGTCGCGGTCGCGGCGGCACCCAAGAAGAAGAAGGCCGCGGGCGAAGGTGCTGCTCGCAGCAAGAAAGCCGCCGGGAAGGTTGCCGAGGACGCGGCGGCGGTGGTCGAGCTGTCGCCGGCCCGGGGGCCCGAGCTGGTCAAGCCCGCGGCGACGATCTTCCGTCCCGCTCCCGCCCCGCTGTCTCCGCCGGCGCCGCCCGAGATCGCCCCCGCGCCACCGATCGCGCCGGCCGCCACCGTGGCTTCCCCGCCCGC
>DATGBR010000160.1:0-2696 GCA_035312605.1 Candidatus Methylomirabilota bacterium
TAACCACGACCCGCTTCCCCTTCGGCTCATGCGGTCAGGAGTTCCCAATCCGGGAACACATCGGCGTCACCAGCGCCGGAGGGAACGGGTTACCCGGCCCCCACCCCCGCCCCGCTGCCCCCTCCGGTCCCGCCGCCGCGCTAGCTCTCTCGCAGCACCCCTTCCAGCAGCACGAGCATCCGGTCGATCTCCTCCCGGGTCACGTTGAGCGCCGGCATGAAGCGGAGCGAATCGGGCCGCGGGGCGTTGATCAGCAGCCCGCGGTCCATCGCACTCCGTGAGACCTTGCCCGCGTCCGTGCCGCGGAGCTCGAGCGCGAGCAGGAGACCGCGCCCACGCACCTCGCCGTGACCGAGCGACGCCGACAGCTCGCGCAGCCGCTGCGCGAGGTACTCGCCCTTGGCGGTGACGTCGGCCAGGAACGCCGGCTGGTTCACGGCCTCGACCACCACGTTGCCGATCGCGGTCATGAGCGGGGAGCCGTTGAAGGTGCCGCCCTGGTCACCGGGCTCGAAGCAGCACACCGCCTCGGCGGCCACGAGCGCGGCCAGGGGCACGCCACCGCCCAGGCCCTTGCCGAGCGTCAGGATGTCGGGCTCGATTCCCGCGTGCTCGTAAGCGAGGAAGCGTCCGGTGCGGCCGATGCCGGTCTGGATCTCGTCGAGGATCAGCAGGAGCCCGGCCTCGGCGCTGACCGCGCGCAGCCCCCGCAGGAACTCGTCCCCCGCCGGGTAGACGCCGGCCTCGCCCTGGATGGGCTCGAGCATGACCGCCACCGTCCGCGGCGTGATCGCGCGCTTCACCGCCTCCAGGTCGCCGAGCGTGACCTTGGTGAAGCCCGAGACCTTGGGCTCGAACAGGCTCTTCCACGCCGCCTTGCCGGAGGCGGCCATCGTCGCCAGGGTGCGGCCGTGGAAGCCGTGGTCCATGGTGATGATCTCGTGCGCGCCCTCGCGATACCGCGCGCCCCACTTCCGCGCCAGCTTGATCGCGCCCTCGTTGGCCTCGGCGCCGCTGTTGCAGAAGAAGACCTGGGCGAGGCCGGACGCCGCGGCCAGGCGCGTGGCCAGCTGCGCCATCTCCGCGTTGTAGTACGCGGGGCTGCAGTTGATGAGCCGCCGCGCCTGGAACGCGATCGTCTCCGCGATGACCGCGGGCGAGTGGCCCAGGCAGTTGACCGCCCAGCCCTGGACGAAGTCGAGGTAGGTCTTGCCGTCCTCGTCCCGGAGCCAGGAGCCGTGACCCTCGACCATCACCACCGGCGGCCGGTCGGTGATCTTCATGAGTGCGGAGACGTCGGTGCTCATGTCGTGTGCTCTCCTTTGGCGCGGTGCGCGCCGTTGCCCGCGCCCACGCCGTAGGGCTGCGGCTGCCGCCGCTCCATGAGGCGATCGGGGTAGCGCGCCTCGCGGAAGCCCACCTAGCGGTAGAGCCCGTGGGCATCCCGCGTGAAGAGGGTCCAGAGGCGCAGGTTCTGAAGCTCGGGATGGCTCGTGACCGCGGCCATGATCTGCTTGCCGATGCCGCGGCCGCGATGGCTGTCGAGCACGAAGACGTCGGCCACGTACGCGAACGTCGCCCGGTCGCTGATCACGCGGGCGAAGCCCACTTGGCGGCCGCGATCGAAGGCGCCGAAGCAGATCGAGTGGCGGATGGATCGCTCCACCACCTCGCGCGGGATGCCGGCCGCCCAGTAGGAGCCGGCCAGGAAGCCGTGCACGGTCTCGAGGTCGAGCCGGGTCTCATCCGTGGAGACGAGGATGTCGCCCTCGTGTCGCTCGTGGATCGGGGACCGGATCATGGACTCGTCCTTTCAGGCGCGCCGGCCCACCCGGGCCGGGGCCAGGGGAGCGCGGAGGCGCCGCTCGAGGCGAAGCGCGGCCGACGGGCCGGGAGTGGCCACGAAGACGGTGTCGTCCCCCGCGATGGTGCCGATGACGTCGGGCAGCTCCGCCTCGTCGAGGGCGCGGGCGAGGGGATGGGCGCCCGCGGGCGGGGTGCGGATCACCACCAGCGAGGCGGCGGCGCGAACCGACAGCACGAACTCGCCGAGCGCGCGGTCGAGGGTACCGTGCCGGGCCTCGGCCGGAACGAACGCGGGCGCGGAGGCGGCCACGTAACCGGTCGGGGCCTTGGCCAGGCCCAGGGCCTTCAGGTCGCGCGAGAGCGTGGGCTGCGCGACCACGATGCCCTGGCGCCGCAGCCGCCGCTGCAGGTCCTCCTGGGAGCGCACCCCGCCCTCGCCCACCACCGCGAGGATGGCCCGCCGCCGCCGGCCGCCCTCGCCTCCTCCCGCGCCGCCCCTCCCGCTCCCGTCAGCATATATATTCTTCATGGAGAATATAAATACATCAGGACACCTCGGCGGTCAAGCGGTAGCGTGGCTCGACGATGTCGACGCGCGGGTGGGCGTGGGGAGTGCCGGTGGTCCTGCTCGGGGTGGTCGCCCTCGTGTCGGTCTACGCGGTCACCACGCCCCGCTACGCGCTCTATCGCCTGGGCGCGGCGGTGCAGCGGCACGACGTGGAGGACGCCCTGCGGTACTTCGACGTGGAGCGCATCGCCGACCGCGCCACCGACGTGCTGGTGGCGGACTACCTCGCGCGCCAGCCCGCGCCCGCGACCCCGGCCGAGGCCAACGGACGGCAGCTGGTGGCGAGCCTCGCCAAGCGGCGCCTGCGCCCCCAGGTGATCGA
>DATGBR010000161.1:0-30856 GCA_035312605.1 Candidatus Methylomirabilota bacterium
AAGTTCCCTGGGTCCCCTTGATGCATTCACGCAGGCGCTGGGTGAGCACGGGTACATTGAGGGACGAAACCTCGCGATTGAGAGCAGATCAGCTGAGGGAAGAGTTGAGCGGCTTTCCCCTCTTGCCACCGAATTGGTTCACCTCAACGTCGATGTGTTCCTGGTGACCGTCAACAGAGTAGCCGTGGCCGTGCGGGAGATAGCTCCGAAGATCCCCATCGTGATGACGCGTGCCGAGGAACCAGTTCGCCTTGGGCTCGTCAAGAGTCTTGCCCGGCCGGGCGGCAACATCACGGGAATCGCGATAGTGGTCGGCGCGGAGATCTATGGTAAGAACCTGGAGTTGCTGAAGGCGGTCCTACCCGGAAGGGCGCGCATCGCGGCTCTCTTCAACACCACGTCTTCCGTCAACGCACTCTGGTTGAAGGCCACTGAAGAGGCGGCTGGCAAGCTGGGGGTGAGGCTTGTGCCGACTGGAGTCCGCGGCCCGGAGGACTTCGAACAGGCATTTGCGCTGATGAAGCAAGCGGAGGCGACCGGGTTTGTCGTCCTCGGTGAGCCGCTCTTCTTTGGCCCCAACAGCCGGCTGGTCAACGATCTAGCACTGCGGAGTGGACTGGCTTCCATGTGGCCCCTTCGAGCTGGCGTAGACGCAGGTGGCCTGATGTCTTATGGCATTCCTGTGCCCGATTCGTATCGCAGCGCGGCAGCCTACGTCGTTAAGATTCTTCGGGGTGCCCAGCCCGGCGATTTGGCGATGGAGCAGCCAACCAAGTTCGAACTGGTAATCAACCTCAAAACCGCCAAGGCCCTCGGCCTGACGATCCCGCCGGCGCTCCTGCAGCGAGCGGATCAGGTGATCGAGTGATGAATCGGCGGGCGTTCATCGGCACCTTGACGGGCGGCCTCCTCGCCGCGCCGCTCGCCGCCGAGGCCCAACAGCCAATCCGAGTCTGGCGCATCGGTTTCCTCGGGCCCGGCTCCTACTCCTCGGGCGACCCGCGGGTCGAAGCGCTGCGGCTCGGTCTAAGGGAGCTCGGGTACGCGGAGGGACGGAATCTCGCCTTCGAGTTCCGCTGGGCGGAAGGCAATGCGGGCCGCCTTCCGGCGCTCGCGGCGGAGCTCGCGAAACTGAAGATCGATACCGTCGTGACCCAGGGAACGCAGGCGACGGACGCGGCCCGTCGGGCCATCACCACCACCCCGATCGTGTTCTCGGTAGCCGGCGATCCGATCGGTGACGGCCTAGTGGCCAGCCTCGCTCGACCGGGAGGGAACGTGACCGGGCTCACGGACATCGCCCCGGACATCGCGGGAAAGCGCGTCGAGCTGCTCCGCGAGGCCGTGCCCGGCATCCGCCGGATCGCCGTTCTGTGGAATCCGGCGAACCCTTCCGCGGCGCCTCAATTGAAGGACACGAGCGCGGTGGCGCACTCATATGGGATTCCCGTTCGATCCCTCGAACTGAGAGACATGAGGCAAGTCGAGGGTGCCTTCGCGGCGGCGGCTCAGGATCAAGCGCGGGCGGTCATCGTGCTCTCCGACGGCGCCCTCTACAGCCGACGGGGGCAGATCGCCGAGCTTGCGGCCAGACACCACCTGCCGTGCGTCGCCTGGACTCCCGAGTTCGTCGAAAGCGGCTGCCTCATGGCCTACGGGGCGAACGTAGTGGAGATGCATCGGCGCGCGGCAACGTTCGTGGACAAGATCCTCAAGGGCGCCCGGCCGGGCGATCTGCCGATCGAGCAGCCGACCAGGTTCGAGCTGGCGATCAACCTCAAGACCGCCAAGGCGCTCGGCCTGACGATCCCGCCGTCGCTCCTCCAGCGGGCGGATCAGGTGATCGAGTAGCCTGGCGTCACATGCAGGAGCCCCGTCGCCAAAACCAATTCCTGGGTGAAGTCTGGGTAAACGAAAGGGGTTAGCGGCACCTGCGTCCGCTAACCCCTCGTCGTCGATGGTTGCGGGGGCTGGATTTGAACCAGCGACCTTTGGGTTATGAGCCCAACGAGCTACCGGGCTGCTCCACCCCGCGGTGTCCAACGCAATATACCTGACCCCGAACCGGCCGTCAACACCACGACATCTCGGCGCCGTCTATCGGCGAAGCAGGGCCATCGCCTCGGGGGCCTTCTGGCTCGCGACGGTGGGGTTGCCCGCGTCACAGGCCGCCGCCTCGTTCACGAGCTGGGTGGCCTGTCGGCGCTGCTGACCGGATCAATCGAGACCGTCCGCGCGCCGGGCGGCAGATCGACGCGGTACGGCTTACACGTGCTACGACACTACGTACCCTCTCCGGGCCCACCTTCCGCAGGCGAGAGCGCGCGCGACGGAAGATTCACCCGGCGCCCCGTGACGCGATCGGTCTTGGCGGGCTCGTAGCGACCGTGGCGCGCGAGCGCCCACAAGACGCGCCAGGAGCCACGCGTGGCGAGCAGCCAGTACGTCTGGCAGCGGAAGGTGCCGAGGAACCGCTCCTGCAAACTCTTGCGCTGCAGGTCCACCGGGCGCGGCAGGTAGGGCCGCATGTCCTGGATCAGCGTCTGCGTCATGATGCCGCCCACCCACACTGTCAACAGCAGCGAGACCGTCGGCGCGCCGGTCGCCATGTAGAACCAGAAGCGGTGGCCCTCGTGGTGGTAGGCCAGGTACCAGCCGAGCCAGCCGGTCACCGGGTAGACCAGCGCCGCGATCGGCCACTCCACCACCTTGTTGCCGATGTGCCGGACGAGCTGGGCCAGGTTGAAGGCGGTCCGCTCCTCCCGCCAGGCGCGCCGCAGGTACGGGATGTCGTCGAGCACACCCAGGTACCAGCGCGCGTTCTGGCGGATCACGCCCTCGGAGGTCTCGGGCAGGTCGGTCAGCTCCACCATCGGCAGCGCCTGGATCAGGATGCCGCGCCGGCCGAGGGCGTAGCCGAGTGTCGAGTCCTCGGTGGCGCCCGAAGTCGGGAAGCCGCCCAGCGACTGCATCACGTCGAGCCGCACGAACTGGTTGTGGCCCAGGCAGATCTGCGAGCGCCGGAAGAGGAGCTCGAAGGTCGGACGGACGAGCCAGGCCAGGCGGGGCAGGCGCTCGGTCAGCCGCTCGAGCAGACGCACCCGCTTCACCTCGTTCAGCAGCCGGGCGATCGAGACCCGGATAAAGATCGACGACTGCTGGATCGCGCAGATCTTCCCGCGGATGGTCAGGCGGTCGTAGTTGGCGAGCGAGAGGGGGATGCCCTGATAAGCGAGGCTCCCCTGGCCACCCAGCTCGCGGTAGGCAATCCACCGGTAGGTGTCCGGATCCGGGATCGAGTCGGCGTCGCTCACGCCCACGAAGACGCGGCTCGGATCGGTCTCCTCGGCCAGGACCTCGCGGAGCACCTCGGGGCGCAGCCCCCAGTTCAGCTGGTGCGCCTTGCGGCCCGAGCCCGACATCACCACGTGGGAGAGGCGCTTCTGCTGATAGGGCGGCAGGGTCTCGCGCAGGCGGCGCACCAGCTCGCCGGTGCTCACCCCCATCGCCGGGTGCGGGTCGCGCTCCTCCTCCTCCTTGGTGACCACCACCACGTGGAGACGCCCGTGCGGATAGCGGGAGGCGACCAGCGCGCCCACCGTCACCGCGATGTCGGGCTCCTGGAACGCGGGCACGAGGTGCAGGAACACCGGGGCGGCCGGCTCGCGGTCGAGCTGGTCCTCGGTGGGCAGCTCGCCGAGGCGGGCGTAGGCGTCGCGCACGAAGCGGGTGGTCACGAGCATCCCGCGCCAATCCAGCGCCAATTTGAAGGAGGCGCGGATGTTGAAGAAGAGCGCGATGAAGAAGAGGAGCGGTATGAGGTCCACCCGAGCTAGCGCCCTCTCTGCTGAGGCGACGGGGGCAGCTTGAGGATGCGCTCGCCCGGCTTGACCAGCCCCAGGTCCTCGCGCGCCACCTGCTCGATCAGGTCGGGATCGGTGCGCAGGCGCGTGACCAGCGCGGTGAGGCGGCCGGTCTCGGCGCGGAGGGTGGTGATCTCCCGCTCCATGCTCTCGACCTCGCGCTTCATGTGCCAGACCCGCGCGAGGCTCTGCCCACCGTAGCCCAGCACGATCGCGGTGGCCGCCGCGAAGGCGGTCAGGATCAGCGCGCGGTGCCTCACTAGGCGAGGCTCCGGAAGACGGCGCGCCCCGCCCATACCGCGGCGGTGCCCAGCTCCTCCTCGATCCGCAGGAGCTGGTTGTACTTCGCGGTGCGCTCCCCGCGCGCCAGCGACCCGGTCTTGATCTGGCCCGCGTTCACGCCCACCGCCAGGTCGGCCACGAAGGCGTCCTCGGTCTCGCCGGAGCGGTGGGAGATCACGGTGCCGTAGCCGGCCCGCTTGGCCAGCTCCACCGCCTCGAGCGTCTCGGTCAGCGTGCCGATCTGGTTCACCTTGAGCAGGATGGCGTTGGCGATGCCCTTGCGGATGCCCTCCTGCAGGATGGCCGGGTTGGTGACGAAGACGTCGTCGCCCACCAGCTGGCAGCGGTCGCCCAGGCGGCGGGTGAGCGCGCCCCAGCCCTCCCAGTCGTCCTCGCCCAGGCCGTCCTCGATGGAGCAGATCGGGTAGCGTCCCATCAGGCCCTCGTAGAAGGCGATCATCTCCTGGCTCGACTTCTCGGTCTTGTCCGCCCGCAGGCGGTAGCGGCCGTGCTCGCCGAACTCGCTCGCCGCGGTGTCGAGCGCGAGCCACACGTCCTCGCCGGGGCGGTAGCCGCTCCGCTCCACCGCGCGGAGCAGGAAGTCGAGCGCGGGCTCGTTGCCGCCGAGCGCGGGGGCGAAGCCGCCCTCGTCGCCGACGCCCGTCGAGAGGCCCTTGTCCTTCAGCAGGCGCTTGAGCATGTGGAAGATCTCCACGCCCATCCGGAGCGCCTCGCTGAAGGAGCCCGCGCCGGCCGGGACCAGCATGAACTCCTGGATGTCGAGGCCGTTGTCGGCGTGGGCGCCGCCGTTCAGTACGTTCATGAGCGGCACCGGCAGGATGCGCGCGCCGGGCCCGCCCAGGTACTGGTAGAGGGGCAGGCCCGCGTCGTCGGCGGAGGCGCGCGCGGCGGCGAGCGAGATGCCGAGCAGCGCGTTGGCCCCGAGGCCCGACTTGTTGGGGGTGCCGTCCAGCTCGAGCAGCGCCCGGTCGAGCGCGGCCTGCTCGCCCGCCTCGAGGCCCTCGATCTCGGGCGCGATCACCTCGTTGACGTTCTGCACCGCGCGGCGCACCCCCTTGCCGCCGTAGCGGTTGTCGTCGTCGTCGCGCAGCTCGACCGCCTCGCGCTTGCCGGTGGAGGCGCCCGACGGCACGATGGCCCGGCCGAAGGCGCCCGACTCGAGCCACATCTCGACCTCCACGGTGGGGTTGCCCCGGGAGTCGAGCACTTCACGGGCGTGGGTGGCGCGGATCTCGGACATGGCTCAGGCCTTCCGCTCGAGGATGAAGCGCCCGAGGGCGCGAATGGGCTCGGCCCGCGGGCCGAAGCCCGCGAGGGCCTCCTCGGCCTCGCCGACCAGGAAGCGGGCGCGCGCGCGCGAGGGCTCGATGCCGTGGATCGCCGGGTAGGTCGCCTTCTGCTGGATCTGGTCCTTGCCCGCGGTCTTGCCCAGCTCCTCCGAGCTGGCGACCACGTCCAGGATGTCGTCGACGATCTGGAACGCCAGGCCCAGGTCCGCCCCGGCCACGCTGAGCGCGCGCACCTGCTCGGGCGTCGCCCCGCAGAGCATCGCGCCAACGCGGAGCGAGGTGCGGATGAGGGCGCCGGTCTTGTGGACGTGGATGTAGTCCACCGTGTCCGCGCCCACCTGCCGGCCCTCCGCCTCCAGATCGGCCACCTGCCCGGCCACCATGCCGCCGTGGCCCGCCGCGTCCGCGAGGTCGACGACGACGGCCTGGAGCGCGTCGAGGCTGGTGGCGCGCGCGTTGTCGGCCACCAGCCGGAAGGCCAGGGTCAGCAGCGCGTCGCCGGCCAGGATCGCGGTGGCCTCGCCGAAGACCTTGTGGTTGGTGGGGACGCCACGGCGGAAGTCGTCGTTGTCCATCGCGGGCAGGTCGTCGTGCACGAGCGAATACGTGTGAACCAGCTCGAGCGCGCACGCGGTCGGCATGACCCGCTCCGCGGTCCCGCCCACCGCCTCCGCCCCCGCGATGACCAGCACCGGGCGCAGGCGCTTGCCGCCCGCGAACACGCTGTAGCGCATCGCCTTGTGCAGGCTCTCCGGGCGCTCGGTCTCGGGCGGCAGGAAGCGGTCGAGGGCCACGTCTACCGCAGCCGCCCGCTCCTTCATGTACGCGCCCAGGTCGAAGCTCACGCGCGCTCCTCGTCGGCCAGGTCGAAGGGGGTCGTCTTCAGCACCCCGCTCTCGTCCCGCGTGAGCAGCTCGATGCGCTTCTCGGCCTCGTCGAGGTACTTGCCGGCGCGCCGGGCGAGGCCGACGCCTTCCTCGAACACCTGCAGGGATTCTTCCAGGGAGAGATTACCCGCCTCGAGCTGATCCACGATCTGCTCGAGGCGCTGCAGCGCCGCTTCAAACTTGATGTCGGTCATCCCGTTCCTTGAGACGCTCCACCCGGGCCTCGACCGCGCCCTGGTGCAGCAGGATCTCGATGGCGTCCCCGGGGCGTGTCTGCGCGGCGCTACGGACGATCACGCCGGAAGGCAGCAGCCGGGTCAGGCTATAACCCCGTCCGAGCACGGCCAGCGGCGAGAGGCTGTCGAGCCGGCCCACCGCGGCGTCGAACCGATGCTGCGACACCTTCACGCTGTGGACGGCCGCGGAGGCGAGCCGACCGCGCAGCTGGGCGAGCAGCACCGTGCCGTTGGCAATCCTAGCCACCGGATTGAGAGAGCGCAAGGCGTTTCTGGCCAGCGAGAGGCGGTGCGTGGCCTGCCGCTCGCTCCCCCGCACCGCTCGCGTGAGGCGCGAGGTCAGCTCGTCCACCCGGCGGTAGAGATCGCGGAGGGCGCGCGCGGCGTCGGTGAGCACGCGGCGCTTGCCGAGCACCTCCACCCGCTCGCGGTCGCGCTCGAGTCGGCTCGCCATCGCCTGCTTGAGCGCCTCGTAGAGGCTCACGAGGGCGCGCGCCACCTGGAGCTTCTCCTGCACCACCACCTCGGCGGCCGCCGACGGGGTCGGCGCGCGCAGGTCGGCCACGAAGTCGGCGATCGTGAAGTCGGTCTCGTGGCCGACCCCCGAGATGACCGGCACGCGGCAGCCCGCGATCGCGCGCGCGACCCGCTCGTCGTTGAAGGCCCACAGATCCTCGATGGAGCCGCCCCCGCGCCCGACGATGATCACGTCGAGGTCCTCGACCGCCTGCAGATCTCGAAGCGCGGCGACGATCTCGCCCGGCGCCTCCTCCCCCTGCACGCGCACCGGGGTGATCAGGATGCGCAGGTCGGCGAAGCGTCGGTCGATGACGTGCAGCATGTCGCGGATCGCCGCGCCGGTCGGCGAGGTCACGATGCCGATGGTGCGCGGGAACGGGGGCAGCGGGCGCTTGCGGGCCGCATCGAAGAGCCCCTCCGCCTCGAGCCGACGCTTGAGCTGCTCGAAGGCGAGCTGGAGCGCCCCCACGCCCTTGGGCTCGAGCAGCTCGACCACCAGCTGGTATTCCCCGCGCGCGAGGTAGACGTCGAGGCCGCCGAAGGCCAGCACCTGCATGCCGTCCTCGGGCTGGAAGGCCACCCGGCGCCCGCGCCCGCGGAACAGCACGCAGCGAAGCTGCGCGGTGTCGTCCTTCAGCGTGAAGTAGGCGTGCCCCGACGATGGGATGCGCAGGTTGCTGATCTCACCCTCCACCCACACCGCGGGGAACTGGTCCTCGAGCTGCGCCTTGATGCGCATCGCCAGCTCCCCGACCGTGCAGACGACCCGCTCGCTCATTCCCAGCCTTCCCCCTCTCCCCTCTGGGGAGAGGGCCGGGGTGAGGGGCGCGCCACCAGCGCCTGAGCAATACGCTGGAGCACGCCGTCGGTATTGGCCAGCGCGTCGTTATTCCAGAATCGCAGCACACGGTAGCCGAGCGCTTCGAGGAGGGCCGCTCGCTCGGCGTCGGCCCTGACCTGCACCGAGTGCTGCCCGCCGTCGAGCTCCACGATCACCTTCAGCTCCCGGCAGCAGAAATCCACGACGTACGGGCCGATAGGGACCTGACGCGCGAACTTTGCGCCTTGCAGGCGTCGATCGCGGAGTCGTGCCCACAGGCGACGCTCCGCGTCGGTCTGACGACGGCGCAGGCCGCGGGCGTAGTCGCGAGGGGACTCGCAGACTACCCCGGTCTGTCTCGAGCCCCTCACCCTGCCCTCTCCCCGGAGGGGAGAGGGGGAGTAGGAGGCGGCCACCTCCAGCGCGCCGCTCACCATCAGGCCCCTCACCATCAGGCCCCTCACCATCAGACCCCTCACCATCAGACCCCTCACCCTGCCCTCTCCCCGGAGGGGAGAGGGGGAATGAGGCGGGAGGCGGCGCGGTAGGTGTTGCGCATGAGCATGGCGATGGTCATGGGGCCGACGCCGCCCGGGACCGGGGTGATGGCGCGGGCCTTCGGGGCCACCGAGTCGAAGTGCACGTCGCCGGTGACCTTGCCGGTGGGCAGCCGGTTGACGCCGACGTCGATCACCACCACGCCCTCGCGCACCATGTCGCCGGTGACGACGCCCGCCTTCCCCGCCGCCACGCAGAGGATGTCGGCGCGCCGGCAGTGCGCGGCCAGGTCGCGCGTGCGGGTGTGGCACATGGTCACGGTGGCGTTGCGCGCCAGCAGCAGCTGGGCGAGCGACTTGCCGACCAGCCGCGAGCGGCCCACCACCACCGCCTCCGCGCCCTCGATCGGGATGCGGTAGTGGTCGAGGATCTCCATGCACCCGGCCGGCGTGCAGGGCACCGCCCCCGGCTTGCCGCCGAGCAGGTTGCCCAGGTTGACCGGGTGCAGGCCGTCCGCGTCCTTCTCGGGCGCGATCGCGGCCACCGCCGCGTCCTCGTCCATGCCCTTGGGGAGCGGCAGCTGGAGCAGGATCCCGTGGATGGCGGGGTCGCGATTGATCCCCGCGATGGTGGCGAGCAGCTCCGCCTGCGTGCAGCCCTGGGGAAAGAGGTAGTCGCGGGTCGTGATGCCGACCTCGTCGGCCGCGCGCTTCTTGTTGCGGACGTAGATCTGCGAGGCGGGGTCCTCGCCGACCAGGATGACCGCGAGGGTGGGGTGCACGCCCGTCTTCTCGCCGAGCGCCGCGACACTGGCCTTGACGTCGGCCAGAACCTTCGCTGCGACCTCCTTGCCGCTCAGGATCAACGCCGACACGGTCAGCCGGCGAGGGGGACGCGCAGACGCTCGATGGACAGCCCGCGACCGGTCTCGGGATCGATGCGGATCACCGCGCCCTGGAGCATGGCTGGGCCCTTGGCGGGCTCGAACCGGTTCGGCATCTGGGAGAGGAAGCGGCCCAGGGCCAGCTCCGGCTCGACGCCGATGACCGAGTCCACCGGGCCGGTCAGCCCGAGGTCGGTGATGTAGGCGGTGCCCTTCGGGAGGAGCCGCTCGTCGGCGGTCTGCACGTGGCGGTGGGTGCCGACCACCGCGCTCACCCGCCCGTCGAGATGCCAGCCCATGGCCTGCGACTCGGAGGTGGCCTCGGCGTGCATGTCGACGACGATGAACGAGGTCTCCGCCCGCAGCTTCTCCAGCTCCTCGTCGGCCTTGCGGAAGGGACAATCGAGCTGGGGGAGGAACACCCGGCCCATCAGGTTGAGCACCGCGACCTTGTGCGGTCCGGCCTTCACCACGATCGACCCCGCCCCCGGCGTGCCGGGCGGATAGTTGGCCGGGCGCAGGAGGAGGTTCTCCTTGTTGATGTACTCGATGATCTCTTTCTTGTCCCAGATGTGGTTGCCGGAGGTCATCACGTCCACACCCTGCTCGAGGAAGGTCCGCGCGATCAGCGGCGTGACCCCGAAGCCGGAGGCGGAGTTCTCCACGTTGACCACCGCGAGATCCGCCTCGTGCTGCTTCTTGAGCTTGGGCAGCAGCATCTGGATCGCCCGCCGACCCGGCTCGCCGAAGACGTCGCCCACGCAGATGACGGTGAGGGGCTTGGTCACCGCGCCACCTCGACCGCGCGGGTCTCGCGGATCACCACCACCTTGATGTGGCCGGGGTACTGCATCTCGGCCTCGATGCGCTTGGAGATGTCCTTGGCGAGCTGGTGCGCGTCGAGATCCGAGATCTGCTCGGCGCGGGTCATCACCCGCAGCTCGCGGCCGGCCTGGATCGCGTAGCAGAGATCGACGCCCTTGTAGGAGAGCGCGATCTCCTCGAGCTTCGCCAGCCGCTTGATGTAGCTCTCCAGCACGTCGCGGCGCGCCCCGGGCCGGGCCGCCGAGATGCCGTCGGCGGCCTCGGTCAGCACCGCCTCGATGGTCTCGGCCTCGACGTTCTCGTGACCGCACAGCGCCGCGTTGATGACCTGCGGCGACTCGTTGTACTTGGTGAGTACCTGCAGAGAGAGCTCCGGGTGGCTCCCCTCCTGCTCGTGGGTGAGGGCCTTGCCGATGTCGTGGAGGAGGCCCATGCGCTTGGCCAGCTGCACGTCGGCGCCGATCTCGGCCGCCATCATGCCGGCGAGCCACGCCACTTCCTTCGAGTGCTGGAGGCAGTTCTGGCCATAGGAGGTGCGGAACTTCATCCGGCCCACCAGCTTGATCAGCTCGGGATGGAGCCCGTGCACGCCCACCTCGAAGCAGGCCTTGTCGCCTTCCTCGCGCAGGTGCTGCTCCATCTCCTTCTTGACCTTCTCCACCACTTCCTCGATACGGGCGGGATGGATGCGCCCGTCCGCGATCAAGCGCTGGAGCGCGAGGCGCGCGATCTCCCGGCGATAGGGATCGTAGGCCGAGATCAGCACCGCCTCCGGCGTGTCGTCCACGATCAGGTCCACGCCGGTGAAGCCCTCCAGGGCCCGGATGTTCCGCCCCTCGCGGCCGATGATGCGGCCCTTCATGTCGTCCGAGGGCAGGTCCACGATGGACACCGCGGTCTCCACCGTGTAGTCGGGGGCGAGACGCTGGATGGTGGTGGCCAGGACCTCCTTGGCCTTCATGTGCGCGGTCTCGCGGGCCTCCTCCTCGAGCCGCATGCCGAGCAGCTGCGCCTCGCGCCGGGCCTCGACCTCGGCCTGCGCCAGGACCTGCCGCTTGGCCTCCTCGGCGGTGAGCCCGGCGATGGACTCGAGCTTGCGGCGCTGCTCCTCGACCGCGGAGCCGAGCCGGGCTTCCTTGTCGGCCAGGCCCCGCTCGCGCTCGCCGAGCGCGCGGTCGCGGCTCTGGACGTCGGTCTCCCGCCGGTCGAGCTGATCGAGCCGGCGCCCGAGTTGCTCCTCTTGCTGGACGACGCGGCGCTCCACGTCCTGGATCTCCCGCTGACGGACCCGCGATTCCTGGTCCAGCTCGCTCCGGACCTTGAGCACCAGCTCCTTGGCCTCGAGGTCGGCGCTGCGGATCTTTGCCTCGGCCTCGCGGACCTTGGTGTCGGCCTCACGCACCTTGCCGTCGGCGTCGGCGCGCGCCTGGTCGACCAGGCGCTTGGCGTCCTCGAGGATGCGGGAGGCGCGCGTCTCGGCGTCGCCGAGCGTTCGCGCGGTGGCCGCGCGGGAGCCGAAATACCCGACCAGGAGAGCGAGGACCGCTACTAACGGCAGGAGTACCAGCCACGGCATAGAAATCATCGATCACTCCATCCCGGGACGAGGTCCGGTCCGGATCGTGTGCACTCGAGGTTGCGTGCGGCAAATAGCCGCTAAAGTTGACGAATTATAGGCCGCAAGGAAGCGGAATGTCAACGAACGCAGGAGTGCTACGGAAGTGCTACGGGAGGAAGCACGTGGCGACGGAGATGCCCCACCTCTGCCGTGTGCCGACGGTGTTTCGAACCTGGTATGCACCAGGTGGGCGCCAAAATGGAGGGCTTCAGGCTTCCCCTCTGGGAGGGGCATGCGCACCACCCTCGTGAGCGGCTCCCAATCTTTAAACGAGGTTGAAACTTCCCCCCGGCATCACGAACAGTGCAGGGCCCCTCTTGTGTACCCCCGGGCCCGTGGGCGGGTCAAGCGAATCGTTACTTCTCGGGCACCACGGCGTCGAGGAGTTGCCGCAGTGCGCCGAGCCGGGCGGTCACGTCCTTGTGGTCGACGTCCTGCTCCTTGCGCTCGTCGCGGAGGCGGAACAACTCGTCGGTGATATCGAGCGCGGTCAGGGCCAGGACCCGGACCGCGTCCTGCCCGGCCGCGTCGCCCCGGATCTCGCGAGCCCGGCGGTCGACGAAGGAGGCCAGCTGGCGCACGTAGTCGGGGCCGGCCTCGCTGCGGATCGGGTACTTCTGCCCCAGGATCTCGATGTCGACCCGCTGCTTCTCTGCCATGGCGTCCCCTTCCTACGGCTATTGGATGTCGAGCCGGTCCAGCTCTTTCAGGATGCCGTCCACCTGGGACAGCACTTCCTTCCGCTCCTGGCGCAGGCTCGCCAGCTCGGCCCGATCCCCCTCCGCGGCCCCCAGCTTGGCCTCGAGTCCCACCACCTTGGCCTGCAGCGAATCACGCTCCTTGCGCAGGCGGGTGATGGTCTCGGCGGCGCGCCGTACCGACTTCTCGAGCTGCTCGAGACGCTCCGTGAGCCCTTCCGCCATCCGCTCCTCCGTCATGCGCCGCGGACCTCGGCCCGGAACCGCCGCGCGACCTCGGCCACGATCAGCTCGTGCACCCGGTTCACCTCGGCGTCGGTGAGGGTGCGGTCGGGCGCCTGGAACGTGAGGCTCCAGGCGAGACTGCGGCGACCCCCCCCGACCTGGCCGCCAGTGTACACGTCGAACAGGGTCAAGCGGGTGAGCAGGGGCACGTTCATCGCGCGGATCGCGGCCTCGACCTGCCCCGCGGTCACCTCGGCGCTCACCACGATCGCCAGATCGCGCTGGACGGCCGGGAAGCGGGGAAGCGGCTCGTATCTCACGCCCGCGGGGGGCTGCGCGGCGAGCGCGGTCACCGATAGCTCCGCCGCGAAGACCGCGCCCGGCAGGTCGAAGGCCTCCCGGGCCGCGAGCGCCACCTCGCCGAACCAGCCGAGCTCGGTCGCGCCCCGCACGAGCCGCGCGGCGCGCCCCGGCTCGAGGTAGGCGGGCGCCTGATCATCGGGCCAGAGCGCCGCCTCCGCGTCGGTGACCCCGGCCGCGGCGAGGGCCGCCTCGGCCATCCCCTTCGCGTCGTACACGTCCACCCGGTCGCGGCCCCCGGTGAACCACGCGCGCGGGGCCCGGAGCCCGGTGAGCACGAGGCCGAGCCGCAGATCTTCATGCGCCGGCCGATCGCCGTCCTCGGGCCGGTGCGGCGCGAAGACGTTGCCGACCTCGAAGCACCGCGCGTCCGGCGTCTGGCGATTGGCGTTGATGGCCAAGATCTCCAGCAAGCCGGGGAGCAGCGACGGGCGCAGGATCGAGCGCTCCACCGAGAGCGGGTTCTGGAGCGCGATGAGCGCGGCCCGATCGCTCCAGCCCATCCGCTCGAGCCGATCCGGATCGAGGAAGGCCCACGTCACGCACTCGTAGAGGCCCGCCGCGTTCAGCGCGCGGCTCATCACGCGGGCCACCCGGAGCCCGGCGGGGCGCTTGACCGGGATGATCTCCCCGCCCCCGGCCAGCGTGAGCGGGATCTTGTCGTAGCCCCAGATGCGGACGATCTCCTCGACCAGGTCGTCTTCCTGGTGGATGTCGCGCCGGAAGCTCGGCACCACCACCTGCAGCTCGTCGCCCGAGTCGTCCACCGCGAAGCCGAGCGCCTGCAGGATGCGCACCGCCTCCTCGCGCGACGGGCTCACCCCGATGACGCGCTCGACGCGGGCCAGGCGGAGGCCGAGCCTCCGGTGCGGCCGCGGCTCCGGGTAGGCGTCGAGCACTCCACGCGCGACCGTGCCCCCACCCAGCTCGGCCATGAGCTGGGCCGCGCGGCCCAGCACGTCGGGCGGCGCCTCGATGTCGCCCCCGCGCTCGAAGCGGTAGGCCGCGTCGGTGGTCAGCGACAGCGCCCGCGCGGTACGGCGGATCGAGCCCGGATCCCAGTAGGCCGCCTCGAGGAGCACCCGCGTGGTGGACGCGGTCACCTCGCTGTCGGCGCCGCCCATCACGCCCCCGATGCCGACCGCGTGCTCGGGATCGCACACCAGCGCCATGTCCGGGCCGAGCGCGCGCTCCTGGCCGTCGAGGGTCTTGATGCGCTCGCCCGGCCGCGCCCGGCGCACCACCACCGTGTGCTGGGCGAGGGTGTCGAGGTCGAAGGCGTGGAGCGGCTGGCCCAGCTCCCACATGATGTAGTTGGTCACGTCGACCAGGTTGTTGATCGGGCGCAGGCCCACCGCGCGCAGCCGCTGGGCGAGCCAGGGCGGCGAGGGCTTCACGGTGAGCCCGGTGATCACGCGGGCGCAGAAGCGCGGGCACAGGTCGGGCGCCTGCACGTCCAGCGCCGCGATGGTGGAGGCCTCGGGCTCGCTCTCGGCCGCGACCACGCGGGGGAAGCGGAAGGGCGCCCCGGTGAGCGCCGCGACCTCGCGGGCCACCCCGACCACCGAGAGGGCGTCGGGGCGGTTGGGGGTGATCTCGACGTCGAGGATCCAGTCGTCGAGGCCGAGATAGGTCGCGAGATCCGAGCCCAGCGGGGCCTCGGCGGGCAGCACGAGGATGCCGCTGTGGTCGTCGCTCAGGCCGAGCTCCTGCTCCGAGCACAGGATGCCTTCCGAGACCACGCCGCGGATCCTGGCCGCCTGCACCTCCCCGAGACCCGGCAGCCGCGCCCCGGGTGGCGCGAACGCGGCGCGCAGGCCCGGAGCCACGTTGGGCGCGCCGCAGACGACCTCGAAGCGCCGCTCGGGCAGCGCGACGCGCACGAGGCGATTCTGATGGCCCGCCGCGCTCGTTCCGAGGTCGCGCTCGATGGCCTCGATCTCTCCCACCACCACCCCCGCAAGCCCCTCGACCACCGGGGTGATCTGCTCGACCCCGATCCCGGCATTGGTGAGTCGGTCGGCGACCGCGCGCGCGTCGAGGTCGGTCTCGACGAACTCCTTGAGCCAGCGGTAGGAGATCTTCATCGCCCGGGCAGGCCGCCGAACTGCTGGAGGAAGCGGAGATCGTTGTCGAAGAAGAGCCGGATGTCGTCGATCTCGTACTTGAGCAGGGCCACGCGATCGATCCCCATCCCGAAGGCCCAGCCGGTGACCTCCTCCGGGTCGTAGCCCACGTTGCGCAGCACGTTCGGGTGGACCATGCCCGAGCCCAGGATCTCGAGCCAGCCCGACTCCTTGCAGAACCGGCACCCGTCGCCGCCGCACTTGAAGCAGCGCACGTCGACCTCGGCGGACGGCTCGGTGAACGGGAAGAACGACGGGCGGAAGCGCACGGTGGACTTCGCCCCGAACATCTCGCGCGCGAAGAGCTGGAGCGTGGCCTTCAGGTCGGCCATCGTGATGTGCGTGTCGACCGCGAGCCCCTCCACCTGGTGGAACATCGGCGAGTGGGTCGCGTCGAGGATGTCGCGCCGGTAGACCTTGCCGAGGCAGATGATCCGCACCGGCGGTCGCTGCGCCTTCATGGTGCGGATCTGCACCGGCGAGGTGTGGGTGCGCAGGAGCGTGTCCGCCGACAGGTGAAACGTGTCCTGCATGTCACGCGCGGGATGGTCGGCCGGGAAGTTCAGTGCCGCGAAGTTGTAGTAGTCCGACTCGACCTCGGGGCCCTCCGCGACCGAGAACCCGAGCCCCTCGAAGACCTCGATGATCTCCTCGGTCACCCGGGTGAGCGGATGGACCGGGCCAGGCAGCGGACGGCGCCCGGGCAGGGTGAGGTCGGGGCGATCGGCCGCGAGGGTGCGGCGGTGCTCCTCCACCTTCAGGCCCTCGAGGCGCGCGGCGATCGCGGCCTCGACCTCGGCCTTGGCCCGGTTGGTCTGCTCGCCCACCTTGGGCCGCTCCGCGGCCGGGATGGCCCCGAGGGAGCGGAGCAGAGTGGTGAGCTGGCCGGCGCGCCCCAGCATGCGGACGCGCACCTGCTCGAGGTCGGACGTGGAGCGGGCCCCGGCGACCTCCGCCAGGGCCCGCTCGAGGACCTCCTGGACCCGCGGGTCCCCCGCCACGCTCAGGCGCGCTGGGCGCGAGCCGTCTCGGCCAGCTTGGCGAAGGCCGTCGGATCGGACACCGCGAGCTCGGCGAGGATCTTCCGGTCCAGCGCGATACCCGCCTTCTTGAGCCCGGCGATGAAGGTGGAGTACGAGAGCCCCACCTGACGGCAGGCCGCGTTCACCCGGATAATCCACAGCGAGCGCGCCCGGCGCTTCTTCTGCTTGCGCCCTCGATAGGCGAAGGCGCCCGCGCGGAGCACCGTCTCCGCGGCCGGGCGGTAGAGCTTGCGCCGCCCGCCGAAATACCCCTTCGCCTGCTTGAGAATCTTCTTCCTGCGCTGGCGGGTCTTGGCCCCACCTTTTGCCCGTGGCATGACTGACTCCCTGTTGTTAGAGGTACGGAACCAGTCTCTTCAGGCGGGGCTGGTCCGCCTCGGAGATCATCTGGGGCTTCCGGAGGTGGCGCTTCCGCTTGGGGCTCTTGCCCTCGAGCTTGTGCCTCTTCCATCCGCTGCTCCGCTTGAGCTTGCCGGAGGCGGTCGCCTTGAACCGCTTGGCCGCCGCCCGCTTGGTCTTCATCTTCGGCATACGTCGTCCCTTCTAGTGGGGTTTCGGCGAGAGGATCATGCTGAGCATGCGGCCTTCCATCCGGGGGTGGTTCTCGATGACCGCGATGTCTTGCATGCCCTCCACCATCTTGTTGAGCATCTTCCACCCGAGCTCGGTGTGCGCCATCTCGCGCCCCTTGAAGCGTACCGTGACCTTGGCCTTGTTGCCCTCTTCCAGGAAGCGCCGCACGTGCTTGGCCTTGAAGTCGAAGTCGTGGGTGTCGGTCTTGGGCCCCAGCTTGACCTCTTTCACCTGGATGATCGTCTGCTTCTTGCGCGCGTCCTTCTGCCGCCGCGCCTGCATGTACTTGAACTTGCCGAAGTCCATGATCCGGCAGACCGGCGGCTGCGCCTCCGCCGCCACCTCCACCAGGTCCATGTCTCGCTGGCGCGCGAGATCCAGGGCCTGCTGGATCGGCAGGATCCCGAGCTGCTCACCGTCGGCGCTCACCACTCGCACTTCCCTCACCCGAATGCCTTCATTGATCCGGATGTCTTTTGACTGGATGGCGCGCGCTCCTTCGGGTTCTGGGGCCGGCTCAGCCGGCGCGGCCCACGGTGAGGGTGGCGGAACGGCTAGAGATCTCGGCGACGAGCTCGGCCACGATGCGCTCCACCGGCACCGCGCCCAGGTCCTCGCCCGTCCGTCGGCGCAGGCTCGCGGCGCCGCTCTGGGCCTCCCGCTCCCCCACGACCAGCATGTAGGGCACCTTGCGGATCTGGGCGTCGCGGATGCGATAGCCCAGCTTCTCGTTGCGGTCGTCGAGCTCGGCGCGGATGCGCGCGGCCCGCAGCGCCGCGAACACCTTGCGGCCGTACTCGCCGTGCTTCTCGCTGATCGGGAGGACTCGCGCCTGCACCGGGGCGAGCCACGTCGGGAACACCCCCGCGAAGTGCTCGGTGAGGATCGCCACGAACCGCTCGTAGGAGCCGAAGATCACGCGGTGAATCACCACCGGGCGCTTGGCCTGGCCGTCGGTGTCGATGTACTCGCACTGCATGCGCTCGGGCAGCATCGTGAGATCGACCTGGATGGTGGCGAGCTGCCACTGGCGGCCGAGCGCGTCCTCCACGTCGATGTCGATCTTGGGCCCGTAGAAGGCCCCGCCCCCCTTGTCGAGGTCGTAGGGGAGCGAGTTCGCGCGCAGCGCCTGATGGAGCGCGTCCTCCGCCTGGTCCCACTGCTGCTCGCTGCCGAGCTTGTCGGGCGGGCGGGTGGCGAGCCGGTACGAGGGCTGCAGCGTGAAGGTGCCGTACCACTCGCGCACCAGGTCGATCAGGTCGGTGATCTCGGCCTGGAGCTGCTCCGGGCGGACGTAGAGATGCGCGTCGTCCTGGGTGAACTGCCGCACCCGCACCAGGCCGGAGAGCGCGCCCGACCGCTCGTTGCGGTGGCAGCGGCCCATCTCGGAGTAGCGGATCGGGAGGTCGCGGTAGGAGCGCAGCGCCCGCTTGTACACGTAGGCCGACTCGGGGCAGTTCATCGGCTTCAGGCTGAAGACGTCGCCCTCGACGTCGAACTTGAACATGTTCTCCTGATAGTGCTCCCAGTGCCCGGACTGCTCCCAGAGCTTCTTGTTGACGAGCAGCGGGGTCGCGATCTCCTGGTAGCCGCGGGCGTCGAGCGACTCGCGCGCGTACTTCTCCAGCTCGCGCACGAGCACCATCCCGCCCGGCAGCCAGAACGGCGCGCCGGGGGCGATGTCGTAGAAGTCGAACAGGTCGAGCTCTCGCCCGAGCTTGCGGTGGTCGCGCTTCTTCGCTTCCTCGAGCCGCCAGAGGTGCTTGTCGAGCTCCTCCTGGGTGAGCCAGGCGGTCCCGTAGATCCGCTGGAGCATCGGGTTCTTCTCGTCGCCGCGCCAGTAGGCGCCGGAGGCCGAGAGGAGCTTGAAGGCCTTGAGCTGGCCGGTCGACGCCACGTGCGGGCCGCGGCAGAGGTCGAGGAAGTCGCCCTGGCGGTAGATCGAGACGGTGGGCACCGAGAGCCCCCGCAGGATCTCCACCTTGAACGGCTCGCCCCGCTCCTCGAAGAACGCGATGGCCCGGTCTCGCGGCATCTCCTCACGCGTGAACGGGTAGTCCGCTTTCACGATCTCGCGCATGGTGTCCTCGATGCGCGCGAGGTCCTCGGGCGTGAACGGCTCCGCCTTGAGGAAGTCGTAGTAGAAGCCGTCCTCGATCGCGGGGCCGATGGCGACCTTCACCTGGGGAAAGAGCCGCTTCACCGCCTGCGCCATCACGTGCGAGGTGGAGTGGCGGAGCGTGGGCAAGGGCTCGGGGTCGCAGTCGAACTCCCCCGCCAGGTTCAGGTGCCGGGCCTCTTCAGCGTCCGCCATGCTCTCCCTGTCTCAGAAAACAACAAAGCATCACAGGGCTGCGCCCGGTGATGCTCGCAACTCCCTCGCTCAACTCACGCTCGACCGGCAAACGATGCGCACCCCCAGGTAGCCGACTCACTCCACATCAGGAATTGGTAGGCTCGGGCGGTTTCGAACCGCCGACCTCTACCGTGTCAAGGTAGCGCTCTCCCACTGAGCTACGAGCCTAGGTTCCCGAAAGCATTGAATACACTACCGGAGCCCCCAATCCCCGTCAAGGGGAGCGGCCCGCAACGAGCCCGTCCAGGATCGTCTCGATGAGGCCGGGGCCGTCCTCCGGGCCCAGCAGCACCCGGCCGGCGGCCAGCATCGGGTAGCCGTCCTGGCCGCGGGCGAGGTAGTCGAGGGTGGCGATCCGGTACCGGCCCCCCGGATCGAGCGGGCGGCCGCCCACCGTGATCGCGCCGACCCGGCGGCCGGCGGGCTGCGCCAGGTCGACGGGGAACGCCAGCCCGGAGGTCTGGAGGAAATGGCCGGTGGGCCGCGGCAGCTCGTCCACCGAGCGCTCGAGCGCGGCCCGGAGGGCCTCTCCCGTCAGCTCCAGCAGGACCACGGTGTTGGTGAAGGGCAGCAGCCCCCGGATGTCGCGCTTGGTGATCGGCCCGGCCGGAATCACCCGGTTGCCCCGGATGCCGCCGCTGTTGAGCAGCGCCACCTGGGCCCCGACCCGCTCCCGCATCAGGTCCGCGAAGAATCGGCCGAGCGGCGTCTCCTCCCGGCGGACGAGGCTCTCCCGCGCGTCGAGCGGGACGACGGTGCGGCCCACCGTGGTGTCGAGCTCCCGGGCGAGCAGCGCGGCCTGACCGCGCACGAGATCGGCCACGTCCGGGGCCTCGGCGAGCCGCTCGTCGACCGGGATCAGGCGCTGGCGCCGGCTGAGCACCGCGCCGCAGCGCAGCTCGTACACGACCTGGCCGACGTTGACCGCGTCCGAGCCCGCCTTGACGATGACCGCGCGGCCCTCCTCGACGAGCATCGGATCGTGATCGTGCCCGCCCAGGACCGCGTCGATCGGGAGCGCCGCGACCAGCGCGCGGTCCTGCGCGAGCGGGAGGTGGGTCACCGCCACGGCCAGGTCCACCGCCCCGAGGGCGGCGAGCGCGCCGCGCGCCGCCTCCAGCGGATCGTCGAAGCGCACCCCGGGCCCGCCGTTCGAGGTCCGGGCCGCGTCGGGAGTGGTGAGGCCGATCACTCCCACCCGCGCCCCGTCGAAGTCGCGACGGAGCCAGGGGCGCGCCCCTTCCAGCGGCCGGCCGCTTGCGCGGTCGAGGACGTTGGTGGCGAGCCATGGGAAGCGCGACTCGCCAACGCGCTCGGCCAGCACCGCGGGACCGAAATCGAACTCGTGGTTGCCGAAGGCGGCGACGCCGAGCCCGAGCGCGTTCCAACCCTCGATCATCTGCGCCCCGCGGCGCAGGGTCGAGAGCAGCGACGGCGACAGGGTGTCACCCGCCAGCGCGAAGAGCGTGTTCGGGGTCTCGCGCTCGAGGCCCCGGACGAGCGTGGCCACGCGCGCGAGGCCGCCCCGGCCCGCGACCGGCTCGAGCACGTAGACGTCGTTCACCGAGAGGAGCTGCACGCGCACCGGCGGCCGGTCCGCGCAGCGCGTCTCGGCGCACCCGGCGACGATCGGCAGCAGGAGGAGCCATCCGGCGAGCGAGCGAAAGCGCAGGATCGTCTACCGGAGGAACTGGTTCACGAGACCGCTCACGATCTGGTACCGGAACTGGCCGTTGATCGCGAGCGTGTGCTTGGCGATGTCGTCGGGGACCGGGGGGAACGGCTGCGCCAGCTTCACCGCGGTCAGCGCCGCATCGTCGAGGATCCGGGTGCCAGAAGAGTCGAGCAGCTCGATGTACTCGAGCCGCCCGTCCTTGGCGATGTGGAACTCGATGAGCAGCTCGCCCTCGATGTTCCGCTCGCCGGCCTGGCGCGGGTACACCCAGTTCGCCTTGATCCGCTCGCGGACCTTGTTGAAGTAGTCCTGGAACTTCGGCTCCGGCGTGTCGAGCGGGATCGGTTGTCCTTCGACGCCGCCACGCCCGCCGCCCTGGACCCCGCCTCCCCCGCCCGGCTGGCGCCAGATGCTGGTCGGCGGCCGGGCGACCGCGACCTGCGGCGACTGGCTCGGGGCCGTCGCGGACTCGCTGGGCGCCGCTTGCGATGGCGGGGTTTCGGGCGCGGCCCGGCTGGGCTCCGTCGTCTTCACCATCGGCTCCGGCGCGGGCGGCTCGGTGCGCGCGACCCGCGGTGGCGACGGCGGCGTCGGGCGCGGAGCGGGCGCGCGCGGAGCCTCGGGCGCGCGCGGGGCCGGCGCCTTGGCGGCGGGGGGCGATGGTTGCTCTCGCGATTCGGGTGGAGCCACCGGCTGCGATGGATTGCCGCGCGGCGCTTTCTCGTCCGGCCTCTCGGGCGCGATGTCGACGAGCAGGGGCTCACCGCGCTTGACGTAGGTGGGGGACTGCAGGAAGCCCGGAATCGTCATGAACGGCAGGAAGAAGAGCAGGTGAAAGAGGGCCGACGTGACGATGGCGAGGATCAGGGTACGCTTCGCACGATCCCGCGGAAGCCTGGTCCGCATCCACCGTGGCAGGCGCTTCACAGGAGCAATTATGGCACGCCATCCCAGCCATCGCCGGGTGGCCCCGAACCCCTCGGTCTCACGGCTCTTCTGACGAAATGTGTCCGTCTGGTGACACCGAGGGGCCCTCGGGAGCCTACGCCTACGGTGTCCCGCAATCTTTGCCCGCTATTTCAGGTACTTGCATCCTGGCGACACTTGGCACGGCACTGGAAAGCACTTGGCGTCCAACATCATGGGAACCCTGACGAAAGTCCTCGTCGCCTTCACCGGCCTGCTCCTCGCGGCCGGGCCCGCTCATGGCCAGTCGGCCGCGCTCGCCTTCGGCGTGCTCAATCAGCAGAGCCCGGCCCTCACCGCGGAGCGATGGAATCCGATCCTGCACTACTTGAGCACGGCCGCCGGCATCCCGCTGCAGCTCCGGATGGGCCGCACCGTCCAGGAGACGGACGCGATGATGGCGCGGGGCGATTTCGACTTCGTGTTCACCAACCACAACTTCCAGTCCGACTTCGACGCGGTGCCGTTCAAGGTCCTCGCGCGCTGGGCCGGCGAGCCCATCCGCGCGGTGATCGCGGTGCCCGCTGACAGCCCCATCCACCACCTGCACCAGCTCGGCGGCAAGCGCGTGTCCTTCCCCTCCTCCGACGCGTTCGCGGCCTACGCGGTGCCACTCGTCGCGCTCAAGCGCGCGGGAGTCCAGGTCGAGGAGGTCTTCGGCGGCAATCAGGAAGGCACGCTCGCGCAGCTCAAGGCCAAGCGGGTCGAGGCGGCCGCGGTCAACTCGCGCTTCCTCGCCCAGTACGCCGAGCGCGAGCACGTGGAGTTCCGCGAGATCTACGTCTCGGAGGGATTCCCGGACCTCGCGGTCATCGCCCATCCCCGGGTGCCCGCCGCCACCGTCGAGCGGGTGCGGCGCGCGCTGCTCGGCATGGCCGCCGATCCGGCCGCGGCGCCGATCCTGATCCAGACCAAGTCCAAGGGCTTCGAGCCGGCGACCGATCGCGACTACGAGGGCGTGCGCCGCATCTACCGCTTGATCGGCCAGTGAGGAACAGCCTCCGGACCCTCCTCCTCGGACTCAGCTCGGTGGCCATCGTCAGCGTCACCCTGGGCGGCCTCGCGGTCAACCTGCGTGAGCGCAGCACCGCGGCCCAGGTGCGCCTCGCCGAGCAGACCGAGCGGCTCGCCGCCGCGGCGGGGCCGCTGCTGCTCGATTCCCTGGTGGTGGGCGATCTCGCGCGCGCCGAGCAGACCGTGCGCAATCTCAACACCGAGTCGGTGTGGAGCCAGATCCGCCTCTACGAGAGCGACGGCCGCCGGGTCATCTTCGACGCGTCCCCCCAGAAGGTCCGTCGGTCCGACGCCCCGCGCTGGCTGAAGCAGCTCGTGCCGGTGACGCTCGCGGAGCACCGGGTCGTGATCTCCGCGACCCCGGTGACCTACGGGGTGCTGGCGGTGACCCCGTCGGTGGAGAGCCTCGAGAACGAGCTGTGGACCGAGGTCCGCACCATGATCGCGGTGACCGGGGTGCTCCTGGTCACCCTGCTCGGCCTCACCCACGTGATCCTGGTGGTGGGCCTGCGCCCGGTGCGGGCCCTAGCCGAGAGTGCGACGCGCCTCGGGCACGGCGACCTGACCGCGCGCATGCCGGAGACCAAGCTGAGCGAGATGCGGCCCACCGTCCGCGCCTTCAACTCGATGGCGGCCAGCCTCGAGCAGGCGCTGCACGAGGCCCATACGCGGCAGACCCGGCTCGAGAGCCTGGTCGAGATCAGCGGCGATCTGTCCCGGATGCAGCCGCTCGACTCTCTCCTGGGGCGGATCGCGGAGGCGTGCGGGCGCATCGTGAAGACCGACTGGGTGGGCTTCCGGCTCGTGGACGGAGACGAGCTCGTGGTGGCGGGCACGCTCGACGTGGGCTCCGACATGCCGGTGCGGCCCCGGCTGAAGATCGGCGAGAGCCTGGCCGGACAGGTCGCGGCCACCGGCCGCCCGCTGCTCCTGCGCGACCCGGCCAGCCATCCCAGCATGCTGCCCGACCACTCGGCGGCCATGCGGCGGCTCGGCTACCAGGGCCTCCTGACCGTCCCGGCTCGGGTCGGGGACCGGGTCGTCGGCGTGCTCAGCTTCCTGACCCGCCGGGAGGAGGGCTTCTCCACCGAGGACCTCGCCGTCGCCAGCGCGTTCGCGTCGCACGCGGCGATCGCGCTCGAGAACAGTCGCCTGCTCGACGAGTCCCGGCGGGCGTACGAAGAGCTGGAGCACACCCAGGGTCAGCTCGAGCAGGCCCAGAAGATGGACGCGATCGGCCGGCTCGCGGGCGGGGTCGCGCACGACTTCAACAACCTCCTGACCGTCATCCTCGGGCGCACCGACATCCTGCTCCATCAGCTGAAGGCGGAGGATCCTCTCCGGCGCGGCATCGAGCTGATCCAGCGCACCGCCGGCCGCGCCGCCGAGCTGACCAAGCAGCTCCTCGCGTTCAGCCGCAAGCAGGTGCTCGAGGCGGTCGTCCTCGACCTCGGGGCGGTGACCGTCGACATGAAGGAGATGCTCGCGCGGCTCATCGGCGAGGACATCACGCTCGTGACCAACAACGCGGCCGGCCTCGGCCACGTGAAGGCCGACCGCGGGCAGATCGAGCAGGTGGTGATGAACCTGGCGATCAACGCGCGCGACGCCATGCCCAAGGGCGGCCACCTGATCGTGGAGACCGAGAACGTCGACCTCGACGCGGAGTACGTGCGCCGCAACATGGGCGCGCGCCCGGGCCCGCACGTGATGCTCGCGGTGACGGACAGCGGCGTGGGCATCTCCCGCGAGCACCAGCGCCACATCTTCGAGCCGTTCTTCACCACCAAGGAGCAGGGCAAGGGGACGGGGCTCGGGCTGGCCACCGTCTACGGCATCGTCAAGCAGAGCGGGGGCTACATCGAGGTCGACAGCGAGCCCGGCCGCGGCACCACCTTCCGCATCTACCTGCCGCGCGTCGACGCAGCGGCGCCGGTCGCAGACCGGGCGGTCCGCTCCGCCGCGCCGGCCGGCGGCACCGAGACCATCCTGCTGGTGGAGGACGAGGAGGGCGTGCGGGAGCTCGCCCGCGACATCCTGCGATCCAGCGGCTACACCGTGATCGAGGCGCGCAATGGCGCCGAGGCCCTGCTGCTCTGCGAGCGCCACCTGGGCCCGCTCGATCTCCTGCTCACCGACGTGGTCATGCCGCGCATGAGCGGGCGCGAGCTCGCCGAGCGCCTGGGGCCGCTGCGCCCCGACCTGAGCGTGCTGTACATGTCGGGCTACACCGACGACGCGGTCATCCGCCACGGCGTCCTCGGCGCCGACACCGCATTTCTGCAAAAGCCGTTCACGCCGGTGGCCCTGGTCCAGCGCGTCCGCGAGACGCTCGACCTGGCCCGGCGCGAGCCGGCCCCCGTCGCCTGACCGCCTAGAGCCCGCGCCCCACCGCCTCGGCCACCGGCCGCAGCTCGCGCATGAGCTGGGCGAACTTCGAGGGCTTGAGCGACTGGGGCCCGTCCGACAGCGCCTCCTCCGGCCGGGGATGCACCTCGATGATCAGCCCGTCGGCCCCGCAGGCCACCGCCCCCTTCGCCATCGGGGCGACCAGGTCCCAGTGCCCGGTGCCGTGCGAGGGATCCACCACGACCGGGAGGTGGCAGAGCTTCTTCAGCACCGGCACCGCGTTGAGATCGAGCGTGAAGCGGGTGGCGGTCTCGAAGGTGCGGATGCCGCGCTCGCAGAGGATCACGTTCGGATTGCCGGCGGAGAGGATGTACTCGGCCGAGAGCAGGAACTCCTGGATGCTGGTGGCCATGCCGCGCTTGAGCAGCACCGGCTTGCCGATCTCCCCCACCCGGCGCAGCAGCGTGAAGTTCTGGATGTTCCGCGCCCCGATCTGGAGGATGTCGCAGTACTCCGCCACCACCTCCACGCTCTCCGTCTCGAGGACCTCGGTGACCACCGGCAGCCCGGTGCGCTTGCGCGCCTCCGCCAGGTAGCGCAACCCCTCTTCCTTCAGCCCCTGGAAGGCGTAGGGCGAGGTGCGCGGCTTGTAGGCGCCGCCCCGCAGGACCTTGGCGCCCGACCCCTTGACCGCGTCGGCCACCTCGAGCACCTGCGCCTGCGACTCCACCGAGCAGGGCCCCGCCATCACCACCACGTCGCGGCCGCCCACCGTGACCCCGTTGATGCGCACCTCGGTCGAGTCGCGCCGCACCTCGCGGCTGGCGAGCTTGAACGGCTGCTGCACCGGCATGACCGACTCGACCGTCTCCATCGCCTCGAGGAGACGCAGGTCGGGCCGGCCCCGCTCCTCCCCCACCGCGGCGACGATGGTCTTGAACTCGCCGCGGATCACGTGCGGCCCGTAGCCCATCTCGGTGATGCGACGACACACCTCGTCCACGTCGGCGTCGTTGATCCCGGACTTGAGCACGATGATCATAGGGTCCTCCCCAGCACCTGGGCCAGCGGCCGGAGCTCGGCCATGAGCTGCGCGAACTTGGTCGGCTTGAGCGACTGTGGGCCGTCGGACAGGGCCTCGGCCGGGTTGTTGTGCACCTCGATGATGAGGCCGTCGGCCCCGGCCGCGAGGCCGGCCTTGGCCATGGCCGACACGTACTCCCAGTGCCCGGTGCCGTGGCTCGGGTCGACGAAGATCGGCAGGTGCGAGAGCTTCTTCACCACCGGAATCGCGTTGAGATCGAGGGTGTAGCGGGTGGAGGTCTCGAAGGTGCGGATGCCCCGCTCGCAGAGGATCACGTTGGGGTTCCCGCCCGCCAGCACGTACTCGGCGGAGAGCAGCCACTCCTGGATCGAGGTCGACATGCCGCGCTTGAGCAGGACCGGCTTGCCGCACTCGGCCACCCGCTTGAGCAGGGAGAAGTTCTGCACGTTGCGGGCCCCGATCTGCAGGATGTCCGCGTGCTCGGCCACCACTTCGACCTTGTCCGGCTCCATGACCTCGGTCACCACCGGTAGGCCGGTGCTCTTGCTCGCCGCCCGCAGCAGGGTGAGGCCTTCCTCCTCGAGCCCCTGGAAGGCGTAGGGCGAGGTGCGCGGCTTGAAGGCGCCGCCCCGGAGCACGTGCGCGCCGGCGGCCTTGACGCTCTCCGCCACCGCGGTGAGCTGGGGCTGCGACTCGACGGAGCACGGCCCGGCCATCACCACGATCTGGTCGCCGCCGACCGGAACCCCGTGGACCTTGAACTGGGTGTTGTCGGGATGGGCTTCCCGGCTCGCGAGCTTGAAGGGCTGGAGGATGCGCACCACGTTCTCCACCGAGTCGAGCGACTGCAGCGCGAGGAGCTGCTCCTTTGCCCGATCGTCGCCGACGATCCCGATGATGGTGCGCACCTCCCCGCGGGAGAGGTGGGTCTTGAACCCGAGCTCCCGCACCCGTCGTGAGACGTCCTCGATGTCGGCCTCGCTCGATCCCGGCTTCAGCACGATGATCATGTGTCCGCTCCCTTTTCCGTCTCGTCGTCCGTTTGTGGTGCCTGTCGCTGCCGTTTGCTTCTTCAAGCTCTTCAGCTGCGGGGGCCCCGAAATGGCCCCCGCACTCCCCCAGGTCGCGGACACCCGTTTACGACGGTCGGTTGGCCGCCGTAGAAAACAAAAACGCCGCGGGTCGGTTGCCCGCGGCGTCTATCGGTTCCTCGCCACGGGCTGGTTCGTCGCCCGTGGCTCCTTGCGATCAGCTCATGGGAGCCAGGCGGCGAACGGTGGGAAAGTAAAAATACGACCGCCACGCTCCGTGGCTGCTGGCCGTCGTTCCCATCGTGCTCACCGGCTCGATTCCCTCCAGGCGCAAAGTGGGCCGAGTCTACGGGCCCGGCTTCTCCCTGTCAAGCCCTCCGTTGGCGCCGTTCGTCCGGGCCGCGCTCCGCCCGTGGAACCAGGTCACGATGCGATGGCGGTAGTAGTAGAGCGGCAGGGCCGCCGCCACCGCGAAGGCCGAGACCAGGATCACCTGCATGTAGTCACCGGCCGCGGTATGGGCCCCCTGGGCGGAGAGCACCCAGGTGCCCGGGATCCGGCCGAGACCCGAGACGAGGGCGAAGACCCAGAGGGGCATCGGGCTGATCCCGAAGAGGTAGCAGACGATGTCCTTCGGCAGGCCGGGGATCAGGTAGATGATGAAGCAGAGCACCGCCCCCTCGGCCTCCACGATGAACCCGAGCCGGTTCCACGTCTCGGCGCTGACCAGATTCTTCACATAGTGCGCGCCGAGCCACCGTCCGATCCAGAAGGCCACCACCGAGCCCAGGGTGAGGCCGATGGTCGAGTAGAACAGCCCCAACCACTGGCCGAAGAGGTAGCCGCCGAGGATGCCGGTGGCCTCGCCGGGGATCGGCGAGATGATGACCTGCAGCGCCTGGAGCAGGATGAAGATGACGGGGGCGAGCACGCCCCACTCCCGCAGGGTGCGCTTGAGAAAGTGCTTGTCGACGTAGAGTCGGACGAGGAACTGGTAGGCGGGCGCGTTCGTCCAGACCAGCCAGACGCAGTAGGCCACGACGAGGCCGGTCACGCCGGCCACGATCGCCCACCGGGTGCGGGCGCTCATCCCACCTGGCCCCCGTGACGCGCCATCGGCCCTGACGCCCCGCTCGTCACCGTACGGGCCTCAGGTGGCCGCGGCCACCCCGGAGGGATCGGGTCGCCCGAACCATCCGTAGCGGGGCCACCAGCCGGACAGGAAGGGCCACGTCGCGGCGACCTGGGTGACCATCGCGAACCAGCGAGTCGGAGTGTGGGCGGCCATCGCCTGCGCGAACCGGAGCACGCGGTACGGACGGCGGTAGCGGGCGACCAGCCGGCGGTAGCGCTCGAGCCCCGCCTCGAGCGGGAGCGCGCCGTCGAGGACCTGCTGCACGATGCGGCCGCACTCGCCGCCGAAGTAGAGCGCGGGCCGGATGCCCTCCGCGGTCAGCGGCAGGCACTGGCCCGCCGCGTCGCCGACCGCGAAGACCTGGTCGACGGTGGGGCGGAGCAGCCGGTTGGGAAAGTAGGTCCCGTGGTACGAGCCCGCCGACATCCCGTGGTCACGCAGTAAGCGCTCGAGCGCGGGCTTGAGCTTGGAGCGGCCCACGTACGACCCCAGACCGATCAGGCTCCCGGTGCCCACCGGAAAGATCCAGCCGAGCCCCTGCGGGATGAGCCGGCGGTCCAGCAGGAAGGTCAGCCCCTCGTCCTGCAGGGGGGTGTGGGTCTCGAGGCCGAAGGAGTGGTGGCGCGAGCGGGGCTCCGTCTCCGCGCCGCCGGTGATCGCGCGGCGCCAGCCCGAGCAGTCGACGATCACCGGCGCGGTGAAGCGGCCTTCCCCGGTCACCACCGCCCCGTCCTGGATCCCTGACACCGAGGTGCGCAAAAATCGCACGCGGCACTGGGCGAGCAGTCCCTGGCAGAAGGCGCGGTAGTCGAAGGTGCAGAAGGGCACCGAGGAAAGATCGTACCGGACGGTGCGGGTCGGGGTCCGGATCAAGAGCCGGTCGTGGACCTGCAGCACGCTGTCGGAGACCCCGAGAGTCTCGGGCACCCAGAGCGGCGTCCCGCAGGCGGACGTCTGCACCGTGCCGACCTCGTTCCGATCCAGGAGGAGCACTTCACCCCGGAGCTGGCGGGCGACGGCGAGGCCCCCGAAGCTGGCCCCCACCACGATGGCGTCGTAATCCCGGGCGGGCATTTTCAGGCACAGCATACCCGAAAGGCGCGACAAAAGAACGGCTCACGTCCCCGGGGCCGCGGGCCCGCGCCGTCGGGCCGCCGCTTCGCGCAGCGTGCCCAGCACGCCGCGCGGGAAGAAGAAGACCACCAGCACGAAGAGGATCCCGAAGTAGAGGAGCCAGCGATCAGACAGGCGCTGCAGGATCTCCGAGCCCGCGAACAGCGAGCCGCCCAGCCCGCGCAGGTTCGGCAGCAGGGTGCGGGCGGTCAAGAGGATCGCGGCGCCCACGATGCCTCCGTGGAGCGTCCCGATGCCCCCGATGATCACCATCAGGAGCACGTCGAGCATGATCGGGATGCCGAGCGCCGACTCCGGATTCACGTAGCGCACCCACATCACGTAGCCGCCCCCGAGCACGGTCGCGACCACGCTGCCGAACGACGTGGCCACGAGCTGGAAGACGAAGGTGCGGTAACCCAGGGCCTCCGCGCGCAGCTCGTTGTCGCGGATGGCCTGGAGCGTCCGGCCGAGCGGGGAGTGCACGACGCGGCTCATCAGCAGGAAGAGCCCGAGACACATCGCGAGCAGCGTGTAGTAGGTGACGAGGCGGCCGGACAGTCCGAGGGGGCCCGACGCGCCCGCCGCGAAGACGCCGGGGAGCTTCGGAGAGAGCCCGTCCTCCCCGCCGGTCAGAGCGCCCCACTGCACCGCGAGGATGAGCGCGAACTCGGCGAAGGCGAGGGTGATCATCGCGAAGAAGAGCGCCTTGACCCGCAGCGAGAAGGCCCCGACCACCACCGCCACCACCGCGGACACCGCGACACCGGCCAGGAACCCGAGCAGGAGATGGTCGTAGGTGGGCGCGCCCAGGCGACCCACCGCGAGGGCCACCGCGTAGGCTCCGAAGCCGAAGAACATCGCGTGCCCGAAGGAGACGATGCCGGTGTAGCCGATCACCACGTCGTAGCTCGCCGCGAGGGTGCCGAAGAGCGCGATCTTCACCGCCAGGTCGAGCACCTGGAAGGACGGCCCCACGGTCGGGAGCAGCACCCACGCCAGGACCACCGCCAGGCGCAGGTAGAGGGTGGGCGCCCGCCAGCGCTCGCGGCGCGCCGCCGCGCGGGCGGCCTGCACCGGGGTGAGGGCACCCGCGCTCACCGGCCGGCTCCGTAGAGCCCGGTCGGGCGCACGAGCAGCACCAGCACCATGATGCCCATGGTCACCCCGATCGCGGCCTTGGGCACCAGGTACGCCACGTAGTTGTAGGCGAGGCCCACCAGCAGCGCGCCGACCAGCGAGCCGGTGACGCTGCCGAGGCCGCCGATGATCACCACGATGAACGCGAAGATGAGCTGCTCGCCACCCATCGAGGGCCGGATCGACTGGCTGAACATGCCCCACATGAGCCCGCCCAGTCCCGCGAGCCCGGAGCCGGCCGCGAACACCGCGGTGAAGTAACGGTG
>DATGBR010000162.1:0-4859 GCA_035312605.1 Candidatus Methylomirabilota bacterium
AGGGCTTCGACGCCCTCGTCATCGACATGCAGCACGGCCTCACCGACATGGCCAACCTCTGGCCCATGCTGCAGGCGGTCTCGCAGACCGACACGGTGCCGGTGGTGCGGGTGGCCGCGAACGATCCCGCCACCATCATGAAGGCGCTCGACTTCGGAGCCTATGGCATCCTGGTGCCGCTGATCAACACCGCGGAGGACGCGGCGAAGGCGGTGGCCGCCTGCCGCTATCCCCCGGTGGGGATGCGCTCCTCGGGCCCGGTGCGCGCGGTGCACTACGGCGGCGCGGACTACGTGGCCAAGGCCAACGACGAGATGGTGGTGATGGCGATGATCGAGACCAAGGAGGGCCTCGCCAACCTCGACGCGATCTGCGCCACCCCGGGGCTCGACTGCATCTACATCGGTCCCGCCGATCTCTCGTTCGCGCTCGGGCTGGCCCCGCGCGGCGACAACCCGGACCCGGTGCACATCGCGACCTGCGACAAGATCCGCGACGCGGCGCACAAGCACGGCAAGAAGGCGGCCATGCACTGCGCGAGCGCGGCCTTCGCGGCGGGTTCGGTGAAGCGCGGCTTCGACCTGGTCATGCTCTGCTCCGATCTCGCGTCCATGGTCGCGGGCGTGCGCAAGCAGCTCGACGACCTGAAGGCGGCCACCGCCTGAGATGACCGCGCCCCTTCGCCCGACCACGCTCGAGATCGATCTCGATGCGGCGGCGGACAACCTGCGCGCGGTTCGCGGGCTCGTCGGCCCGTCGCGGTCCATCTTCGCGGTGGTCAAGGCCGACGGGTACGGCTTCGGCGCCGCGGAGATGGGCGCGGTCTTCGCCCGCAGCGGCGCGGACTGGCTCGCGGTGGCCGATCTTTCCGAGGGGGTGCGGCTCCGCGCGAGCGGCATCACCATCCCCATCCTCGTCTATCCGAACTCGCTCCCGGAGGCGGCGGCCGCGGCGCTCGCCCATCGCCTCGTGCCGACCCTCGTCGATCTCGAATCCGCCCGCGCCTACTCGCAGGCGGCGTCCGGCCCGTGTCCGGTGTTCGTCAAGGTGGACGTCGGGCTCGAGCGGCTCGGGGTCCCGGCCGAGCAGGCGGTCAAGACCATCCTCGCGATGCTGGAGCTGCCGCATCTCACCCTGGGCGGGCTCTGCGCGCACCCGCACGCCGAGGTGGGCGGCGATCCCGCCTACGCCGACTGGCAGGCGGGCCGCTTCACCGGCGTGGTCGACGAGCTGGAGGCGCGCGGGGTGCGGGTGCCGGTGCGGCTCCTGGCCGCGAGCCCGTTCGTGCTGCGCTTCCCGCACACCTATCTGAACGCGGTCGATCCGGGTCGGATGCTCTACGGCATCACGTTCCCCGGGGAGACGCCGCCGGTGCCCCTGCGGCCGGCGCTGCGCGCGCTCGCCACGCGGGTGATCGCGCTGACGGAGCTGGCCCCGCGCGAGCGGTTCGCCGAGGAGGCGCCGTTCCCGGTCGCCGGGCCGATGCGACTCGGGGTGGTGCCGATGGGCTCAGCCGACGGCCTGCGGTGGCTGCACGCCGGCCGGGTCCTGGTGCGCGGCCGCGCGGTGCCCCTGATCGGCACGCCGTCTCTCGAGCACACCCGCATCGACCTCACCGCGGTGCCCGACGCAGCGGTCGGCGACGAGGTCATCATCATCGGCCGCCAGGGCGATCTCGAGATCACCCCCGCCGAGGTGGCCGCCCACCACGGCCTCGGCCTTCACCACGTGGCGACGACGGTCGGCCCCCGCGTCGCCCGCGTCTACCGCCATCGATGAGGAGGCTCACCATATGCCCAAGGTCCTGACCGAAGCCCAGGTCGAGCGGTACCAGCGCGACGGCTGTCTCTCCCCCGTGCGCGCGATGAGGGCCGAGCGGGCGCACTACTACCGCGAGAAGTTCGAGGCGCTCGAGTCGCGCGTCTCCGACATCAAGAAGATGAAGACCAAGTCGCACCTGCTCGCGCCCTGGGTGCTCGAGATCGCGGAGGACCCGCACATCCTCGACGTCTTCGAGGACCTGGTCGGGCCGAACCTCCGCTGCTGGTCCATGGCCTGGCGGGTGAAGAAGGCCGACGGGGAGACCTTCGCGGGCTGGCACCAGGACGCAGCATACGGTGCGGCGCAGCCGGTGGTGCTCGGCGGCCTCGCGTTCTCCAACTGCGGCGTGACCCAGGGCTGCCTGCGCGGGGTGCCCGGCTCGCACAAGTGGGGCATCCTCAAGCACGACGAGAAGGACGATCCCAAGTCCATCCTCGCCAAGGGCCAGTTCATCACCGACCACTTCGACGAGTCCAAGGCGGTCGACTTCCCGCTCGAGCCCGGCGAGATGGTGATGTTCGACAACTCGCTGGTCCACGGCTCCGGCACGAACTTCGGCCCCGACCGTCGCTTCCTGCTGCTGGTCGAGATGGTGCCGACGTGGGCCAAGCCCGCGCGCGTGCGTCAGTCCGCGATGCTGCTGCGCGGCTCGGACACCTCCGGCAACTTCGATGACGAGCCGCGCCCCGACGCCGAGTGGTCGGACACCGCGGTCGGGAACTGGAACCGGGTGGTCGAGTCGCGCGCCAAGCTCATCTTCGAAGACAGCAAGGTCGCCCCCAGCGTCGCCTACGGGGGCACCCGCGCCGCGACGTAGCCCTCAGCGCGCGGGGGCGGGGTGGGTGGCGGCCCAGTGGCGGGCGATGTCGATGCGGCGCGTGAACCAGACGTCCTGGTGGCCCGCGATGTAGTCCAGCGCGCGCTCGAGGCCGGCGGCCCGTGACGGGTGGCCGATCAGCCGCAGGTGGAGCCCGAGCGACATCATCTTGGGCTGGGTCTGGCCCTCGCGGTAGAGCACGTCGAAGCCGTCCTTCACGAACGTGAAGTAGTCGCTGGCGGTGAAGAAGCCGCCGCTGCCGAACTTGGAGTCGTTGGCGGTCAGGCTGTACGGCACGACCAGGTGCGGCGTGCTCCCCACCCGCACCCAGTAGGGCAGCTCGTCGTTATAGGCGTCGGAGTCGTAGAGGAAGCCGCCCTCCTCCACTATCAACCGCCGGGTGTTCACGCTCGGGCCGTAGCGGCAGTACCAGCCGAGCGGACGCTCGCCCACCGTCTTCTTCATCGACTCGACCGCCTTGCGGATGTGCTCCCGTTCCTCCGCCTCGGACAGCTCGTAGTGCTTGACCCACCGCCAGCCGTGGGAGCATACGTCCCAGCCCGACTCGCGGATGGCGGCCGCGACCTTCGGGTTGCGCTCGAGCGCGAGCGCGCAGCCGAACACGGTGAGCGGCAGGCCGCGCTCCTTGAAGAGCCGGTGCACGCGCCAGAAGCCCACCCGGCTGCCGTACTCGAACATGCCCTCGGCGGCGAGGTCGCGCCCCTTGACCCCGTAGTTGGCGGCGCCCGATTCGGTGAGCGTCCCCTCCGAGAAGCCGTCGTCCTGCGCGTTGTACTCGGAGCCTTCCTCGTAGTTCATCACGAAGTTGACCGCGATCCGCGCCTCGCCCGGCCAGTGGGGGTGAGGCGGATTGCCGCCGTAGCCGACGAGGTCGCGCGGGAATCCG
The DNA here is from genome assembly GCA_035312605.1 of Candidatus Methylomirabilota bacterium. Taxonomy (GTDB): domain Bacteria; phylum Methylomirabilota; class Methylomirabilia; order Rokubacteriales; family CSP1-6; genus CAMLFJ01. The sequence goes on from DATGBR010000162.1 coordinate 3,546, forward strand.
GTGGCCATGACGGGCGACTCCTAGGAAACGACGACGGTGAGCGGAGTGCGGACCGGGACGAACTCCTCGTCTCCCTTGGTGCCGTCGCGCCACATGAGGACCACGAAGGTGGCCGGCCCGTCGAGCACCGTGAGCGGGTGGTGCCACGTGCCCATGGCGTAGGTCACGCCCTGGCCGGCGCGCGCGACGAACGCGCGCAGGCGCGAGAGATCGGGCCCGCCGCCGGGCGCGTCCAGCGTGGCCAGCACCAGGTAGCGCGAGACGTGGAGCGGGATGAAGGTCTGCGACGAGTGCTCGTGCCGCTCGAGCATCGACACCTCGAGCGGCAGATCACCTTTCGGCGCCACCGTGGCCACGGAGAGCGAGACCGGCGCGTGGGCCCGGCCGTTGGCGAGGGTGTCGCTCACGTACGCCCGGCCCGGCGCCGGCGTCCCTTCCAGCACGGCGCCGAAGGGCTTGAAGGCGAGGGCGGTCAGCGGCTCGGCGGTGATGCGCATCGGTCGCGCGCATCCTACCACAGGCGTGGCCACACGCGCGGCGAACGGGTCATGCTGCGTCCGTGCGCTACCGTCCGTTCGGTCGGACCGCGTGCGGGAGTTCACCCCGCTGCGGCCGGCGATGGAGGTGTGGGGCGAGGAGCTGCCCGCCGGGCGCTAGCCGCTAGCGCAGCGACATGTCGTAGGCGCGGATCAGCTCGTCGCTGCGGGCCTTCCAGTTGAGGCGCTTGTTGGCCCCGTAGAGATCGATCTGCTGGTAGAGGGGGATCGCGGGGACCTCCTCGATCCAGAGCTTGTTGATCTTCTGGTACTGGGCGTAGCGCTTCTTCTCATCCATCTGCGACTGCGCCTCGTCGACCATCCCGTTGAAGTCCTCGTTGTGCCAGTTGACGAAGAGGCCGGGCGACTTGAAGAGCGGCACGTAGATCGCCTCCGCGTCCATCGTCGGATGGCCCCAGCCGATGAGCCACACCGGGCCGGCCTTGTGCACGTAGACCATGTTGTTCAGGTAGTTCACGAACTCGTAGGTCCGCAGCGTGGTCTTGATCCCGGCCTTGTTGAGCTGGCCCGTGACCGCCTCCCCGACCTCCTTGTCGCGGACGTAGCGGCCCTGCGGGCCGTTCAGCACGATCTCGACGCCGTTGGGGAAGCCCGCCTCGGCGAGGAGCTTCTTGCTCCGGGCCAGGTCCTGCTTGACCGGCTTGAGCGACGGGTCGAAGCCGAAGTGCATGCTCGGCAGCATGGTCGCCACCCGCACCGCCTTGCCGTCCATCACGCCCTTGATGATCTCGTCGGCGTCGATGGCGTAGGCGAGGGC
>DATGBR010000163.1:0-21745 GCA_035312605.1 Candidatus Methylomirabilota bacterium
CGCGCCCGACGCACGGGTCGGTGGCGACCTTGCCCGCGGCCATGGCCAGGTTGAGGAAGAACTGGTCGTTGCCGCCGATGAAGTCGGCGAGGCGCGCGATGATCCCCGCGTCGGTCGTGGCCCGGGCGATGGCGGGCGTCAGGAGGCGGGAGAAGAGCGCGGAGGCCGCCGTGTTGCGCTGGTGCATCTCGTCGCCCATGCGGAGGGCCTGGCTCATGAGCGCGCGCAGGTCCACGCCGTCGCGGGCGCGCAGCGCCGCGCCCAGCACCGGGCCCGCCTCGGAGGCGAGCCACTCGAGCCGCCGGATCACCCGCTCGTCGTTGGCGCCGAAGCGGAGCACCGCGCCGAGCCCCTCGTTGATCGTCGCGAAGGCCCGGTTGCCCGCGACGCGGTTCTCCACCACGAAGACCGGCATCGAGGCGGTGATGAGCCCGGTCATCGGCCCCACCGCGCCACGGCTGTGGCAGGGCGCGAGCGCGACCGCGCCGCGCTCGACCAGGGCCTGCGCCGTCGCGTCGTCGGGCGCCCAGCCCTCGTAGCGGATGGCGCACAGCACCGCGGCCTGCATGGTCGGGCACGCGCGGGCCCAGGCGAGCGGCGGCCCCGCGTGGAGCACGAGGCGCTCCTCGAGGCCCATGGCCTCGCGCGCGGGCCGGCAGTCGACGAGCACCGGATGGGCCGCGGTCAGGCTGGCCAGCACCGCCTCGTTCGCGGCCCGGATGGTCGCGGCCGGCGTGCCGTCGTCGAGCGCGGCCAGCCGCCGCGCGGCCGCCACGTCGCCGCCCGCGGGCGGCCGCCAGCCCACGTGGAGCACCGGGACGCTGCGCGCGCCCAGATCGGCGGCGAAGCTCTCCAGGCCCACGTTGATGACCCGCGGGCCGTCGTGGAGCAGGGCGCGCGCCCCCTCGCGTCCGGTCACGCGCGCGCTCCCGGCCGGAGGAGCGTGGTGACAACGGCCTCGCCGCCCGCGATCGCCGCCGCGGCCCGCGCCGCCTGCGCGTTCGACGGCAGCACCCACGCGCCGGCCGCCTCGAGCCGCGCCACCTGGGCGGCCAGCCCCTGGGGATCGCGTGCCGTGCCCACCACGGAGGCGACGACCGCGAGTCCGCGGCCGCGCGCGCGGGCCGCGGCCCGGGTCGCCTCGAGCGCGGGGGCCACGTCGCCGGCCGGATCAGCGGCGGCCCCGTGCCCGAGCACCACGTCGAGCAGGAGGACCGCTAGGTCGGCCTGCGCGCTCGCGCGGGCGATCATCTCCACGCGGGTGGTCGGGTCGAGCATCGGATGCGCGCGCCCCACCGTGAACTCGTCGGCCCCCAGGTCGAGCACCCGGTGGCGCCCCTCGCCGTCGCTGAGGGTGGAGGCGACCGGGCCGAGCAGGGGCTCCAGGATCAGCACGCTCTCGTGGGCGAGCGTGCCGCCCGCGTAGAGCCCGAGGACCGCCGACTGGCCGGATCCGAGATCGCGCCGCGCCTCCGCGATCCTTCGGCTCACGTCCGGCACCGAGAACACGCGGGGCTGCCAGGCCGTCCCGGCCAGCACGGCGTCGGCGGCGAGCGCGGCGTCCTCGAGCGTCGCGACTGTCGTGACCGGGCCCTCGCGGCCCACGATCACGTTGCGGCCGAGCAGGCAGGCCACCACCGGCTTGCCGAGCCCGGCCAGCTTCGCGCGGATGCGCTCGTCGACCGCCGGCGCCGGCGGCTTGCCGATGACCACGATCAGCTCGGTGGCCGCGTTGGCCGCGAGCAGGTCGAGCGCGGCCAGGGTCATGATCCCGCCGACGGCCTCGCTCATGTCGCGCCCGCCCACGCCGATGGCGTGGGAGAGGCCGCGCCCGCGCCCGGCCAGCAGCGTGGCCACCTGTTGCAGCCCGGTGCCGGAGGCGGCCACCAGCCCCACGCGCCCGGGCGGCACCGCGTTGGCGAACCCGAGCGGGACGTCCGCCACGTACGCGGTACCGCAGTCCGGGCCCATCAGCAGGAGCCCGCCCGCCGTGGCCTGGCGCTTGAGCGCGATCTCGTCGGCGAGGCTCACGTTGTCGCTGAAGAGGATGACGTTGAGGCCGGCCAAGAGCGCCGTGCGCGCCTCGACGGCCGCGAAGGCGCCCGGCACCGAGATCAGGGCCAGGTTGGCCTCCGGCATCCGCCGGATGGCGCCCGCCGTGGTGCGCGGCCGCGGCCGGTCGGCCTGGCCGCGCGGGGCGCTCCGAGCCAGCAGGGGCTCCGCCGCCGCGGCGGCGGCCTCGGCGCCGGCCGGCGTCTCCGCGTCCACCACGACGACCAGGTCGTTCGGCGTGGCGGTCCCGGCCTCCTCGGTCAGGAGCCCAGCCTGGGCCAGCAGGTCGCGATTCGCGGGCGTGCCCATCACGACCGCCGCCTCGCGCACGCCGGGCCGGGCGCGGAGCGCGCGCGCCAGGGTGAGCAGTGCCACCGAGTCGTGGTAGGCGCCGCGCTTCAGGAGGGTGGCCTGGGCCATGGCTCAGGCGGCCAGCGCGTCCCAGGCCAGCCGCATGCCGGCGAGCGTGTCCGCCCCCGACGTCGCGCCCAGCCCGCGGAGCCGCTCGGCCGCGCGCGCGGATTCGAGGCTCGACCGCGCGCGCAGCACCGCCAGCACCGGCTCGGAGAAGCGCCCCGCGAGGGCGTGAAGGACGAACTCGCGCCCGATCGGGGTCGTGCGCGCCGCCGCGGCGGCGGCGATGGCGGCCGCCGCGCCCGGCTCGCCCGTGAGCGCTCCCGCGCCGGCCGCGTGCAGCACCGCGAGCGCCCCGACCAGGCAATCGTCGCCGGCCGGTGTCAGTCCCTCGCCGAGCCCCAGCAGGGCGCACGCCCCCGCGATCAGGCGGGTGGCGTCGCGCCCCCCGATGCCGGCGGCCAGCGCCGCGCGCGCGCCGACACCGGCCGGCGAGTCGAGGCCGGGCGCATGGTCTCCGTGCGCGACGAGCGGCGCCGGGGTGACGCGGGCGCGGACCGGGCGCGCGCCCGCGACCGAGCAATCGACGCGGACGGCCCGCTCCCACGACAGGGTGAGTCCGGGCGCCCGGAGCCCGGGCGGCTCGACGGCGACTTCCATGCCGGGCCGGAGGACGCGCAGGAGCGTGACGTCGTCGACGACGGCGGCGAAGGGCGCGAGCAGGGGCCCCCGCCCGTGGAGGGCGAGCAGGCTCCCGTCGCTCCACTGCACGTTGATCGCCCGCGCGAAGACCGAGTGCACGCGTCCGCGGGGCTCGGAGGTCTCGAGCCGCCGGGCGATCTGGGCGCTCAGGCGGACGAGGTCGCCGTGGTGACCCGTCACCGGCGCGCGGCTACTTCGGGGCCGAGATCCCGTAGGCCTTGAGCTTGCGGTAGAGGTGACTGCGCTCGATGCCCAGCCGCTCGGCGGTGCGGGTCATGTTCCACTCGTTGGCCCGCAGCTCCCCCAGGATGAAGGCTCGCTCGAAGGCCTCGCGCGCCTCCTTGAGCGTGCGCTCGCGCTGGGCGTCCTCGGCGGGGGGCTCCGCGTCGCGGGGACGGAGCGGCGGCGGCAGACCTTCCGCCGCGATGACGTCGCGCGGGCTCATGATCACGAGCCGCTCCACCATGTTGCGCAGCTCGCGCACGTTGCCCGGCCAGTCGTAGGAGAGAAAGTAGGCGAGGGCCTCGACCGAGACCGTCTTGGGCCGCTTGCCGTTCTCGGCCGAGAACACGGTCACGAAGTGCGCGACGAGGGCCGGCAGGTCCTCCTTGCGCTGGCGGAGCGGCGGCACCTCGATCGGGATGACGTTCAGGCGGTAGTAGAGATCCTCGCGGAACCCGCCCGCCGCGATGCGCTCGGGCAGGTTCTGGTTCGAGGCGGCGAGCACCCGGACGTCGACCCGGATGGTGTCCTTGCCGCCCACCCGCTCGAAGGCCTGCTCCTCCAGGGCGCGCAGCACCTTGGCCTGGGTCTTCAGGCTCATGTCGCCGATCTCGTCGAGGAAGAGGGTGCCCTGGTCGGCCAGCTCGAACTTGCCCCGCCGCCGGGCCACCGCGCCGGTGAACGCGCCGCGCTCGTGCCCGAACAGCTCGGACTCGATCAGCTCCTCCGGGATCGCGGCGCAGTTGACCTCGACGAAGGGCCCGTCGCGCCGCGCGGAGAGCGCGTGGATCGCGCGGGCCACCAGCTCCTTGCCCGAGCCGTTCTCGCCCTGGATGAGCACGCGCCCGCTCGAGGGCGCCGCGATGGCGATCTGCTGGCGCAGGTGCTCGATGAGCGGGCTCTTGCCCACGATCTCCTGGCCGCGCTCGAGCTGGGCCCGCAGGTTGCGGTTCTCCCGCTCGAGCCGGGTGTGGTCGAGGGCCCGGCTGGCGATGAGGAGGGTCTTCTCGAGCGAGAGCGGCTTCTCGATGAAGTCGTAGGCGCCGAGCTTGGTGGCCTTGACCGCGGTCTCGATGGTGCCGTGGCCCGAGATCATGACCACCGCGGTCTCCGGCCGCACGCGCTTCATCTCGGCGAGGGTGTCGAGCCCGTCGATGCCTGGCATCCAGATGTCGAGGAAGATGATGTCGGGCGTCTCCTCCTGGATCCGGGCGATCGCCTCCTCGCCCGAGCCCACCGCGGTGACTCGATATCCTTCGTCTTCAAGAACACCCCTTAGAGTCGTGCGGATCGCCCGCTCGTCGTCCACGATCAGGATGTGCTCGCCCGGCATCGGGTCCCTCGCCCTCAGGCCTGCACCGGCGCGGCCACCGGCCGGCCCGCGGGCAGCTCGATGACGAAGCGGCTGCCGCGCGGCGTGTTGTCCTCGACCCGGATGGTGCCGCCGTGGTCGGAGACGATCTGGTGGACGATCGGCAGCCCGAGCCCCATGCCGGTGGCCTTGGTGGAGAAGTAGGGCACGAAGAGGCGATCCCGGTCGTCCGCCGCGATGCCGGGCCCGTCGTCGGCCACCACGATGCGGGCCCGGTGGGCCTCGGGCAGCCACTCCGTCTGCACCACCACTTCTCCGGTGCCGCCCACCGCCTCCACCGCGTTGTCCACCAGATTGAGGACCGCGCGCTTGATCTGGTCGGGGTCCACCTCGATGGGCGGCAGGTCGGGGGAGTAGACTGCGCGGATCGCGAGGCTCGGGTGCGACTCGCGGTAGAGCACCACCACGCCTTCGAGCAGCCGCGCGAGGTCGGTGGGCTTCGGCGTCAGCGCGGGCATGCGCGCGAAGCGGGAGAACTCGTCGACCAGCTGCCGCAGCCCGTCCACCTCCTGGATGATGGTGCCGGTGGCCTCCTCGAGCAGCCGCTTCTCCTCCGGGCTCCGGTTGGAGGCGAGGCGGCGCCGCAGGCGCTCGGCCGAGAGCTGGATGGGGGTGAGCGGGTTCTTGATCTCGTGCGCGATGCGCTGGGCGACCTCGCGCCAGGCGGCCAGGCGCTGGGCCTTGAGGAGCTCGGTGAGGTCGTCGAAGGCCAGCACCATGCCCACGTATCCGCCGTCGGGCCCGCGCAGGGCGGTGGCGGAGGCGAGCAGCGCCACCGCCTGGCCGTCCCGCCGCAGGTGCACCTCGCGGTCGAGCATGCCCTCGCGCACCCGGCCCATGCGCTGGATCAGCGCGTCGATCTCCACGTACTCGGGGGAGCGGAACACCCGGGTGGCGGAGCGGCCCTGGACGGTCACCGCGTCGAGCCCGAGCAGCCGCTCGGCGGCCCCGTTGATGGTGGTCACGCGCCCGTCCGGGTCGAGCGAGACCACCCCGGTGGCGACCGCCTCCAGCACCGTCTCGGTGTAGCGGCGGCGCTCCTCCATCTCCCCGTGCTTGGCCTGGAGGTCGCGATAGGTCTCCTCGAGCTTCGACTTGGAGGCGGCCAGGTCCCCGGTCATCCGGTTGAACGAGTCGACCAGGATGCCGATCTCGTCGTCGGCCCGCACCTCCACCTTGTAGTCGAGGTTGCCCGCCGCGACCTCTCTCGTGCCTTCGGCCAGCATCTGGATCGGCTCCGTGATCCCCCGCGCCAGATAGAGGCCGAACCACGTGGCCGAGAAGACGATGATCAGGGTCATCAGGAGGAAGAGCAGGATGTAGATGCCCTTGATCGGGTTCTTGAGCAGGCGGAGCTGCTTGTACTCCTGGAAGGCCTGACTGATGTTGCGCAGGCGCGCCTCGAGACGCTGCGGGACGTGGATGGCCACCACCATCGCCCCGCTCACCGCCTGGTCGCCGTCGCGCATCGGCACCATCGCCTGGATCATGTCGCCGTTGTCCAGCTCGTGGACGGTGGTGATCTCCTGGCCGCCGAGGGCCTGCTTCACGTACTCGCTGTTGGTCTCCCGGGTCGGGACCTTGGCGAGCACCGGGTTCTTGACGTGCACCAGCTCCTGCCCGTCGCGGTTGAAGATGGTGATCGCGGCCACCCCGAGCCGCTCCTGCTGCTCGGTCAGGTAGCCCGCGAGGGCCTCGCGCTTGTTCTCGGCGAGCAGCCCGTCGCGCTCGACCACCTTGGCCATGTAGCGCCCGTGGCGGAGCGCGGTGGACTCGAGGCTCTGGTAGTAGGTCTGGGCCACCTCCATCGCCTGATCGAGCGGACGCTCGACCTGGGGCTTGAACCAGCCTTCGATGGAGGTGGTGATGAAGTTCGACGCGATCAGGAAGATCAGGATGCCGGGGACCAAGGAGAGGGCCAGGAAGGTGAGGACCAGCTTGGCTTTGAAGCGGGAGCCGATGATCTTGTGGCGGCGCTCGAAGGAGAGCTTGACCAGGTTGCGGAACAGCAGAACCAGCAACAGCAGGAAGACGATCAGGTTCAGGTTGAAGAGGAAGAAGACGATGAGGTTCGAGGCGAACGGGATCTTGGGCGCGCGGATGCCCACCTCGAACACGGTGGCCACCACCAGCAGGATCAGGATGCCGCTGATGATGAGGAGGTTGCGCTTCCGCTTCTCCTGCTCGTCGAGCCGCTCGGGACGACGGGTGAGCGGCATCACTGGTTCCGTACCGGGGTGAGCAGGCTCGACTGCACCCACGGCGTCTCCTCGGCCTCGCCGGTCATGCGGGCGAACCAGGAGTTGACGCCGCCGAGCGACACGTCGGAGCGCACCCGCACGTAGTAGAGCTCCTGCTTGTCGAGCGCGGCCACCGGGGCCAGCTGGCCCACCCGCAGCTCGGAGATCACCCGCTGGGCCTCGCGCAGGTCCTTCGTGAGAAAGGGCTCGCGGGTCTCGCCCTTGAGGGGGGCGACCTTGTATTCCTTGGTCAGCACGTTGTAGGTGAGCTGGCGCTCCACCATGCGCGCCTGGAGCCGCCGGTCCACGCCCATGCGGGTGTACTGCCACAGCTCGACGTAGTAGCGCACGTGGGCCGCGATGCCGGTGTGGATGGATTCATGGAGCGAGTCGGGCACCGCCCCGAACAGGACGATCGTGACCGTGACGTCGTAGTCATTGAGAAAGACCGCCAGGTTGCTGATCCGCACCTCGGCGCCGACCGGCGCCGGCCCCGGCGGCAGACCCAGCAGGAGGGCGACGAGCAGGCTCGCGCCCGGCAGGATGCGGCGGAGCGGACGACCGCGCGTTCCCATGGCCAAGACGGACCATTATAGCGTCGGGCCCGGCGGGGGCACCGGTTCGAGCCGGCGGGGGGCCGGGAGGGGGCGGGAAGCCTGGGAAGGGCGGCGCGACGCGGGGGGCCGGCCTTAGAGGGCGGCCACACCCGGGAGGAAGCCGTCACCGGTGCTGGCCACCGGCACGGGAGCGGCCGACCGGATGACTCGGGCGACCGAGCGACGCCGGTCGGCGGCGACTGCCTTCTGGATCGCGCTCACCAGCTGATAGTTCAGGGCGTGGCCGGCATTGCGCCCGACCACCAGGGCCCGGAGCGGGCGGCCCAGGAGGAACAGGTCGCCGACCAGGTCGAGGATCTTGTGGCGAACGAACTCGTCGGGGTAGCGCAGGCTGTCGTTCAGCACGGATCGCTTGCCCACCACCACCGCGTTCTCCAGGGAGCCGCCGCGGGCCAGACCGTTCTGCCGCATCGCGGGGACGTCGCGCAGGAAGCCGTAGGTGCGGGCGGGGGCCAGCTCCTGGGCGAACACGTCCTCGGTGATCCCGTAGGTGCCCGCCTGCAGCCCGATGATCGGGTGGCTGTTGTCGAGCGTGTAGCTGACCCGTAGCGAGTCGGCGGGCCGCACCTCGAGCCAGCGGCTCTCGGTTCCCACGCGGATCGGCTCGTTCAGCACGATCGGCCGGCGCGGCGCGGGCAGGCTCACGCGGCCGCCCGAGCGCAGCAGATCCACGAACGGCTTGGCGCTGCCGTCGGCCGCGGGCACTTCCGGTCCGTGGATGTCGACCACCGCATTGTCGACGCCGAGCGCCGCGGCCGCCGCCATGAGGTGCTCGATGGTCCGCACCCGCACCCCGAAGGCTCCGATCGTGGTCGCGGAATTCGTGTCCACGACGTGGTCGGCATTGGCGGGGATCAGCGTGCCGTCGGTGGCGCGGAAGAGGATGCCCGTGTCGGCGCCTGCCGGCGAGACGGTCATCTCGACCGGCTCCCCCGAGTGAAGTCCGATTCCCGCGAGCTTGACCGGCTGCCTCAGAGTCTGCTGGAGATCCATAGCCGGGGCTATAGCAGGCAAGCCAGATGCCACGGGCTAATTTGCAGCTTAAGTATATGTTTCAGCTAGTATTTACCGCTACAGCGCAAGCTGATCCCTATGTAATTGGTTGCAAGAAAGACACACCCCCGGACCCTCGCATGTGTCAGTTTCGCAACACTAGAGCTCCAGGGTCGCCTTCACGGAGCAGCCACTGGATCCGGACTCCACCGAGAGGCCGTCCCGGGAGACATTGCGGATGGCGGCCAGGATGCGGTGTCGGGTGGGATCGATCTCCTCGCCCCGCAGAATGGCGTGCAGCCGGAGCGCTTCGCCGCCGGCCGACGGGGCGGTCTCGAACACCGCGAACTCGATCGTGCGGCAGGCGAAGCCCTCCACCTCGTGCACGTAGAGACATTCCTGGAGCCAGGCGTGGAGCAGAGCGGACAGCCCGACGCCGTGGGCCCTGACTTCGCGCGTGTCGCCGTCGCCGACGGTGTTGGGATCCACCGCCGTCGCGAAGAGACCGAGGGCGATGCGCGCGAATGCCTCCGACAGGGTGGCGCCCGTCGCGGTCAGCTCCACGTCAGGCGCGGCCCAGGTCGCCGTAGCGGGACTGCAGGAGCGCCACCGCCACCGCGCCCGCGGTCTCGGTCCGGAGTACCCGCGGGCCGAGGCCGGCCACCAGCGCCCCGGCCTCGGTGAGGCCGCGCACCTCCTCGGCGGTGAGTCCGCCCTCCGGTCCCACGATCACCGTCGCTGCCGAGCACGGCCCGGCGGGAAGCCGCCCCTCGATCCCGCCGGGCTCTTCCTCCCAGAAGCAGATCAGGAGGCCGTCAGGCTCCGGATCGGGCCGCCAGGTCGAGAGCGTGCGCGGCGCCGTGATCTCGGGCACCGCGGCCCGGCCGCTCTGCTGGGCGGCCTCGCGCGCCACGCGCTGCCAGCGGGCGAGCCGGTCGGCCCAGCGGTCGGGTGGCAGCCGCACCACGGTGCGCTCGGTGAGCAGGGGAATCAGGCGGCTCACCCCGAGCTCGGTGGTCATGCGGACGATGCCCTCCATCTTGTCGCCCTTGGGAACGGCCTGGGCCAGCGTCAGGCGGAGCGGCGACTCGGTGTCGAGCCGGGCGCGGCCGACGACCTGACCCTCCGCGCGCCGGGGCGCGATGGCGGTGAGGCGCACCGAGAGGAGCGCCCCGTCCGCGGCCACCGCCTGCACGAGATCGCCCACCGTGGTGCGCAGCACCCGGCCCAGGTGGTGCGCGGCCGCGGCGGCGAAGGTCACCCGGTCGCCCTGCACCGCACCCGGATCCAGGTGGAAGCGGGTCACCGTGGGGGCGCGGCCAGGCGCAGCGAGGCCCAGCCCTCGAGAGCCAGGCGCGAGCGAGGCTCGAAGCCGGACGCGGCGAGTGCCCGGCCGACGCGGTCGTCCTCGTCCTCGAGCATGCCGCCCAGTACGAGCTGCCCGCCCGGCGCCACGAGGCGCGCATAGTGCGATGCGAGAGCCAGGTGGCTGTGGGTAAGCAGGTTCGCCACCACGATCGGCGCCGCCTCGTCGACCTCCTGCGGCTCGGCGAGCCGCACGGTGAGGCCGGCGCAGCGGTTCCGCTCCGCGTTGACCCGGCTCGCCGCCACCGCGTCGGGGTCGAGGTCGATGGCGAGCACGGCGCGCGCGCCGAGCCGGAGCGCGGCGATGGCCAGGATGCCGGTGCCGGTGCCGATGTCGAGCACCGCGGCGCCGGGCGCGGCGGCGAGAGCTTCCTCGAGGAGCACGAGGCAGCCCTCGGTGGTGCCGTGGTGGCCGGTCCCGAACGCGCGTCCCGGCTCGATCACCACCGTGATCCGGTCGTCCGCGCTCGGCGCTGGTCCGGAGGCCGCGGCGTCGAGCCAGGGCGGCAGCACGCGCAGCCGACGGCCGACCTCGCGGGCGGGGAAGGACTGCTGCCAGGCGCTCGCCCACGCCTCGTCGAGCAGCGGCGCGATTTCGGCGTCACCGGCCAGGGAGAAGCCGAGCGCGCGCAGCGAGGCGCAGTAGCCGTTCACCGCGGCCAGGAGTCCGGTGGACGACATCGACTCGGCGAAGAAGGCCCGCAGCCAGGGGGGAACGCCGGGAGCCTCCTCCTCGACGACGCCCAGGGCGCCCTGCTCCCACAGGAAGTTGGTCAGGCCGTCGGAGGTCTCGGCGGAGGAGGGAACCGTGAGCTGCCAGAACGCCATCAACTGCCGAACAGCTGCTTCATGCGCTCGAGGAACTTGGAGACCCGCGGGCTCGAATCACCCTCGTGAGCGCCCCGGAACTCCTCCAGCAGCTCGCGCTGGCGCGCGGTCAGGTGAGTCGGCACCTCGACAATGACCTCGTAGATGGCGTCGCCTCGGCCCCGCCCGCGGAGGTGCGGCATGCCCTTGCCCTTGAGCACGAGCCGCTGGCCCGGCTGGGTTCCGGCCGGGATCTTGAGCCGGGCGGCGCCGTCCAGCACCGGCACCTCGATCTCGTCGCCGAGCGCGACCTGGGCAAAGGTGAGCGGCAGCTCGCAGACCAGGTGCGCGCCGTCGCGCACGAAGATCTCGTGCGCGCGGACGTGGAGCACCACGTAGAGATCGCCGGGGGGCCCGCCGAGGAGCCCGCTCTCGCCCTCGCCGCTGAGCCGCATCTGGTTGCCGTGCTCGACCCCGGCCGGGATGGTGACCTTGAGCAGGCGCTCGCGGGAGATGCGGCCCTGGCCCCGGCAGGCGGTGCAGGGATTCCGGATGATCCGTCCCTCGCCGTGGCACTGGGGGCACGGACGGGCCACCGTGAGGAAGCCCTGCGAGAAGCGCACCTGGCCCTGACCGCGGCAGGTGGCGCAGGTCTCCGGGTGGCTGCCCGGCTCGACACCCGAGCCGCGGCAGGGCTCGCAGGCCTCGAGCCTCGGCACCTGGAGCTTGGTCTCGATTCCCTGGGCCGCCTCCTCGAGGGAGATCTCGAGATCGTAGCGAAGGTCGTCGCCCCGCCGCGCGCGGGTGCGCGAGCGCCCGCGGTCCCCGCTGCCGAAGAAGCCCTCGAACAGGTCCTCGAAGATGGTCCCAAACCCGGGTTCGCCCATCCCGCCTCCGACCGTCCCGAAGCGGTCGTACTGGGCGCGCTTCTCCGGATCCGAGAGGACGCCGTAGGCCTCGCTGATCTCCTTGAAGCGGTCCTCGGACTTCTGGTCGCCGGGATTGCGGTCGGGGTGGTAGGCGCGGGCGAGGTTTCGGTAAGCCTTCTTCAGCGCCGCGTCGTCGGCGTTGCGCGGGACCCCGAGGATCCCGTAGTAGTCCTTGGCCGCCACGCTACGAGTCGGCCGGGTGGTCCTGGTCTTCGGGGGCCATCGCCACCGTGACCATCGCGGGCCGCAGCACCCGCCCGTTCAGCAGGTAGCCGCGCCCGGTCTCGTCCGCGACCGTCATCTCGGGCAGGTCCGAGCGCTGCACGCGCGCCACCGCCTCGTGGCGGCCCGGATCGAACGGCTGGCCCACCGAGGTGAACGGGGTCAGGCCGAACTTCTCGAGCACGCGCAGCAGCTCCCGCTGGATCAGCTCCACGCCGGTCGTGACCGCGGCGGCCGGCTCCGAGCGGGCGGCCAGCAGCGCCCGGTCGAGATTGTCCAGCACCGGCAGCAGGTCGCGCAGCACCGACTCGTTCGCGTAGCGGGTGTACTCCTCCCGCTCGCGGGCCGCGCGCTTGCGCACGTTGTCGAACTCGGCGACCGTGCGCAGGTAGCGGTCCTGCTGGGCCTCGAGCTCGCGGTTCTTGGCCTCGAGCGCCTCGCGGAGGCGCTGGATCTCCTCTGCCCTGTCGTCCGCGATCGGTCCGTCGAAGAAGGAATCAGCCATGGCAGAAGGTAATTATAGCAGACGGATCGCCCGGGTCCCCGGCGGGCCTCCCGGGTGACCCGGGAGGCGGGGGCTAGGGCAGGTACAGCTGCTGCCGCACCCGGGAGAGCGAGCTCGAGACGATCCGCGCCGTCTCGTCGACCACCGCCATGACCTCCGAGTAGGGCATGCGGCGGGGCCCCACCACCCCCAGCACCCCCAGCACCTGGTCGCGGTAGGTGTAGGTGGAGGTGATCAGGCTGCAGCCCCGCATGTCCTCCACCGGGTTCTCGCTGCCGATCACCACGTGCAGCCCGCGCTCCTCGGCCATGCGGGAGAGCAGGTCGACGAGGCGGACCTTGTCCTCGAAGGCGCGCAGCATCGAGCGCAGGGTGGCGGTGTCCGAGAGGTCCGGGTGGTCGAGCATGTTGGTGGCGCCGCTCACGTAGAGGGTCCGGTCGCGCAGCAGCGAGACGACCTCCTCGATCACCGCCCGGCTCCGCGTCCACAGCGGATCGAGCGGATCGGCGGGCGCGGCCAGCTCGTCCAGGATCTCCTGGAAGGTCTTGCCGCGGAACCGGCGGGTGAGCGCGCGGCCGGTCTCGCGCAGCTCCTCGCCGCCGCCCCGGGGCGACGCGGTCAGCGGGCGCGCGGTGACCCAGCCGGTCTCGGTCACGAGCACCGCGAGGGCCCGCTCCTCGTCGAGGGCCACCAGCTCGATGCGGTCGAGCGCGGTGTGCTTGAGCGGGGGCGCGAGCAGCACGCCCATCATGTGGGTGTCGGCGGAGAGCCGCGACGGCGTCTCCGCCATCAGCCGCTCCACCGCGTCGGCGTGGGGTGCCACGGGCGCGCCCACCGCGGGGGCCTTGCCCGCGGCCCACGGGACGCGCTGGAGGTGGTCGACGTAGAAGCGGTAGGCGGCGTCGGTGGGCACGCGGCCGGCCGAGGTGTGCGGCTGCACCAGGTAGCCCAGCTCCTCGAGGTCGGCCATCGCGTTGCGGATGGTGGCCGGCGAGAGACCCTGGATGTGGCGGCGAGCGACCGCCCGCGAGCCGACCGGCTCCCCGGTCTCGACGTACTCCGCGATGACTGCGAGCAGCACCTGCCGGTTCCGTTGATCGAACGCCGCGCCGGTCATGGGGTGCGTCGATCTTACCGCTAGAGCAGCTCGGTGAACAGGGCGTCGGAGAGCAGGAAGCCGGCCTCGGTGAGCCGGACGCGGCCCTCGGGATCGGCCAGCAGGCCGCGCTCCCGCCAGGCGTCGAGCACCTCGGGCAGCCGGCCGCGCTCGAGATCGCAGCGCTCCGCGAGCCGCGCCGCTTCGATCCCGTCGCTCGTGCGAAGGCCCAGGATGAGCTGCTCGGCCACGGCCTGGCGCGGGGTCAGCACCTCGTGAGTGGCGAGCGGGAGCTGCCCCGCCTCGACGAGCGTCGTGTAGCGCTCCACCGGCCTGACGTTGGCGTAGCGCACGTGGCCGAGGAAGCCGCACGCGCCCGGCCCGAGCCCGAGATACTCCTCCCAGCGCCAGTAGCGCTGGTTGTGGCGCGAGCGGAAGCCGGGCCGCGCGTAGTTGGAGACTTCATAGTGCTCGAAGCCGGCCTCCGCGGCCGCCTCCGCGAGGGCCCAGTACTGCGCGGTGACCGCCTCCTCGGGCGGGAGTCCCGCCACGCCGCGCGCGTGCCAGAGGCTGCCCTCGTCCAGGGTGAGGCCGTAGGCGGACAGGTGGTCCGGGCCCCACGCGATCACCTCGCGCACGGTGGCGGTCCACGTCGCGAGGTCGAGGCCGGGCAGGCCGTAGATCAGGTCCACGCTGATGTTGTCCGCCCCCGCCTCCCGCGCGGCGGCGAAGGCGGCGCGCGCCTGGCGGGCGGAGTGGCGCCGGTCCAGGATCGGCAGGATCGCGTCGTCCAGGCTCTGCACGCCGAGGCTCACCCGGGTGACCCCGGCCCCGCCGTAGCCGGCCACGCGCTCCCGGGTCACGTCGTCCGGGTTGCACTCGACGGTCACCTCGGCGCCCGGCTCCACTGCGAAGCGCGCGCCGATCCGGCCCAGCAGGGCCGCCATCTGGTCAACGGTGAGGAGCGAGGGGGTGCCGCCGCCGAGGAACAGGGTGTCGAGCTGGACCCTGCCCGCCCAGGGGGCGGCGTGGAACAGGTCCCACTCGCGGAGGAGCGCGGCGAGGAAGCGATCCTGCCCCCCCGGGGTGTACGGCGCAGTGTTGAACGAGCAGTACCCGCAGCGCTCGACGCAGAACGGCAGGTGCACGTAGGCCCCGAGCCGGGCGGCCCGGGGCCGGAGCGACGCTACGGCAGGTACTGACCCAGCCGGCGCCAGCGTAGCCAGTGCCCGTCCCCGTTCCACGACCAGTAGATCAGGAAAGCCTTCCCGCGGATCTTGTCCCGCCGGACGAAGCCCCAGTAGCGGCTGTCCTGCGAGTTGTCGCGGTTGTCCCCCATGACGAAGTAGGAGCCGTCGGGCACCTTGAGGGGCTCACAGGCGTAGGCGTAGCCGCAGGCGGTCGACGGCGGTCCGGCGAACGAGCCCGGTCGCACGTACGGCTCGTCGATCAGGTGGCCGTTCAGGGTCACCCGGTTGTCGCGCACCTGGACGGTGTCGCCGCCCACCGCGATGATGCGCTTGATGAAGTCGCGCGTCTCGTCGTTGGGGTACTTGAAGACGATGATGTCGCCGCGGTGGGGATCGCGCACTCCGGGCAGGTGCAGGTCGGTGAGCGGGATCTCGGCCCCGAAGAGGAACTTGTTCACCAGGATGTAGTCGCCGATCAGCAGCGTGTCCATCATGGAGCCGGACGGGATCGTGAAGGCCTGCACCGCGAACTGGCGGATGAAGAGGGCGAGCAGCACCGCGATGATGATCGCTTCGGAATACTCGCGGAAGAGAGACTTCCGGCGCACCTTGACCGCGGGCGCCGCCGGCACCGCGTCACGCTCGGGACGGACCTGGAGATCGTTCATGCCCGCGCTCAGCTCTTCAGGACCGACAGGAACGCCTCCTGCGGGACCTCGACTCGACCAACCTGTTTCATGCGTTTCTTGCCTTCCTTCTGCTTCTCGAGCAGCTTGCGCTTCCGTGTGATGTCGCCGCCGTAGCACTTGGCGGTGACGTTCTTGCCCATGGCCTTGACCGTCTCGCGCGCGATGACCCGGCTGCCGATGGCGGCCTGGATCGCGACCTCGTAGAGCTGGCGCGGGATCACCGCGCGCAGCTTCTCGGCGAGCGCCTTGCCCTTCTCGTAGGCCTTCTCGCGGTGGACGATGATCGAGAGCGCGTCCACCGGGTCGCCGTTGAGGAGGATGTCGAGCTTGACCATGTCCGAGGCCCGGAACTCCAGGAACTCGTAGTCGAAGGACGCGTAGCCCTTCGAGATGGACTTGAGACGGTCGTAGAAGTCCACCACGATCTCGCTCAGGGGGAAGTCGAGCTGGATGTGCACCCGCTTGCCCACGTACTCGAGCGACTTGTGCTCGCCCCGCTTCTCCTGGGCGAGCTTGTAGATCTCGCTCATGAACTCGGTGGGCACGAAGACCGAGCCGCGCACGTAGGGCTCCTCGATGCGCTCGATGCGGTCGACGGGCGGCAGCTTGGAGGGGTTCTCCACCTCCAGGGTCTCGCCCGCCAGCGTGATCACCTTGAAGCGCACGCTCGGAGCGGTGACGATCAGCGAGAGATTGAACTCCCGCTCGAGCCGTTCCTGCACGATCTCGAGGTGCAGCATGCCGAGGAACCCGCAGCGGAACCCGTAACCAAGCGCGAGTGAAGTCTCCGGTTCAAAATTGAACGCGGAGTCGTTCAGGCGCAGCTTCTCCAGGGCGTCGCGCAGGCCCTCGTAGTCGGTGTCCTCGATCGGGTAGAGGCCCGCGAAGACCATGGGCTTCGCGTCGCGGTAGCCGGGACAGGGCGCAGCAGTCGGGTGCAGGACGTCGGTGATGGTCTCGCCCATCTTGGCGTCGGCCACCCGCTTGATGGAGGCGGTGAGGTAGCCGACCTGCCCCGCCGACAGCTCCTCGACCGGCCGCATGTCCGGCGAGAACACCCCGACCTGCTGGACCTCGTAGTTCTTACCGTTGGACATCAGGAGGATCTTGGCTCCGGCGCGCACCCGCCCGTCGAGGAGCCGGATGTAGACGACCACCCCCTGGTAGGAGTCGTAGAAGGAATCGAAGACGAGGGCCTTGAGCGGACCCTCCGGGTCGCCCTTGGGAGGCGGCACCCGGGCCACGATCGCCTCCAGGACCTCCGGGACGCCGGTGCCGTGCTTGGCCGAGATGGCCAGGGCCTCGTCGCCGTCCAGGGTGAGGATCTCGGTGATCTGCTTGCGCGTGCCCTCCAGATCGGCGGCGGGCAGGTCGATCTTGTTGATGACCGGGATGATCTCGAGGCCGCCGTCCAGCGCCAGGTAGAAATTGGCCAGGGTCTGGGCCTCGACGCCCTGGGCCGCGTCGACGATCAGGAGAGCCCCCTCGCAGGCGGCCAGCGAGCGCGAGACCTCGTAGGAGAAGTCCACGTGGCCGGGGGTGTCGATGAGGTTGAGGGTGTACTCTCGCCCGTCCCGCGCCTTGTAGAGCAGGCGAACGGTGTGGGCCTTGATCGTGATGCCGCGCTCCTTCTCCAGGTCCATCGAGTCCAGCACCTGGTCCACCGCCTTCTTGGCGTCCATTGTCCCGGTGAGCGACAGCAGGCGGTCCGCCAGGGTGGACTTGCCGTGGTCGATGTGGGCGACGATGGAGAAATTGCGGATCAGGTCGATGGTCATCCGGCTAAGAATACCACGGCGTTCGGCCCCCCTGCGGCCGGGCGGCGGCGGGCGGCCATCCCGTCTGCGCGGAACGAACGGGTCGTGTGCGGCGGAGGCCGCCGGCGGGCCCTAGAGGCGGGCCCGATCGGGCACGGACGCGCCCGCGCCGAGGACCGCGGCAGGCCCGAGGTCGGCCCCGGCGCCGATCCGTGCCCCCGAGGCCACGATGCAGTCGCGCAGGACCGCGCCCGGCCCGACGGTCACGTCGTCCCACAGGATGGCGCCCTCGACGCGCGCCCCGGCTCCGACCACACAGTTCGGCCCGAGGACCGCGTTCGGGCCCACCCGGGCTCCCGGCTCGAGGCGCGAGCCGGGCCCGATCACGCAGGGCGCGGCGATCGCCGCGTCGGGTGAGACGTGTACCCCGGGGGCGACGAAGCGACGCGCCCGGGCGTCGCCGGGCGGGGCCACGTCGGTCGCGACCTTGCCGGCCAGCAGGTCGAGCTGGCCCTGCCGGTACTTGGCGGGGCTGCCGATGTCGAGCCAGTAGCTCCCCGACACCCAGCCGAAGAAGGGCACCCGGTCGCGCAAGAGGCCGGGGAAGGTCTCGCGCTCGATCGAGACCGCGCGACCGGTGGGGATCGCGGTCACCACCGAGCGGTCGAGCGCGTAGACCCCCGCGTTGACGGTGTCGGTGGTCACCCGGTCCGGCTCCGGCTTCTCCACGAAGGCGCGGATCGCCCCGTTGGACTCGAGCTCGACGAGCCCGTACTGGGTGGGGTCGGACACGCGCGTCAGGTAGAGGGTCGCGCGCGCGCCGCGCTCCCGGTGGAAACGCAGCATCGCGGACAGGTCGAGATCGGCCAGGACGTCGCCGTTCAGCACCACCACGAGCCCGCGTACCAGGTCCACCGCGTTGCGGACGCCGCCGGCGGTCCCGAGGGGATCGGTCTCGACCGCGTAGGAGAGTCGCACCCCGTGAGCGGCGCCGTCGCCCATGGTCCGGCGCACCTCGTCCACCAGGTACGAGCACGAGAGCACCACGTCGTGGATGCCGTGACGCCGCAGCAGCGCGAGCTGGTAGGCGAGGAAGGGGACGTTGAGGAGTGGGACGATCGGCTTGGGGGTGCCGAGGGTCAGCGGGCGCAGGCGCGTGCCCTGCCCGCCGGCCAAGATGACCGCGGTTATCTCGTCGGGGCCCAGGGCTCCGCCTCGCCGATCAGCATCACGGGAATGCCGTCCCGGATGGGGTACGCCTTCCGGCAGGCCGGGCAGATGATGCGCGTCTCCTCGAAGATCAGCTCGCCCTTGCACGCCGGGCAGGCCAGGATCGCCCGCAGCTCCTCGTCGATCATGCCGAGACCTCCTTCTGGAAGAAGTGGAAGGTGCGGCCGAGGCCTTCCGCGAGCGACACGGAGGGCTTCCAGCCGAGGACCTGCTCGGCCCGCCCCGGGCTCAGGCAGCTGCGCCGCTGCTCGCCGGGCCGCGCGGGGGCGTGCTGGGCCGGGACCTTGGCGCCGGAGGCGGCAACCAGGGCGGTGTAGAGCTGGTTCACGGTGGTCTCGACGCCGGTGCACACGTTGACCGCGCCGGTCACGTCGGGCCGCTCGAGCGCGCGCAGATTCGCGGCGGCCACGTCCTCCACGTAGGTGTAGTCGCGGGTCTGGTCGCCGTCGCCGTTGATGATCGGCGACTGGCCGGTGAGCAGCCGGTGGCAGAAGATCGCGATGACGCCGGCCTCGCCCTGCGGGTTCTGCCGCGGCCCGTAGATGTTGGCGTAGCGCAGCGAGATGCCGCTGATCCCGAAGATGCCGCTCCAGGCGTTGACGTAGTACTCCATCGCGACCTTGGTGATCCCGTACGGCGAGATCGGCACCGTCGGGTGCGTCTCCGGGGTCGGGATCACGTCGGTGTCGCCGTAGCCGGCGCCTCCGCTCGACGAGTAGATGATCCGGCGCACCCCGAAGCGGCGGCAGCACTCGAGCAGGCCCAGGCCCCCCACCACGTTCACGCTCGCGTCGAAGATGGGATCGGTGACCGAGCGGCCCACCGAGGCCTGGGCGGCCAGGTGCGCGACCACCTCGGGCCGCTCCTTCTCGAACACCTCCGCGAGCCGAGCGTTCCGGAGGTCGACCACGTGCATGCGGGCGCGCGGATTGATCCAGCGCACGTCGCCGGTGGTGAGGTTGTCGACCACGCAGACGTCGTGCCCCGCCTCGACGAAGCGGTCCACCACGTGGGAGCCGATGAAGCCGGCGCCGCCCGTGACGAGGATCTTCATGGCTGGGTCACCAGTTTTCGGCACCAGTCGATGGTGCGGCGCAGACCGTCCTCGACCTCGACCTTGGGCTCCCACCCCAGCACGCGCCGCGCCTTGGTGATGTCGGGCTGGCGCACCTTCGGGTCGTCGGTGGGGAGCGGGCGGAACACGACCTCGCTGCGGGAGCCGCTCATCTGGGTGATCTGGCGCGCGAGCTGGAGCAGGGTCATCTCCCGCGGGTTCCCGATGTTGACCGGCTCGTTGACCTTGGCCTGCATGAGGGCCCAGATGCCCTCCACCAGGTCGGACACGTAGGTGAACGAGCGGGTCTGGGAGCCGTCGCCGAAGACGGTGATCGGCTCGTTCCGCAGCGCCTGGCGGACGAAGGTGGGGATCGCCCGGCCGTCGGTGAGCCGCATGCGCGGGCCGTAGGTGTTGAAGATGCGCACGATGCGGGCGTCCAGGCCGTGCACGCGGTGGTAGGCCATGGTCATGGCCTCCGCGAACCGCTTGGCCTCATCGTAGACCCCGCGCGGGCCCACCGGGTTGACGTTGCCCCAGTAGTCCTCGCGCTGCGGGTGCACGAGCGGATCGCCGTAGACCTCGGAGGTCGACGCGAGCAGGAACTTGGCCCGGCGCTCCTTGGCCAGCCCGAGCGCCTTGTGGGTCCCGAGGGCGCCGACCTTGAGGGTCTGGATCGGCAGCTCCAGGTAGTCGATCGGGGACGCGGGGCTCGCGAAGTGCAGGACGTAGTCGAGCGGTCCGCCCACCACGATGTAGTTGGTCACGTCGTGCTTGACGAAGAGGAACCGCGGGTCGCTGATGTGGGCGATGTTGTCGGTCGACCCGGTCAGGAGGTTGTCCATGCAGACCACCTCGCAGCCGCGCGCCAGGAGGAAGTCGCACAGGTGGGAGCCGATGAAGCCGGCCCCGCCCGTCACCAGCACTCGCACCGGGCTCGGCTCCTCAGCCGGCCAGGACGGGCTTGCGCCCGATGGAGTAGTACTCGAAGCCGAGCCGCCGCATGCGCTCGGGCTCGTAGAGGTTGCGGGCGTCGAAGATCAGGCGGCGGCGCAGCAGGCCCCGGAGCCGGTCCAGGTTCAGGTACTTGAACTCGTTCCACTCGGTGAGCAGGGTCACCCCGTCGGCCCCCGCGGCCGCCTCGTAGGCCGACTCGCAGAAGACCACGCCCTCCGGCATGAGGGCCCGCGCGTTCTCCATCGCCACCGGATCGTAGGCGCGGACCTGAGCCCCCGCCGCGTGCAGCGCCCGCACCACCTCGAGGCTCTTGGCCTCGCGCATGTCGTCGGTGTTGGGCTTGAAGGCGAGCCCCAGGACCGCGATCGTCTTGTCCTCGAGCGGCCCCATCGCCTTGCGCATCATCTCCACCAGGTGCGCGGCGCGCTCCTTGTTGATCTCCACCACCGAGCGCAGCAGCTTGAAGTCGTAGCCGAGCTGCGACGCGGTGTGGATGAGCGAGTCCACGTCCTTGGGGAAGCAGGAGCCGCCGTAGCCGAGCCCGGCCTGGAGGAACTGCATCCCGATGCGGGAGTCGAGCCCCATGCCCTTCATCACCTGGCTCACGTCGGCCCCCGCCGCCTCGCAGATGTTGGCGATCGCGTTGATGAACGAGATCTTGGCGGCCAGGAACGAGTTGGAGGCGTACTTGATCACCTCCGCCGACGGCAGGTCGGTGATGATCATCGGCCGCTCGAGCGGAGCGTACAGCTCGACGAGGGTCATGGCCACCTGCTGGTTGGGAGCGCCGATCACGATGCGATCGGGGCGGAGGGTGTCCTCGATGGCCGAGCCCTCGCGGAGGAACTCGGGGTTGGACACCACGTCGAAGTCGAGCGGGCGCGGCTGGTGCCGCATGATGACCTCGCGGACGAGCTCGCCCGTCCCCACCGGGACCGTCGACTTGTTGACCACCACCTTGTAGCGGTCCATCGAGCGGCCGATCTCGGCCGCCACCGCTTCCACGTGCGAGAGGTCGGTCTCGCCCGTCTCCTTGGGCGGCGTGCCGACCGCGATGAAGATAACGTCCGCCTGGCGGACTCCCGCGGCCAGATCGGTGGAGAAGGTGAGCCGGCCGTCGACCTTGTTCCGGACGACCATCTCCTCGAGGCCCGGCTCGTAGATCGGCATCTGGCCGGCCCGCAACGCCTCGATCTTCTTGATCGCGTTGTCCACGCAGACCACGTCGTTGCCGAGATCGGCGAAGACGGCGCCGGTCACGAGCCCAACGTAACCCGTTCCCACCACGCAGATGTTCATCGGTCACGCCCCTCCAGACGGAATCTCAGGATAGCAGACGACCCTCCCGCCGCGCCAACCCCGGGAGCGGGCCTCCTCAGAACAGGGTGTGGC
>DATGBR010000164.1:0-6190 GCA_035312605.1 Candidatus Methylomirabilota bacterium
GGCCGCCGCGACCGCCGCGCCGCGAGCGACCACGCCGCGATGCTCCTCGACCTCACCGGCTGACCAGCCGCTCGCCGTTGCCGCGAGAGCTGCCGGCGTTTGATTGGCTTCCTGGCGTGCCCGCTTGAGCTCGGTGGTCCCGTTGAGCGCGCAGTCCATCGTGAGGGCCTGCGCTTCGCCCGCGCGCCCGGCCTTGCGCAGGAGCCGGATCTTGTGGGCAGCATCCGGAAGAGCGCGCACGACAACTAGGTGGGCCCCTGGTTCAGCACCTTCCTCAAGCGCCGCGGGCTGTGAGGAGCTCCTCGACCGCGAGCGGGTCCACCGGCTTGGCGAGGTGGACGTCGAAGCCGGCGGCCCGCGTCCGCTCGCGGTCTTCCTCCGTCCCGTAGCCGGTGACCGCCACCAGCCGCACCTCCCGCGCCTCCGGCATCGCCCGCAGCCGCCGCGCCACGTCGTAGCCGCTCATGCCGGGTAGCCCCAGATCGAGAAAGACCACCTCCGGCTGGCAGCGCGCGAACTCCTCGAGGGCGCCCGGGCCGTCGGACGCGGTGTGGACCTCGTGGCCCCGGAGGCGCAGGAACAGGGCCAGCGAGTCGGTGGAGTCGGGCTGATCGTCCACCACCAGCACCCGGCGCGCGGGACCGGGCGGCCCTTCCGGCGTCTCGAGCGCCGGCTCCACGCCGGGCTCGGCCGCGTCGACGGCCAGCCGGGGCAGCCGGATGGTGAACTCGCTGCCGCGCCCGGGCCCCTCGCTCGCGGCCTCGACCCGGCCGCCGTGCATGTCGACCAGCCGTCGCACCAGCGTGAGTCCGATCCCGAGCCCGCCCTGCCGACGCTCGAGCGAGCGGTCCGCCTGGGCGAACAGATCGAAGACGTGCGGCAGGAGATCGGCGGCGATGCCGACGCCGCTGTCGCGCACCGCGATCACGACCTCCCGGTCGTCGGCGCGGGCGGTCAGCCGGATGTGCCCGCCTTCCTCCGTGTACTTGATCGCGTTGTCGAGCAGGTTACCCACCACCTGGACGAGGCGGGCCTGGTCGCCGTCCACCCACCCCACGTCGGGAGCCACGTCCACCTCCAGCGCCTCCTTCCGACTCTCGGCGGGCGGGCGCGCCGCCTCCGCCGCCTGCGCGATCACCGCCGCGATCGAGACCGGCTCGCGCTTCAGCGTGATCTTTCCTGACGTGATGCGGGAGACGTCGAGCAGGTCGTCCACCAGGCGGGTCATGAGCCCCACCTGGCGCTCGATCACGCCCGACACCCAGTGGATCCGATCGTCGGGCGTACCGAGCAGGGCCAGGGTGTGGGCCGCGTTGCGGATCGGGGCGAGCGGATTACGCAGCTCGTGGGCCAGCATGGCCAGGAACTCGTCCTTGCGGCGATCGTTCTCGCGAAGCTCCTGCTCGGCCGCGCGCCGCGCCGTGATGTCCCGGAACACGAGGACCACGCCCACGACGCGGCCGCGTCCGTCCCGGATCGGGGCTCCGCTGTCGTCGATCGGCACCTCGGTCCCGTCCCGCCCGATCAGCACCGTGTGGTTGGCGAGGCCGACGATCGCGCCTTCCCGCAGGACCTTGGTCACCGGGTTCTCCACCGTGTTCCGGGTCGCCTCGTTGACGATCCGGAAGACCTCGTCGACCGGACGGCCGATCGCGTCGGCGTCCCAGCGCGTCAGGGCCTGCGCCGCCGGATTGAGCAGGGTCACCCGCCCCTGCGCGTCGGTCACCATCACCGCGTCCCCGATGCTGGTCAGCGTGGTGCGGAAGCGCTCGCGCTCGGCGTGGAGCACCTCGGCCGCGCGCTGGCGGATCGTCAGGTTGCGCGCGAACAGCCACACCGCGAGGGCCACCAGGCCCAGGCCGATGGCGAGCGCGACGACGGTGGTGGCGAGCGCGATCCGGGCGCTCGCGCGGGAGATCGCGCCGCGCTCCCGGAGCAGATCCCACTCGACCCGCTGCATCTGGTCCACCTCGCCGCGGATCGCGTCCATCGTCGGCTTGCCCTGCCCGCTCAGCACCGTCTGTCGCGCGGCCGCGAGGGCCCGCCCGCGGTCCGGCTCGAGCGCGAAGAGATCGAGCCCGCGACGCAGGATGGCCAGCTGCTCGCTCGCGAGCTGATCGAGCCGCAGCACGCGTACGGTCTGGGCCGGGTTGTCGAGGGTGACCTGGCGGAGGTCGGCGATCTGGCGCGGCAACCGGTCCACCGCGTCGCGATACGGCTCGAGATAGGCCGGTTCCCCGGTGAGCAGGTAGCCGCGCTGGCCGGTCTCGGCGTCCTTGAGGGTCGAGAGGACCGTCTCGAGCCGGGTCAGGACCTCGTTGGTGTGCGAGACCCACTGCACGCTGGTGGCGACCTCGCGGATGTTGTGCAGCGACAGCACCGCGTCCGCGACCAGGGCCACCACGAGCAGGGCGACCGCGAGGGCCGGTCCGCGATTCGCCAGGAAGCGCATGCTCGGCGCGGGCGCGCCTCAGCGCCCCGCCGTGAGCGCGGGGGCGACCTCGGCCAGGAAGCGCTTGAGCTGGCCGCGCTGGTCCCACGACGTGAGGCGGAGCGAGATGTGGGTGAGCCCCGCCGCCACGTACTCGCGCAGCTCCGCGATGCACTGGGCCGGGCTGCCCGCGACCGTCCAGCCCTCGACGAAGGCGGGGGAGAACTTGGAGGTGTAGTAGGTATCGAGGAAGGTCTTGCTCTCCTCGAGCGCCTTGCCGCGGTCCTCGTTGATGTTGATGTTGTGGTAGAGCGCGCTGCCGAGCGCGTCCGGGTTGCGGCCCTCCTCGCGCGTCATCCGGGCGATGCGCGCCCACTGCTCACGGAACTGGGCCGGCGTCACCTTGTTGGTCATCCAGCCGTCCGCGAAGCGGGCGACCCGCCGGAAGCCGCGCTCCACCGCCGTGTCCGAGGCGCTGGCCCCGCCCTTCCAGGTGAGGCCGGTCGGATTGCTCGCGATCCAGATCGGGCACGGCTGCTGGACCGGGCGCGGCTCGATCTTCACGCCCTCGAACTGGTAGAACTCGCCCTGGTGGGAGACCTTCTCCCCGGTGAAGACCTTCCGGAGGATCTGGATGCCCTCCTCCATGCGGCCCACCCGCTCGCTCGAGCGGATCCCCATCACCCGGTGCTCGAGCGCCTGCGCCGCGCTCTGCTCGTCGGGTCCGCCCAGGCAGACCGCGAGGAGGGCACGGCCGCCGGAGAGCACGTCGAGGCTCGCCCACTGCTGCGCGAGCAGGAGCGGGTGGCGGTGGACGAAGGTGGCCATGCAGCCCACCGCGAGCCGCATGCGCGAGGTGGCGCCCGCGAGGGCCGAGAGCAGCGCGACCGCCTCGAGGCGCGGCTTGGCGAGCAGGCTGTCGCCGACCCAGAGCGTGTCGAAGGCGCCGGAGGCCTCCGCCTGCTGCGACAGCTCGATGAGATCCCGGGCCTGGATCGCGCCGAGCACGACCGCCCGATTGGCCAGGATGAGCCCGAAGGATGCGCGTGGCATGAGTGGCCTCCCCGAGCAATCTAGGGGCCGTCGGCAGGCACGTCAAGAGCGAGGTCGATTTGACCTGGCGTCGGCTCCTCGGGTACGGTCTCCCGGGAGGAGCCGACCGATGAGCGTGAGCCGCCCATTCCACGGGGTCATCCCCGCGATGGCGATTCCGTTTCGCGACGACTACAAGATCGACGAGGAGGGCCTCGCCGAGGCGAGCGGGGTGTCCCGCGTCGAGCTCGTCTGACCTGGTTCCTGCTGTCGCTCGGCGCGGCCCTCACCCAGGCCGTCCAGTTCGCGGTCGTCAAGGGGCGCGCGCGGGAGATCCCCCCCCTGGTGATCGTGGCGTGGACCCAGGGGGTGGCCTGCGCGGCGTGGGTGGTGTTTTTCGTGGTCTCGGCCCATCCGTTCACCGCGCCGGGGCCCCTGTGGCCCGCGGTGGCCATCTCGTGCCTGCTCGTGCTCGGCATGAGCGGTCTGCTCGCGCGGGCCAGCGCGCGCGGAGACATCTCCATCGTCGGACCGATCCTCGCGCTGAGCCCGATCTTCACGATCTTGCCCGACGCGGCGCTCTCGGGCGGGCTGCCGAGCGCCCTCGGCTGGATCGGCCTCGCGCTCTCCCTCACCGGCACCGTCAGCCTCTCGGGCGGAGCGGGCGGGCGCCTGGGCCGGATCCGCACCCTCTTCGCGCGGCGGGACGCGCTCGACGCCCTGGGCGCCGCGTTCCTGCTCGGCTTTCTCGGCGCGGTGGACCGCTACGGAGCGCTTCATCTCGGGCCGCCGAGCTACCTGGTCTGCTCGCACGGCGCGACCGCACTCCTGGCCACCCTGATCGCGGCGGTGACCACGCCGCGCGGCCTGGCCGAGAGCGTGCGGCCGCGCAACCTCGTCACGGTGGTGAGCCACGGGCTGCTCGGCGTGACCGGCACCGGCATGCAGACCACCGCGCTCACCATGGCCTCCGCGGCCTACGTCAACGCGATCCGCCGCATGTCCGCCGTCCTCGCGGTGCTGCTGGGCCGCACCCTCTTCGGCGAGCCCGACCTCGCCCGCAGTCTCACCGCCGCCCTCCTCGCCTGCGCCGGCGCCGCCTGCCTCCTCCTCGCCTGACCCCTAATAGAGGTGGCAGGCGACCTGGCGGCCGGCGTGGAGGCGGAGGTCGGGCGGATCGGTGGCGCAGTGGGGCATGGCGTGGGGGCAGCGCGGGTGGAAACGGCAGCCCGCCGGGGGTCGTAGCGGGCTCGGCACCTCGCCGGCGAGCGGGACCTCCGGACGCGGGGAATCGAAGTCGATCGGCAGCGCGGCGGCGAAGAGGGCCTGCGTGTACGGATGCCGCGGCTCGAGCGCGACCCCCTCGGCGGGGCCCCACTCCACGATCTGGCCCAGGTACATCACCGCAATGGTGTGGCTCATGTGCGCCACCGCGGCCAGATCGTGCGAGATGAAGAGGTAGGACACCCCCAGCCGCTGCTGCAAATCGCGCAGCAGGTTCAGGATCTGGGCGCGGATCGATACGTCGAGCGCGGAGACCGGCTCGTCGAGGACCACGAGCCGCGGGGAGAGCGCGAGCGCCCGCGCGATCGCGACCCGCTGCCGCTGGCCGCCCGAGAACTCGTGCGGGAAGAGATCGGTCGCGCGCGCGGGCAGGCTCACCAGGTCCAGCAGCTCGAGCACGCGCCGGCGCCGCGCGGCCCGGTCCAGCCGCTCGTTGATCACGAGCGGCTCCGCGATGATCGACCCAACCCGCATGCGCGGGTCGAGCGAGCCGTAGGGGTCCTGGAAGACCGCCTGGACCGCCCGACGATAGCGGCGGAGCTGGGCGCGGTCGAGCGTGAGCACGTCCTCGCCCTGGAAGCGGATCGCCCCCGACGTCGGCCGCTCGAGCCCGAGCACCAGCTTGGACGTGGTCGTCTTGCCGCAGCCCGATTCGCCGACCAGCCCGAGGGTCGTCCCGGCCTCCAGCGTGAACGAGACGCCGTCCACCGCGCGCACCCGCTCGCGGCTCCGGCCGAGGAGCCCGCGCCGCACCGGGAAGTGCTTGGTGAGCGCCTCGACCTCGAGGAGCGGGCTCACGCGGGCGTCCCACCGCTCGGCGCGCCGACCTCCGGCCCTCCCTCGAGCCAGCAGCGCGTCACGTGGCCCGCCTCCACCACCGTCTCGGGCGGCGCTTCCACCCGGCAGCGCTCCATCACCGACGGGCAGCGCGGCGCGAAGGCGCAGCCCGGGGCCAGCCGCGCCAGGTCGGGCGGCTGGCCCTCGATGGCGGTGAGCCGCGCCGCCCGGGCCCCGAGGCGCGGGATGGATTCGAGCAGGGCCCGGGTGTAGGGATGCGCCGGGCGCGTGAAGAGCCGACGCACCGGTCCCATCTCGACGATGCGGCCGGCGTACATTACGGCCACCCGGTCGCAGATGCGCGCCACGATGCCCAGGTTGTGGGTGACGAAGACGAGAGCCAGGCGGTGCCGGTCCTGCAGCTCCTCGAGCAGGCCCAGGTACTGCGCCTGGATGGTGAGGTCGAGGCTCGTGGTGGGCTCGTCGGCGATGAGCAGCCGCGGCGGCGCCGCGATGGCCATGGCCCCCACCACCCGCTGGCGCATGCCGCCCGAGAGCTGGTGCGGGAAGGCGCGCAGTCGCTCGATGGGCGACGGGATGCGCACCGCGGCCAGCAGCTCGGCGGCCCGCGCGGCGAGCGCGCCCCCGCGGAGGCCATGGTAGAGC